>DATEJA010000065.1:0-16609 GCA_035278405.1 Sphingobium sp. | reverse complement strand
CTTGTCGGCGTGCTTCATCTCGTCGATCGATTCCTCATATTCGAACTTGGCGAGCTTCTCGACGCCCCAATGGTCCAGCATGCGATAGTGCAGGAAATATTGGTTGATCGCGGTCAGCTCATTCTTGAGGACCTCGTTGAGATAATCGATGACCTTGGCATCGCCCTTCATCGTCGCATACTCCGGCTGTCTGGATGAGAAGCAGGATCATAGGCGCGTGAAGCGGCTTTGTTAATCGGAAAGCCCAGCAATTCCGCCATTATAGGCCGTGCGGTTCATGGCGCGTGCAAGATCGTTCCGCTGCGGATGATTTGCAATGGCGTCAGGCGGTGGCGCGTTCCGCCGCGATGATCGTGCGGGCGAAGGGGACGCACTGGCCGCATTTGGGCCGGCGGCCGAGGCGGGCATAGGCGCTGCACGGCGTATCCGCGCCATCGCGAATGGCTTCCTTCAGATCCTTCTCACGAATGGCATTACAGACGCAAACGACCATGGGCTTCTCCTGAATCGGGAGATAGCTTAGATGATAATGGGTCGCAATAGTATTTTCAGCTGCTGTTGCGAATCTTTTGCGGCTGCCCCCGCGACAGGCTGCGCCACAGCCATTCCAGCGGCCCCATCGCGAATCGCGACAGCCACAGCTTGGACCAGATCAGCATCACCGGCCAGGCGCACAGAATGAGCAGCGGCAGCTGCGCCGGCCGCAGCTGGGCGAACAGGCCCAGCCCCCAGCCGTAGAAGATCGCGCACATGACCAGGCTCGTCCCGATATAGTTGCTGAGCGCCATGCGCCCGACCGCCGCGATCCGGGCCGCCATGGGGTGGTCGCGCCGCCGCGCCCACATCCACAGGATCAGTGCCGCCCAGCCTACCGCCAGCGGGATGCGGAACAGGAACGACCAGGCGATCGCCGTCGCCAGCGCCGGCAAGGCGGGAAAATCGCGCCATAGCAGCCAGGCCGCCAGCGCCGCCATCGGGGGCAGGCCGATCAGGAAACAATGGCGCGCGGTGCGCCGATACTGGTCGGCATCCCACCGTCCGGTCAGGAACCCGCCCTTCAGCATCGCCATGCCCAGCAGCATGAAGCCCAGCGTGTCGAACGCCGTGAACAGGAAGGTCCAGCTCCATTCGCTCATATAAAAGCCAAGATGATACTGCACGATCTTCGGGAAACCGCCGCGATAGGTGGCGATTTCGGCCTGCAGCGCGGGATGATGCGGGTCGGTGAAGGAGGTGATGAAGCTCGCAAAGCCCTCCTGCACGCTCATCGCCGCGTCCGGCGCGGCGGCGGCATGGGCCCAGCCGTAAAGGCTGATGATGAAGGCCAGGCAGATCAGGAAATGCAGCAGGAAGAAGAGGAACGCCCATTTGACCAGCGAGAGCGGTTCGCGGCGCATGAAGGGCAGGGCGGCCAGTCCCACCAGCGCATAGTTCATCAATATGTCGCCCGACCAGAGCAGCAGATAATGGGCAAGGCCGAACAGGAACAGCCAGGCCGCGCGGATGATCTGCGATCGGCGGCCGTTCCGCCCGGCCATTTCCTCCCGGTCGACCAGCAGCAGCATCGACGCGCCGAACAGCATCGAAAACAGCGCCCGCATCTTGCCGTCGAACAGCAGGAAGCTCACCAGCCAGAACAATGTGTCGCCGATCGAGAGTGGTCCTGCCGCCAGCGGGTTGAAATAGCTGGTCTGGGGCAGGGCGAAGGCGGTGATGTTCATCCACAAAATGCCCATGACCGCGCAGCCGCGCAGAACGTCCATGGCAGGATTGCGGGATGACGGGACATTCATGCGGCGGGATTTCCTCAAAGAGATTGGCTCAAACAGATTGGCTCAAACAGGCTGGCAAAAGGGGGCTTGCTCTGCCATGCGACTAGCCATGAACAGCGGCCGCAAGCAACGGATTAGCGATGCCTTCGGCGCGGCCGCCGACCATTATGACGATCATGCCGCGCCCCAGCGCGCCGCCGCCGCGCTGCTCGCCGACCTTGCCCAGCGGCAAAGGCCCGATGGCGTGCGGCGCATCCTGGAGGTCGGTTGCGGCACGGGCCTTCTGACCCGCCACATCCAGACGCGCTGGCCGACCGCCGAACTGGTCGTCACCGACCTTTCGCCCGACATGCTGGCGCACACGGCCAAGGGCGGCTTCGTCGCCGGCACCTTCCTGACCATGGACGGGGAGGCGCCCCCGTTCGAAGGCCCCTGGTTCGACCTCATCCTCTCCAACCTCGCCTTCCAATGGTTCGATGATCTCGCCGAAGGGATCGCCCGGCTCGCCGGCCTGCTGCGGCCGGGCGGCAGCCTCATCTTCTCGACCATGGGGGAGGGCAGTTTCGCGCGATGGCGGCAGGCCCATGCCGCCTGCGGGCTGACGCCGGGCGTGCCGGCCTATCCTAGCCTCGCCGATCTGCGCGCTCTGCTTGACCGCTATGACGACGCCTTCGCCTTCGACGAGGATTATGCGCTGTCCTGTCGCGGCGCGAAGGGCCTGATCGCGCATCTGAAAGGCATCGGCGCGGTGGTGCCGAGCGAGGGACGCAAACCGTTGGGCCCGAAGGACCTGCGCCGGGTCATGGCGGCGTTCGATGAAGCGGGCGGGGATGATGTCTATCAGCTGCTGTTCGGCAGGGTGACGCGCGCGGCGTAGCGAGTGGCAAGTCTGCTGGTGGAGAGGAACGGGCCGACGTCGCGCATTTCCTCTCCGTCAGCGCTGCGCGCTGGCACCTCCCCATCACGATGGGGAGGATTTCAATCCCCTATGCCACGGCTCCAGCTCGCCGCTTAAAGTTCCGCGTCCATCAGCGCGGGGAAGAAGCCCTCATGCGCCGAGCGCAGTTCGCCAAGCGCCACGCCCGCGACCTTGTCGCCGCCCACCGTGCCGATCCGCACCGCGCCCGAAATCTCCGTGCCCCGCGCCGCCGTCACGACATAGCGGCCCTGATCCTCGCCAAAGGCGCTCGCGGTCGTCAGCGTCACGCTCAACTCCGCGCCGATGCCGCCCGCCAGCGCCATTTCCGCCAGCGTGACCAGCAGCCCGCCGTCGGAAATGTCGTGCACCGCGTTGATCTTGCCTTGCGCCACCAGCGCGCGCACCGCTTCGCCGCGTGCCCGCTCGGCCGCCAGGTCGACCTTCGGCGCCTCGCCCGCTTCGCGCCCGGCAATCTCGCGCAGCCAGATCGATTGGCCCAGATGCGCGCCTTCCTCGCCGATCAGCCAGATCGCGTCGCCTTCGGCCTTGAAGGCCACGGTCGTCATGACGTCGATGTCCTGCAGCAGCCCGATGCCCCCGATCGCCGGCGTCGGCAGGATCGCCGAGCCGCCGCCGGTCGCCTTGGATTCATTGTAGAGCGACACATTGCCCGACACGATCGGGAAGTCGAGCGCGCGGCAGGCGTCGCCCATGCCCTCCAGGCAGCCGGTGAACTGCGCCATGATCTCCGGCCGCTGCGGATTGGCGAAGTTGAGGCAGTTGGTCACCGCCAGCGGCGTCGCGCCCACGGCCGAAATGTTGCGATAACATTCCGCGATCGCCTGCTTGCCGCCCTCATAGGGGTCGGCATAGCAATAGCGCGGGGTGCAGTCGGTGCTGATCGCGATGCCCTTGCGCGTGCCATGGACGCGCACCACGGCCGCGTCGCCGCCCGGGCGCTGCACCGTGTCGGCGCCGACCATGTGGTCATACTGCTCCCAGATCCAGCGGCGGCTGGCGATGTCGGGCGATCCCATCAGCTTCACCAGATCGGCGCCCAGGTCCGCGCTCTCAGCGATCTCGCCCAGCGGCGGGACGCCCGACCAAGCCTTATAGTCCGCCTTCGCCATCGCCGGGCGATCATAGAGCGGCGCGTCGTCGGCGAGCGGCGCCAGCGGAATGTCGCACACCGTCTCGCCCTTGTGGATCAGCACCATGCGGCCGGTATCGGTGACATGGCCGATCACCGCGAAGTCCAGTTCCCACTTGCGGAAGATCGCCTCGGCAAAGCCTTCCTTGCCGGGCTGGAGCACCATCAGCATGCGCTCCTGGCTTTCCGACAGCATCATCTCATAGGCCGTCATGCCGGTTTCGCGCTGCGGCACGTCATCCATGTTGAGTTGGATGCCGACGCCGCCCTTGGACGCCATCTCGACCGAGGAGGAGGTGAGGCCTGCGGCGCCCATGTCCTGAATGGCGACGATCGCGTCGGATGCCATGAGTTCCAGGCACGCCTCGATCAGCAGCTTTTCGGTAAAGGGATCGCCCACCTGCACCGTCGGGCGCTTGGCGTCGGCATCGTCGCCGAAATCGGCTGAGGCCATGGTCGCGCCATGTATGCCGTCGCGGCCGGTCTTCGATCCCACATAGACGATCGGATTGCCGATGCCGGACGCGGCCGAATAGAAGATCTTGTCCGTCTCCGCGACGCCCACGGTCATCGCGTTGACCAGGATGTTGCCATCATAGGCGGGGTGGAAATTCACCTCGCCGCCCACGGTCGGCACGCCCACGCAATTGCCGTAGCCGCCAATGCCATGCACCACGCCGGCGATGAGATGCTTCATCTTCGGATGGTCGGGCCGCCCGAAGCGCAGCGCGTTCATGTTCGCCACCGGCCGCGCGCCCATGGTGAAGACATCGCGCAGGATGCCGCCAACGCCCGTCGCCGCGCCCTGATAGGGCTCGATATAGCTCGGGTGGTTGTGGCTCTCCATTTTGAAGATCGCCGCCTGCCCGTCGCCGATGTCGACGACGCCCGCATTTTCGCCCGGCCCGCAAATGACCTGGGGCCCCTCGGTCGGCAGCTTCTTCAGGTGGATGCGGCTCGACTTGTAGCTGCAATGCTCCGACCACATCACCGAGAAGATGCCCAGTTCCGTCAGATTCGGCTCGCGGCCGAGCGCCTTCAGGACGCGGTCATATTCTTCCGGGCTCAGGCCATGTTCGGCGACGATTTCCGGGGTGATCTGGGTGGCTGCGGTCGACATGAGCGGGCCTTTAGCCGGGGCGCGGCGGATAGACAATCCATGAGGCGGCATCGTCCGTGAAAACATGCTAGCCATGATGCGTTCACCTCGATGGAGGCCCTGCAATGGAATGGATGCTGCTGCCGCTGCGTCGCTACGCCCGCTTCACCGGACGCTCGCGGCCGAAGGAATATTGGATGTTCATCCTCTTCCTCCTGATCGGCTTTGTCCTGATCGCGATCGTCGAAGGGCTGCTGGGGCTCAGCACCACCGAACATTGGGCGCGGCATGGCCCCTGGTGGGTCGATACCGGCTATCGCACGCGCGGCGGGCCGCTCACCGGCCTGTTCGGCCTCGCCACCCTCATTCCCTGGCTCGCGGTCGCGGTGCGCCGCCTGCATGACAGCGACCGCAGCGGCTTCTGGCTGCTGATCCTCTTCTTCCCGATCATCGGCAGCCTGGTGCTGCTCGTCTTCCTCATCATGAGCGGGACGCGCGGCCCCAATCGCTTCGGCCCCGACCCGGTCGAGGTCGGCGAACCCGAACTGGCGCGCGGCTGACATGAAAAAGGGCCGGGCTCCATAGGGAAGGAGGCCCGGCCCTTGAGGTGGAGAAAAAAGCTTAAGCCTTGCAGCTCAGCGCGCTCTTGCCCGGCAGGGTGGCGGTGATCTGCTTGCCCTTGCCTTCGACCGAATAGCCGTCGGCGGTGAAGGGCTTGCCCGGTTCGGCGGCGACCAGCTTGGTGGGCGATCCGTCCTTTTCGGTGCGCAGGTTCACCGTCTTCTCGTCGCTCATGAAGTCGACGAAGATCAGGCTGTTGTCCTTGCAGCGATATTGATGGCTCTCCTTCACCGACGGCGGCAGTTCCACCGGCGCGGCATTGGCGAGCTTTTCGGCCATGGGGTCGGCGGGGCCGCCCACGACTTCGGGTTGATCATTCTTGTTGCAGGCCGACAGCAGGGCCAGCGCGGCGACGGAAATCAGGGGGAGATACTGTTTCATAGCGATCCTTCTATGGGCACTTGCTGACGGGAGCGTCAACGCAAAACTCACAAGATCCCTCCAGCCTCTTGGGCGACATGATGACAGTTTGATGACGAGGGGGGGCGGAATCGGCGCGATTGCGCGGTGCGGACTTGACCGGGCCCGCGGGCGACGCCAATGCAGGAGCCATGGCCGAGGAGCGCATGACCGAGCAGGGCGATCTGTCCCAATTGTCGTTCGAGGATGCGCTGCGCGCGCTCGAATCGATCGTCCGTCGTCTCGAAAGCGGCGACGTGCCGCTCGACGAATCCATCTCGCTCTACGCGCAGGGGGAAGAATTGCGGAAGCGCTGCCTGGAGCGGCTTCAGGCGGCCGAGGCGCGCATCCAGAAACTGACGCTCGATGCCGGCGGCGCGGTGACAGGCGCCCAGCCGTTCGGCGCGGATTGAGCGCGGCGGTCATGGAGGGCGGGCCCTCCGGCACGGCGCTGGTCGCCACGCGCGCGGCGGCGGTGGCGGCCGACATCGACCAGCTGTTCGACACGCTGCTGACCCTGCCCGACGATCCGCGCCTTCGCCTCTATCAGGCGATGCGCCATGCCGCGATCGGCGGCGGCAAGCGCCTGCGCCCGCTGCTGGTGCAGGCGGCGAGCGACCTCTTCAACATCTCGCGGGAATCGGCGCTGCGGGTCGGGCTCGCGGTCGAGTGCATCCATGTCTATTCGCTGGTCCATGACGACCTGCCGGCGATGGACGATGACGACATGCGCCGGGGCAAGCCCACCATCCACAAGGCGTTCGATGAAGCGACGGCGATCCTGGCCGGCGATTGCCTGCACGACCTGGCGTTCGAGATCCTTGCCGACGAACAGACCCATCCCGATCCTTTCGTGCGGGTCGAACTGGTGAAGGCGCTCGCCCTTTCCAGCGGCCCGGCCGGCATGGCGGGCGGCCAGATGATGGACCTGGAAGCGGAAAGGACCAGCTTCGACCTTGCCACCGTCACCCGGCTACAGCAGCTCAAGACCGGCGCGCTGATCGGCTTCTGCGTCGATGCCGCCGCGATCATGGCGCGCATCCCGCCCGACGCGCGTAGGAGCCTGCACGGCTATGCCCGTGACATCGGCCTCGCCTTCCAGATCGCCGACGACCTGCTCGATGTCGAAGGCGACGCCGCGCTCGCCGGCAAGGCGCTGGGCAAGGACGCGGCGGCGGGCAAGGAAACCTTCGTTTCGCTGCTGGGTGTGGATCGTGCGCGCGAGCAGGGCCGCCTGCTGATCGAACAGGCCAAGGCGCATCTGCACGGCTTCGGCGGGGAGGCCGACCTGCTGCGCGCGATCGCGGACTATATCGTGGAAAGGGACCGATAAGGGATGAGCAGGCAAAGGGTGGGGGTATATCCCGGCACGTTCGATCCGATCACGCTCGGCCACATGGACATCATCCGCCGGGGGGCGAAGCTGGTGGACAAGATGGTGATCGGGGTCACGACCAACATCGCCAAGTCGCCGATGTTTTCCGACGACGAACGGCTGGAGATGGTTCGGCGCGAATGTGCCGGCATCGACGCGGACATCGTCGTCACTGGCTTCAATTCGCTGCTGATGGACTTTGCCGAATCGCAGGGCGCCAGCGTGATCATCCGGGGCATCCGGGGCGTCACCGACTTCGAATATGAATATCAGCTCACCGGCATGAACCGGCAGCTCAACCACCGCATCGAAACCGCCTTCCTGATGGCCGATGTCTCGCTCCAGCCGATCGCCTCGCGCCTGGTCAAGGAAATCGCGCTTTATGGCGGGCCGATCGACAAATTTGTGAGCCCCAGCGTGCGCGACGACGTGGTCGCCCGCGTCGCCGCGCTCGGCCAGAAAGGCTGACGTCAGCGGGCGCTCAGCCTTCGTTCAGTTGCCAATCGCGAAGAGGGCGCTATCAGGGGGCGACTTCGCCTTCAGGCAGCTCAGTTTTTTAGGGAAAGCTCATCCATGCGGTTCAGTTCGGCGATCAAGACCGTGGCGATCGGTTTCGCGCTTTATGCCTCGGGTGGCGCTGCGCTGGCCCAGGGCGGCCGCAATGCCGAGGAAATGAAGAAGGCGGAGGCTGCCGCCCGCGCCGAACAGAATGCCAAGACGCTGGGCGCGGACCCGGCCGCCAAGCTGCCGCCCGCGACCGTGCCGGCCGACCCCCAGAATATCTGGGACCTGGACCTGTCCAGCGGCGGCCGCGTGCGCATCCAGCTGCGCCCCGACATCGCGCCCAACCATGTCGAGCGGATCAAGCAGTTGACCCGGCAGGGCTTCTACAATGGCCTCAAATTCCATCGCGTCATCCCCGGCTTCATGGCGCAGGGCGGTGATCCCAAGGGCGATGGCACCGGCGGATCGACGCTTCCTGACCTGACGGCGGAATTCAACCCCATGCCCCATCTGCGCGGCACCGTGTCGATGGCGCGCGCTCAGGATGACAACAGCGCCAACAGCCAGTTCTTCATCGTCCTGCTGCCGCGCATGCAGCTGGACAAGAAATATACCGTCTTCGGCCGCGTGATCGACGGCATGCAATATGTCGATGCGATCGCGCCGGGCGAGCCGCCCGCCAATCCGACGCTGATCCTGCAGGCCTCGATCGACAGCGACGGCAAGCCGCCGGTGACGGCGCTGCCCACGCCGCCAAGGCTGCCCACGGCGATCGCGCTGCCGCCCAGCACGTCCGCCCCCTCGACCGAGGCGCCGGCTTCGCCCGCGCCCGCGCCCGTCAAGAAGCCGGTTCGCGCGAAGAAGAAATAGGCAGGGGGCAAGCAGCTTGCGCTCCTGCGAAGGCAGGAGCCCAGGCCCACGGCCCCGAACGACGCTCCCGCCTCTGCAGGAGCATCGTTTTGCTACCCAGAGCATCCCCCATGCGCGTAGATCTGTTCGATTTCCACCTGCCGCCCGAACGCATCGCGCTGCGGCCCGCTTCCCCACGCGATTCGGCGCGGCTGATGCTGGTCGCCGGCGACGCGCCGATCGAGGACCGGATCGTGCGCGACCTGCCCGATCTGCTGCGCGCGGGTGACGTGCTGGTCTTCAACGACACGAAGGTCATCCCTGCCCAGCTGGAAGGGATGCGCGGCCAGGCAAAGATCGGCGCGACGCTCCACAAGCGCCTCGGCCTGCGCCAGTGGCAGGCCTTCCTGCGCAACGCCAAGCGCGTGCGCGACGGCGACCGCATCGACTTCGGCGCCGGCGTGACCGCCATCGCCGGGCCGCGCGACGAGGATGGCGGCGTCACGCTGAGCTTCGAGGGCGAAGAGCCGGTGGAACTGCTGCTGGAGCGCGCCGGGCAGATGCCGCTGCCGCCCTATATCGCCAGCAAGCGCCCGACCGACGCCCGCGACCGCAGCGACTATCAGACCATGTTCGCCCGCGAAGACGGCGCCGTCGCGGCGCCGACCGCCGCGCTGCACTTCACCCCCGACCTGATGGCCGGCCTCGCGCGGGCCGGGATCGGCTCCGAAACGCTGACCCTGCATGTCGGCGCGGGCACCTTCTTGCCCGTCAAGGCGGAGGACACCGACGACCACCGCATGCATGCCGAATGGGGCCGCATCGACCAGGCGACCGCCGATCGGCTGAACGCCGCGCGCGAGCGGGGCGGCCGGCTGATCGCGGTCGGCACCACCAGCCTGCGCCTGCTGGAAAGTGCCTGCGGGGAAGACGGCGTCCTCCGCCCCTTCGCCGACGAAACCCGCATCTTCATCACCCCAGGCTACCGCTTCCGCGCGGTGGACGGCCTGATGACCAACTTCCACTTGCCCAAATCGACCCTGTTCATGCTGGTCAGCGCCTTGATGGGGCGGGAGCGGATGCAGGCGGCCTATGCCCACGCCATCGCGCACGGCTATCGCTTCTATTCCTACGGCGATTCCTCGCTCCTGCTGCCCTAGCGCGCCCCGGGCCGGGCGCCATCAGCTCCGCCCGATGAACAGGAACCCGACCGCGGCCATGATGCACAGAAAGGCGGCCAGGTGGCGCCAGTGCAGCGGTTCGCCCAGCACCGTCACCATGAACCCGCCGAAGATGAGGAGCGCGATCGCTTCCTGCGCGATCTTGAGCTGGCCCGCGCTCCAGCCGCTGGCAAAGCCGATGCGGTTCGCCGGCACGGCAAAGCAATATTCGACCAGCGCGATCGTCCAGCTGATCAGGATGACCAGCAGCAGCGGCTTATGCATCCCGCCCTTCAGATGCCAATACCAGGCGACGGTCATGAACAGGTTGGAGATGACGAGCAGCAGGACGGTGGGCATGGGTTGCCTCGGGCAGGGCGGGATGCCGCGCCTTGGCATCGGGCGGCCGGGGGCGCAAGGCATGGCTCCTCTGCCGCCTTCATAAAGCGGGGGCCCGGCCTTGCGACCGGGCCCCGACAGCTTTCCTGTGGACAGGATCAGCGGTAACGGCTGGTCCCGCCAGGGGTGGTGCTGCTGCCGCTGTCGCTGCTGTTGTCCGTGTCGGACCTCCAGCTGCCGCGTTCGTCACGGTCGCCGAACAGCATGTTCTGCTCGCGCTCCGTCCGCCAGGCGGCATGGGCTTCGTCGGCGGTCTTTTCCAGCGTCACCTTCTGCGCGTCGACCGTGCGGATCCAGGCCGACGGCACCGAATGATGGACGCCACCGCTGTCCTGGTCGGTCTTGGTCAGGATGATGCGGTCGCCGCGCAGCTTGTCGACGGTGCCGATATGCTGGCCGTCGCTACCCACCACTTCCATATGTTCGCGCACCTGCTGCACCGCCTGCCGCTGTTCGCCGCGCCGGTTGCGCCAGGTGCCGAATTCCTGGTTGAACCTGTCGCGATTCTCGCGCTGATATTCGGCATAGTCGCGGTCCAGCTCGTCGATGCGCTGCTGGCGCCAGGCATAATAGTTGGCGTCATGATGGTGGCCATAATCATGCGTCGGGCCAAAGGCGCGCACGCGTGATCCATGATCCTCGCTGCCATAGCCGCTGCGTTCGCCCGTATAGGGGGCATAGCCGCGATTGGGCAGATATTGGCTGCTGCGGGAGGCAGAGGCAAAGCCGACGCGGCTGCTTTCGTCGCGCGGGTCGCCATAGGGGCGGTTGTAATAATCGTCATATTCGCGGCGGCGTTCCGCGTCATGGTCGCCGAACCAGCTGCGGATCTCGTCGCCCGCCCGGTCGAAGAAGCCGCGTTCCTCGGGGTTGTAGCCTTCGGGCTCCCGCCCATATTCGACGCCGCCATATTGGCCCCGGGTGCCGTAGCGCGCGCCGCGATCCTCGCGCCATTCGCGCTGCGCCCGATAGCGATCGGTTCCACGATCCCAGTCGCCTCGGTTCCGGTCATTGTCACCGTAGCGACGTCCGCCTTGGTAGCCCATTTTCCTTCTCCTTGGGTGAATAGTGCCGACGGCCGTTCGATCGGCCGTTGCGTCACCAATGAGCAGAAGGGCGCATCGTTCCGGACATTACGGATTGGTAATGTCCTTGCTTTGTGCCGTTCCGCCGTAGCGGCCGGGCCCCTCGCGGCAGCGGCGGAAAGCCCGGCGCATCCATCATGATTTTTGCGCAAAAAGACCGTTGCCAAGGCGGCCCGTGCTCGCTTATAGGCAGCGCTCCTTACGGGGCCGTAGCTCAGCTGGGAGAGCGCGTCGTTCGCAATGACGAGGTCAGGGGTTCGATCCCCCTCGGCTCCACCAACCCCCTCTCGCGGGGTTGACCGGAAGGACTTTACCGCTGGCGATTCTCGCGCCTATGGCGGTTCCATGACAAAGATTGGCAAGGAAGGCAGGCTGGCGGCGACCGCCGTCATCGTTCGCGACCGGCCCGGGGCGCGGCCTGACATCCTGATGGTGGAGCGCGCCGGCAGCATGGCCTTCGCCGCCGGCGCCCTGGTATTCCCCGGCGGCGCGGTCGACCCGGCCGACCTTGAGCTGGCGCGCGAGATCGCCGGACCCGCCGATGTCGAGGAAACAGCCGCGCGGCTCGCGGCGATTCGGGAAACGCTGGAGGAAAGCGGCCTGGGCGTCGGCTTCGTGACCCCGCCCGATCAGGCGCGGGTGGCCGAGATGCGCGCGGCGCTGGGCGAGGGCGCCAGCCTAGCCGCGCTGGTCCGCGCGCATCGGCTGGAGCTGGCGCTGGACCAGCTGGTGCCCTTCAGCCGCTGGCATCCCGCCATGGCCGAAAATGTCTCGCGCGTGTTCGACACCCGCTTCTATGTGGTGCGCGCGCCCGCCGGGCAGGAAGCGAGCGCCGACCTCACCGAAAATGTCAGGCTCTTCTGGGGCAGCGCGCAAGAGACGATCGCGCGCTGCGATGCCGGGCAGGGGCGCATCATCTTCCCGACGCGGCGGAATCTGGAGCGGCTGGCACTGTTCGCCAGCTTCGAGGAGATGGCCGCCCATGCCGCGACCATCCCGGTCGAAAAGATCAGGCCCTGGGTCGAGGAGCGGGACGGCCAGCGGCATCTGTGTATTCCCGACCATCTCGGCTATCCCGTCACGTCGGAACCCTGGACCCGGGTCTCACGGGGATGAGCGACGCGCCGTTTCCACCTCGACCAAGCCGAACGGGGCGCGTTCCGTCGGTTTCATAGGGATAGAGCGCCGTTCCGGGGCCCAGTTCCACCCCCGTCACCGTGCGCGGGCCTTCGCGCCTCCAGCCGGCGATGGACTCCCCGCCTCGACAGGCATAGATTCAGCCCGCTTCATGCACGGAGGTGGACATGCCGCAATTCGTGATTGAAAGGGAAATGCCCGGCGCTGGCCGGCTGCGATCCGATGAACTCAGGAACGCCTCGCAGGGGAGCTGCAACATCCTGCGGCAGCTGGGGCCGGAGATCCAGTGGGTGCACAGCTATGTGACCGACGACAAGATCTACTGCGTCTATCGCGCCCCCAGCGAAGAGCTGATCCGCCAGCATGCCGAACTGGCGGGGCTGCCGGCCAACAGCATCGCCCGGGTGCGCGCGACGATCGATCCGACCTCCGCGGAATAGCCTATTGGCCGAAGCCCGACTGGCGCGCGAGGGCGACCGCTTCGCGCGCCGCGGCGATGAGCGCGCCGCTCTTCGCCTCACATTCGCGCTGCTCATATTCGGGCGTCGAATCCGCGACGATGCCGGCGCCGGCCTGGACATGCATCACGCCGTCCTTCAGCACGGCGGTCCGCAGCACGATGCAGCTGTCCATATTCCCGTCGGGCGCGAAATAGCCGACCCCGCCGGCATAGGCGCCGCGCGTCTCGGGCTCCAGTTCCGCGATGATCTCGCACGCCCGCACCTTGGGTGCGCCCGACACCGTGCCCGCAGGAAAGCCGGCGAACAGCGCGTCCAGCGCATCCTTGTCGGGCGCCAGCCGGCCGACGACGTTGGACACGATATGCATGACATGGCTGTAGAATTCGACGCTGTAGCTGTCCGTCACCGCAACGCTTCCCGCGCTCGCCACCCGGCCGACATCGTTGCGGCCCAGGTCCAGCAGCATCAGATGCTCGGCCCGCTCCTTGGGATCGGCGAGCAGGCTTTCGCGGTTCGCCGCATCCTCGACCGCCGTCTTGCCGCGCGGCCGGGTGCCGGCGATCGGCCGAATCGTGACCTCGCCATCACGCGCGCGCACCAATATCTCGGGGCTCGACCCGATCAGAGCGAAGCCGGGCAGGTCGAGATAATAGAGGAAGGGCGACGGATTGATCCGCCGCAACGCCCGGTAGAGCGCCACCGGGGGCAGGGTGAAGGGGCTGGTGAAGCGCTGCGCCAGCACCACCTGGAAGATGTCGCCCGCGACGATATAGTCCTTGGCGCGCTCGACCATCGCCTTGTAGCGGCCCGGCTCCAGCGCCGGCATCATCTCGACTTCGGCGATCTCGGCGGGAGCGGCGATGGCGGGCAGCGGCGCCGCCAGGCGCGCGGCGGTCGCGTCGATCCGGTCGAGCGCGTCCTGGACCGCGCTGTCGGCATCGGCAAAGCTGCCTTTCCACACCGGCGCGACCAGATAGAGGGCGTCGGCCAGTCGGTCGAAGACCAGGATGATGGTCGGGCGCACGAACAGCATGTCGGGCAGGGCGAGCGGATTGGGGGCGGGGCGCGGCAGCTTTTCCACCAGCCCCACCGTCTCATAGCCGAAATAGCCGACCAGGCAGGCGAGCGCCGGCGGCAGCGCCGGGTCCTGTTCCGCCCGACATTCGGCCACCAGGGCGCGCAGCGCGTCCAGCGCGCCGGCCGCTTCGGGGACGAAGGCGGCGCGGTCGGTCATCCACTGGCGGTTGATCTCGGCCGCCTGACCCTGCGCGCGGAAGACCAGGTCGGGCGCCAGGCCGATCAGGCTGTAGCGGCCGCGCACCGCGCCGCCCTCGACCGATTCCAGCAGGAAGTCGCCGCGATCCGCCTCGAACAGCTTGAGCGCGGCCGAAATCGGCGTGTCCGTGTCCGCGATCTGCCGCCGCCATACCAGCGCGGACTTGCCCTGGGCGAGCGCGGCACGGGCGCCTTCAATGCCTTCCTGCCCCGTCATTTTACTGCGCGCCGCTATTGGTGCTGGCGAGCGCGCGCTGCACCTGGGCGATGGCCGAAGGACTGCGCGTCACGCCCAGTTCCTTTTCCAGCGCGCGTTCGAACTGCTGGCCATATTCCTGGCCGACCACTTCGCCCAGCTGGCTGCGGACCTGGTTCAGCAGCGCGGTCTGCCCGCCCGCGTCGCCGCGCTTGATGCCGTTCAGCTGGACGATGAAATAGCCCCGATCCTGGCTGATCGGCAGCGTCTTGACGCTGTTGGCCGCCATCGAAAAGAGGATCGCCACCTCGGCCGGGGGACGCTGGCCTTCGCGCATGATGTCGGCGCGGCGACCGCCCACCACCTGCGGCGCGGGCAGCGGCACGCCGACCGAAGCGACCGCCTCGGCCAGCTTCATGCCCTTGGCCACCTTCGCCCGGATCTGCTCGGCGATCGCCTTGGCCCGGTCATTGCCCTGGGCAAGCTTGTATTGCGCCACGACGAGAGGCTTGATCTTGGCGAGCGGCGGCGGCGCGGCGGCCTGGATCTCGGCCGGCGCGGCCAGGGCATAGCGCTTGTCGGGCGTGATCGGGATCAGCTGCGCGTCGTCATCCTGGCTCATCTGGAACACCGGGGCGAGCAGCGGCTTGACGTCGGCGGGGGCCTCATAGGCCTGGTCCTCCACCTGCTTGCCAGACGCGACCAGGAAGGGCGTCGTCTCCAGCTTCAGCCCATTGTCCTTGACCACTTCCTCGAAGCTGCCGCCATCGGCGATCTGGTCCTCGATCTTGCCGGTGAAGTCGGTCAGCAGGCGCTTGGCCTTCTGCTCGCGCAGCGTGCCGGCAATCTCGTCGCGCACGGCGGCGAGCGGCCGGGCCGGGCTCGTCTTGACCGCCGTCACGCGCAGCAGCACCCAGCCCAGCGATCCGCGCATCGGCCCGACCAACTCGCCCTGCTTCGCGGCGAAGGCGGCATTGGCGACAGGCGCGGAGGCCGAGGATGCGAGCGCTTCCCGGCTCTGGTCGGCCAGCATCGACACGGCCAGGCCCGCGCCCTGCGCGGCGGCGGCGAGCGACTTGCCGCCCTTGACCTGCGCGGCGATCGCCTTGGCCGCCGCCTCGCTCGGCAGGATCAGCTGTTCGAAGCTGCGATTTTCCTTGGCGGCATAGCTCGCCTTGTTCTGATTATAGGCGGCGGCGATTTCCGCGTCGGTCGGCTGGGCCGCCTGGGTGAAGCGTTCGCCGTCGATCACCGCGTAGCGGATGCGCCGCTGTTCGGGGATGGTGAAGCTCGCCGCGTTGCTGCGATAATAATCGTTGAGCTGCGCGTCGGTCGGGTCCTTGATATCCTTGAACGCCATCGCGGGAACCGCCGCGATCGTGCCCTGGCGCGCTTCCAGCAGCAGCGATGCATAGGGCAGGACCAGGCTGTCGGACAGCGTCACGCCCAGCCCCAGCGGCGCCAGCATCTGCCGTTCCAATATCTCGCGGCTGATATCGTCGCGCAGCGCCTGTTCGGTGATGCGCTCGCGCATCAGCAGCTGGCGGAAACTGTCCTGGCTGAAATTTCCGGCCGCGTCCTGGAAGGCGGGAATCTGGGCGATCTGCGCGTCGACCAGCCGCTTGGAAATGTGGACGTCCTGGTCGTCGGCATATTCCTTCAGGGTCATGGCGGCGACCAGCTGGTCGTAGATCTGCCGCGCCGCGCCCTGCGCCAGGAAGTCGTTGATCTGCAGGCCGGGGGTCGATCGACGCGCATTTTCGAACACGCGCTGCACCCGATCCTGGAATTGCGTCAGGGTCAGGCGCGATCCGCCCGCCTTCGCCACCGTTTCGCCGCTGCCCACGAAGGAGCCGAACTTGCCGCGGGTCACGTCGCCCATGATGAAGGCCGCCGCGATGACGCCCAGGAACAGCAGCGCGAAAAGCGCGCCGAATTTCGAATGGATGAAGCGGCGAAAGACTGAAAGCATGGGCAAGTCCAGGAAAGAGAGACTTTTGACGGCGGCCCGCTTTAGGGGCGGATCGTCGCGGCGGCAAGTGCGGCATGGCTGGACAAATGGGCTTGGCTTGTCCATCGGCCGGCCTGTGCAGCAATAAACAAAAGGGTAGGGATCTTATGGCCAGGCGAAAGCTGGTAGTGGGCAACTGGAAGATGAACGGCATGCGGGCCCATCTGGCCGAGGTCGAGGCGATCGGGCGGATCGCC
>DATEJA010000064.1:0-15358 GCA_035278405.1 Sphingobium sp. | reverse complement strand
AGGGAGGAAGCGGTCATTGTGCGCGCAGCCTGGGGTTGGCGAGGATGGCGGTGACGTCCGCGATCAGCATGAGGATGAGGTAAGCCGCGCAAAAGATCATCGCGCAGGCTTGCAGCAGCGGCATGTCGCGGCTGGTGACGGCGTTCACCATCAGGCTCGCAAGGCCGGGATAGTTGAAGATGGTCTCGACGATGATCGCCCCGCCCAACAGATAGGAAAGGCTGAGCGCCATGGCGTTGACGATCGGCGCCACCGCATTGGGCATGATGTGCTTCAGCACCACGCGCACCGGATGCACGCCTTTCAGCACCGCCATCTCGACATAGGGCCGGTCCATCTGATCGATCACCGCCGCGCGGGTCATGCGCGCCATCTGCGCGATGACGACGATCGCCAGGCAGAGGATCGGCATGGCCGCGCCGCGCAGATAGTCGCCCCAGCTCATGTCGTCCGCGACCAGCGCGATCGAGGGGAGCCAGCGCAGCTTCACCGAAAAGATCAGCACGGCGAGCGTCGCGACCAGGAATTCGGGCACCGCCACCATGGAAAGGGTAGAGATATTGAGCGCCCGGTCGAGCTTCCCGCCCCGGTTCATGGCCGACCCGATGCCGATGGCGAGCGCCACGGGAACCGCGACCAGCGCGGTCAGCGCCGCCAGCAGCAGGCTGTTGGGCAGGCGGCTGGAGATGACTTCGGACACGGGCATGTTGGCCACCAGCGACTGGCCGGGATCGCCGCCCAGCATGCTGCCGGCCCAGGACATGTAGCGTTCGGGCGCGGGGCGATCGAGGCCCATTTCATGGCGCAGCGCCGCCACCTGTTCGGCGGTGGCGCTTTGGCCCAGCGCTTCCTGCGCGGCATCGCCCGGCAGCAATTGCGCGATGGTGAAGACGACCAGCGACACGAGGAACAGCGTCAGCAGCGAGGAAGCAAAGCGTCTGCCGACAAGCGCAAGCGCCGCCTTGGTGCCCCACGATGTGGAGCCGCCCGCCATCAGCCTTCCCACCACACATGTTCGGCGAATTGATAGCCCATCAGGCCCCCGGTGGACATGGATTGCAGCCCCTGCAAGCGCCGGTCATATCCGTCGATCAGGCTGATGAAGACAGGTATGGCGACGCCGCAGCGGTCATGCACCAGGCCCTGCATCTCGCCATAAAGCTGTTTGCGCCGTGCCTGATCCGCCTCGCCCCGCGCCTCCAGCAGCAGCCGGTCGAAACGCGGGTCTTTCCAGCCGGACTCGTTCCAGTCGGCGTCGGACTTGTAGAACAGGCTGAAGATCAGGTCCGCGGTCGGGCGCGGGTTGGTGTTGCCGAAGGTCAGCGGATGCCGCATCCAGTGGGTTGACCAGTATCCGTCGCCCGGCACGCGATTGACCGCGAGGTTGAGGCCGACGCGCGATCCATATTCCTGCAGGATCGACGCCATGTCGACCGATCCGTCCGCCGCCGGCGAGGCATAGACCGGCAGCCGCACGCCGGACAGGCCCGCGCGCTGCAGGTGCCATTTCGCCTTGTCGAGATCGAGCGCGGTCTGCGGCAGGTCGGCGCGATAATAGGGATGGAAGGGCGGGATCGGCTGGTCGTTCGCGATCGTCGCATAATCGCGATAGAGCGCCCGTTTGATGAGCGGCCGGTCCATCAGATATTTCATGGCCGCAACGAAATGGGGGTTGTTGGTCGGCGCCCCGTCCTGCCGCATGATGAGGTTGGTGTAGAGGCCGGACTTGCTTTCCAGTAGGGCGTGGTGGCTCGACGCGCGGACGCGCTTGGCCGAACGCGGATTGACCGCGATGATGAGGTGCACGTCGCCCGACAGCAGCGCGTTGACGCGGCTGACCTCGTCGGGGATGCCGATCAGCTCGATCTCTTCCAGATAGGGCCTGCCGTTGCGCCAGTAATTGGGATTGCGCCGCGCGAGCGTCCGCACGCCGGGACGGAACTGGGCGCAGCGATAAGGGCCGGTGCCGTTCGCGGTGTGGAAATCCTTCTGCCCCGCGCGCAGGATCAGGAAATGCGATTGGGCAAGGATGGTCGGCAGGTCGGCATTGGGCCCGGTCAGCCGAATGGTGAGGTCGAGCGGCCCGCTGGCCTTCACCTCGGCGAACTGCTCGGCGATGGTCGCCATTTTGGATCCGGTTGCCGGCTCCTTGTGGCGCAGCAGCGACCAGACGGCATCCTTCGCCGTGAGGACCGCGCCATCATGGAAGGTCACGCCCCGGCGCAGGCGGATATGCCAGTTCTGCTGATCGCCACTCTCGATCCGCTCAGCCAGCGCGGGGCGGGGGACCAGATTGCGGTCCAGCTGGGTGAGGCCGCTATAGAACATATAGTGGCGCACATAGTCGGTCGACAGCGCGCCTTTGGCCGGATCGAGCGTGTCGGCGGTCGAACTGGACAGGCTCGCCACCCGGATGCGCCCGCCGACGCGTGGCCTCGGGGCCGCGAGCGCGACATCGGGCAGCAGCAATCCTGCGCCCAGCCCGCCCAGCAGCTCGCGCCGCGAAAAGGGAAGCTCGTCCATCAATGGATCACATCCTGCCACTTGTACCACAGGCCGACGACCGGCAGGAACCACGGCTTGCCGAAATGACCCGGCACGCTCGGCCAATCGAGGCCGTCCCAGGGATTGGCCATGCGCTCGCCGCCCATCACCCGCGCCATCTGCTCACCCATATAGGTCGCCATCTGCACGCCATGGCCGCTATAGCCCATGGAGTAGAACAGCCCGTCATGCTCGCCCGCGCGGGGCAGGCGGTCGGCGGTCAGGTCCACCATCCCGCCCCAGACATGATCGACGCCGACGCCCTTCAATTCAGGGAAGATATCGGTCATCGTCCGTTCCAATATGTGGCCGCTCTTGATATCCGACCTGGCGTCGCTGACCGCAAAGCGCGCCCGCCCGCCGAAGATCAGGCGGTTTTCCGGCCCCATGCGGAAGAAATTGCCGATATTCTTGCTGGTCACATAGTTGCGCCGCCCCGGCAGCAGCCGCTCGATCAGCGTGTCGTCCAGCGGCTGCGTCGCGATGATGAAGCTGCCGAGCGAGATGATCCGCCGCCGGAACCAGGCAAAGGGGGCGGACGCCGGCGCCCCTCCGGTCGCGACCAGAACCTGGCTCGCCTGCACCTGGCCCTTGGGCGTGGTGAGCCGCCAGCCGCTGCCGTTGCGGTCGAGGCCGGTTACTTCCGCATGTTCGTGGATCTTGGCTCCGGCCCGCACCGCCGCTTCGGCCAACCCGACGCCGAACTTTGCCGGATGGATCTGCGCGCTGGTCGTCTGGATCAGCGCGCCATGAAAAGCGGCCGATCCCACTTCCTCGCGGATACGCTCCGGCGGCACGAGGCGGACATTTTCGTCCACCTCTGCGGCAAGCAGATCATGCGCCCGGACCAGCTTGTCATAATGTTTGGGCTTCGCGGCGAGTTTCACGCGGCCACGGCGATGGAAGTCGCAGTCGATGCCTTCTTCTCGCGCGATCCGCTCGACCAGATCCACCGCATCGACATGGGCGCGATAATAGGCTTTGGCGACATCCTTGCCGAAGCGGGCGGACAGCGCGCCATAATCATGCGCCGTGCCATTGTTGCACTGTCCACCATTGCGCCCCGACGCCTCGCCCACGACGCGCCCCGCCTCCAGCAGCACGACGTCCGCGCCGCGCTTCGCCAGCGCGCGTGCCGCCGAAAGCCCGGTAAAACCGCCGCCGATAATGGCGACGTCAACCTTGCCTTCGACGCCGCCCTGCGCCCCGCCGGTGAAGGCAGGGGCGCTCGCCAGCCAGTAGGAGAGCGGGGACGCGCTCATCGCCAGCTTCAGAGACCCACGACCGCCGGCAGCGCGCCGATATGCGGGATCTCGACGTCGCGATAGAAGGCATTGGACGGTTCATGCCCGCGGCCTACGAACACCCGGCAGCCGAAATGCAGGTCGGTCGCGGTATTCTGGTCGTAACGGAAGCTCGACGAAACGTGCATCATCTCTTCCGGCTTCGCGCCGAGCTGGTCGAACATATATTCGAACGCCTGCATGCGCGGCTTGTAGGCCTGCGCCATCTGCGCGGTATAGACGGCGTGGAAGGGCGCGCCCAGCATGGCGACATTGTCATGGATCTGGTCGTTCATCGCGTTGGACAGGATGACGAGCGGAATCTTGTCGCCGATCTTCGAAAGCCCGCCCGGCACATCCTCATGCGGGCCCCAGGTCGGCACGGCGTTATAGACCGCGTCCGCGTCCGCCTCGCGATATTCGACGCCCCAACGCTTGCAGGTCCGCCTCAGCGAATTGCGGATGACCTCCTGATAGGGCTCCCAGGGCCCCAGCACCTGGTCCAGCCGATAGGCGCCCCAATCCTTGCAGAAAGCGGGCAGGTCCTCGGCGACGACACGGTCCGCCATGAAGGCGGTTGCCATCTCGGTCATGCGGAACCGGGTCAGCGTGCCGTAGCAGTCGAAGCTGATATATTTGGGCCGGAAATTGGGCATGGGTCAAATCCCCCTGGGTTGCATCGGGTGGCCGGTCGGCCGTCTCTTGATGAAGCCATTACGACATGGCCCGTGCGGAACTTGTCTCCGATTGGTTCGGGGCGAGGGGCATATCAGCCGCTTTTTCGCCCGAGCTTTCGGCATAGTTTGCCGTGGCTCGGAAAGCAGGGCAATCGGGTGAGCGGATGGGCGGTTCGGGCTACGCAAGGGCTCGCAGGTCGGCAGATAATGTCGGCCCCGTCGCCCTCTATTCTGTCGTTCCCGCGAAGGCGGGAACCCATCTCCGACGAAAAGGCTCAATACCCCCGCTCAGGCCTGACTTCGCCTTCCATCGCCTCACCCGCCTTGAGCCTGCGGATGTTCGCGATCAACGCCCGCGCGGCGCTGTCGGCTCGCGTCATGCTGGCGATATGCGGGGTGAGCATGATGCGCGGATGGTCCCAGAATCTATGGCCCTGCGGCAGCGGTTCCGGCTCGGTCACATCCAGGATTGCGGCGGATACATGCTCTTCATCGAGCAGTTGCAGCAGATCCTGCTCCACCAGATGCCCGCCCCGGCCGACATTGATGAGAGCAGCCCCGCGCGGCAGTTTGGATAGCGTATCCCGGCACAAAATGCCGCGCGTCTGGGGCGTCAAGGGCAGCAGGCAGATGAGGATGTCACAGCCGGCAAGAAAGCCGTCCATCTCCTCCTCTCCGGCATGACAGGCGACGCCATCGATCTGGTGGCGCGACCGACTCCATCCCGACAGGGCGAAACCAAATGGCCGCAGCGCCTCCAGCGCCGCCTGGCCGAGTTGGCCGAGACCCATCACCCCCACGCGACGCTCCCCGGCGGGAACCAGCTTGACCGGCGCCCAGCGGTGCGCCCGCTGGGCGATGCCATAGTCGATGAAGTCGCGATGCAGCGTCAGCACGGCGGCGCAGGCATATTCGACCATGCCTTGGGTGATGCCGGGCTCGATCATGCGGACTAGCCGGACATGGGGCGGCAGCTTGGCGATGTCGAACTGGTCGATGCCCGCGCCGACGGAAAACAGCGCCTGAAGCCCGGTCAGACGCTCCAGCAATTCGCTTGGCGGGTCCCAGGCGGCAAGGAAGCGGATGCCGGCCGGGTCGCCCATCTCCTCCGGCGTGACGAAGGTGATATCGGGCGCTTCGGCGGCGAAGATCGCGCGCCAGATGCGGCCGCGCTCGGGATCGG
Source organism: Sphingobium sp. (assembly GCA_035278405.1). Lineage (GTDB taxonomy): Bacteria > Pseudomonadota > Alphaproteobacteria > Sphingomonadales > Sphingomonadaceae > Sphingobium. Next base: position 9,671 of record DATEJA010000064.1, on the reverse strand, counting down.
ATGTATAGAGCAGGGTCACGCGATCTGTTTCCTCGGGGCCGAACGACGGCGCATCGCGCGGGCCTGCCACCACATCAGCGGGCCGGTGATGGAAAGCGCCAGCAGCGCCAGCGCGACGATCATCAGCGCCATGGGGCCGACGGGGCCAAAGCTGTTGCCCGCATGCAGGGGCAATATCGTCATCCACAGGGCGCGATTCTGCTCCGCCCGCGTCGCGCTGACGATATGCGGCCGGGCGATCGTCACCACCGCGCGATGCACGGCGCGCGCGTTGCGCTCGGGCGCCTGGAAATTGACGACCAGCCGATCCCCAGCCAGCCGAACGTCGCGCAGCGGGCTTTGCGGGAAGGCGCTCTGTGCCAGCGCCAGGCTCCGGTCGATCGCGGTAGCGCTGGCGACGGAGCGGGTGAGTGCGGGCGCGGCGGGATCGATGAGGTCGGGCACGATCAGCAGCAGGCCGGTCACGCCCATGAAGCTCAACAGCAGCGACAGCAGCACGCCGGTCGTTCGGTGCAGTTGCCGCAGCAGCAGGCGAAAGCTCAAGGACCAGCGAATGGCGAGATGTTTCGCCACCGGGCCCTTCTTCGGCCACCAATAGGCAAGGCCGGTTCCCGCCATGCTGAGCAGCGCGAGGGCGTTGAGCAGCACGACGACCATGCCCGCCTTGCCCGCCATCAGCCGGTAGTGGATTTGCAGCGCCGCGTCGACCGGGAAAGCCCAGACCGTGCCCGCGCGCAGCACCTTGCCGCCGGCCGGATCGACCGAGGCGTAGCGTTTCGCGGCCCGCGCGCCGGACATTTCCGCTACATAGGTAGCCCCTTCGGCATCGGGGGCGAACAGCCGGGTGACGGTGAAGCCGGGAAGGGCGGCTTCCGCCCGGCTGACAGCGGTTCCGGCCGAAATGAGCGACGCGGCGTCATGGCTCGTCATGCCGGGCGGGTCGATCCAGCGCGCCACCGGGCCGCGATAGAGCAGCAGCATGCCCGTCGCCGCCTGTACCAGCAGCAGCCCGGCCATGGTGAGGCCGATATATTTGTGCAGGGCAAGCCATTGCGCCCGGTTCATGCTCATTCTCCCAGAACGCGCAAAAGACCGCCGGCGACCCTCAGGGCTTGGAGGGGTGGGTCGCCGGCGGCCGGTCGGAACTTATGCTCCGATGTTCAGCGGATCAGAAGTCGAACGTCGCGCGCACCGTGAAGGAACGCGGCGTCCCCGGCTGGACCCACAGCGCGGCATAGGAACTGGCATAATATTTCTTGTTGAGCAGGTTGTTGACGTCGGCCGAAATCTTGATCTGCTCGGTGACGTTGAACGATCCCAGCAGCTTCACCAGCGTGTAGCTGGGAAGGAAGAAGGTCGTCGCCGTCTCGCCCAGGCGCCGCCCGACATAATTCACCCCCGCGCCCAGCATCGCGTCATGTCCGCCGATCTGGAAATTGTTGAACAGCAGAACATTGCCCTGATGCTTGGGGATGTTGATGAGCGGGTCGCCCGGAAGGATCGGCTGGTTGAAATTGGGATCGCCCACGGCACTATCCCAACCCGCATCGGTATAGGCATAGGTGACGAACGCCTCGAACCCGGCGGGCAGCTTGGCGTTCAGGTCGAACTCGATGCCCTTGCTCTTGGCCGAGCCCACGGGCTTGGAGAAGTTCGCATTGCCCGGGTCGGTGCTGAGCACGTTCGTCTTCTTCATCTTGTAGAGCGAGATCGTGCTGGTGATCCGGCCGTCCGGCGTCACGAACTTGGCGCCGACCTCATAGGATTTGCTGAGTTCCGGGGCGAAGGGCTGACCATCGGCGCCCACCCCGCTGTTCGGGCGGAAACCCTTGCCGTAGCTGGCGTAGATAGAGAGCGACCGCGTGGGCTCGAACACCAGGCCAGCCATCGGGCTGAACTTGGTATAAGCCTTTTTCGGATTGGTATTATTAAGCCGCAGATCGATATCTTGCGAGAAGTCGTCATAGCGGCCGCCGAAGCGGATCTTGAACTGCTCGGTGATCTCGATCTGATCCTGCGCGTAGACGCCCCAGGCTTTCTGGATCTCGGTCGCGTTCTGGATCACCTGCGTGGGCGTGGGCAGCGGCTGGGTGTAGACAGGGTTGAAAATGTTGATCGCATAGGACTGATCCGCAGCGGTCGGACGATAGCGGGTCTGGAACGTATCGATCTTGAAGCGGTCCCAATCCGCGCCGATGCGGATATTGTGGACGATCGATCCGGTTTCGATCTTGCCGCTGATTTCGCCACGGAAGACCATATGGTTGGTGCTGTAGTCGCGGAAACGGCGCTGGCGGGAGAGCGTCTGGCCGTCTGCATAGATCCGCTGGCGACCGGCGGATGGATTGTCCCTGTTGAAGGCCAGTTCCGGGTCGCTGGAATAGCCGACGAAGGTCGTCTTCTTGAAGCCGGCACCCAACATCAACGTCCAATCGTCGCTGAAGTCATGCTGATATTGCAATTGGTGGCCGAACACCTTGACCTTGGTGGGCCCATTCCTGGGATCGTCAAGGAAACGCGAGTTGGGAATCGCGCCCAGATTGTAGGTAATGGTCTTGTTGGGCTGGATCGTCGGGATCGCCACCACGCCGCGTTCGAACGGCACTTCCTGGTTCACATATTCCATTTCATAGGTGAACAGGTCGCGGTCCGAGAATTTCGCGAGCAGGGACGGCGTCAGCACATATTTGCGCGTGTGGACCGTGTCGCGGAAGCTGTCGGCATCTTCCACCGCACCATTCAGGCGCACCGCGAACATATCGTTGAGCGGCAGATTATAGTCGCCCTCGACCCGGTAGGTGTTCCAGCTGCCGCCCGCGACGGAGAAGCTGCCGAAGGTCTTTTCCAGGATCGGCTTCTTGGTCACGATGTTGATCGTCCCGCCCGGCTCGCCACGTCCGAACAGCGCGGAGTTGGGGCCTTTCAGCACCTCGATCCGCTCGACATTGGACGCGTCGCGCGGACCGCCATAGCCACGGCCACCGTTGAAGCCGTTGACCAGGAAGCCGCTCGGGAAATTCTCGTCACCCGCAAAACCACGGATCGCGAAGCTGTCCCAAAGGCCGCCGAAATTATTCTGCTTCGAAACGCCGCTCGCCAGTTCCAGCGCGGTGTCGAGCCGGGTGATGTTGAGGTCGTCGAGCAGCTTGCCTTCCAGGAACTGCACCGCTTGCGGGATTTCCTTGACCGGCGTGTCACCGAAATATTGGCGCTTCAGGCCAGTAACGACGATCTCTGCATTGTCGCCCGGCGCCGGCGCCTGGGCAAAGGCGCCCGGTGCAAAGGCGATACAGGCGGCGCTGGCCGTCAGGGCCAGACGAAAAGCCGAATTTGTGCGCATGATGCTACCCCTATTTGAATCGCTGTTCCCAATTGTCCTGCGAGCGGGGTGAGCCGGCCTTGTCTTGTCTTCTCTCCAAACGGACATTCTGTGCGTCCTTTCTTGCCGGGGGCCGGTCCACTGGGTGATTTGCCACCTCTTCTGGAATGAAAGGCTAGGTCCGCATTGCAGAAATATTACGTCAAACTTCGGGGGCACCACGGTGCAAAATTGTGAATGTGAGGGCATGGGACAGGGGAATCTGCCGTGCCGGCTTTACGGTTTCGAAAGCGCAAAAACCCACAAAAAAGGCCGCCTTCGGGAGGAGGGCGGCCTGTAGTTGGCAGGATTGTTACGTCAGAGATATTTCAGCCACCAAATATCCTTCCGCCGCTGCTTGAGCTGCGCGAACCAGCGGGTCGGGAAATAAAGCAGGGGGATCAGAATGAAGACCCAGATCCACACCCAGCGCAGATGGTCGACGCCGAAGACGGTGCCCTTGGTCGGGCCATAGAGGGCGAAGGCGATGTTGTAGATCAGCTTCAGCGTGTAGAGGTGCAGCACATAATAGAACATCGGCGCACCGCCCAGCAAAGCGAGGTGCGGCATGGCCTTGCTGTCCTGATAGGTTTCGAACAGCGCCAGCAGCAGGCAGCCGGTGCCGATCGTGGGCATCAGGAACAGCAGCGAAGGCGGATATTTGGTGAGCGCCAGGAAGCTCATCACCGTGCGCAGCGGCGTTTCCGCGATGAACCAGGGCTTGTCGCCATAGATGTTCAGGAAACGGATCAGCACGAAGCCGACGACCAGTCCCAACCCCAGCATCGTCAGCCGCCGGATGCGCCGTTCCGGATCGCTGCCCTTCGCGAACCAGGGGCCACAGGCATAGCCCAGCAGGATCACGCCGATCCAGGGCAGCACGGGATAGGTCGTCTTGAACGCCATGCCCGCGATTTCGAACTTGTCGCGCTGGTGCAGCAGGGCCCAGGGAATGAAGAAGGGCGAGTCCGCGCTCAGCCGGATCGGGTCCAGCAGATTGTGCAGGCACACGATCGCCAGGCCAATCGCGAACTGCGCCGGACGCGGCAGATGGATGAGGCCGGCCAGGCAGATCATGCTGAGCCCGATGGTCCAGATCACCTGCAACCAGATGGTCGGCGGCGGGAATATGTTCGCCTGCGTCGGCCAGGCATAGCAGACGATGGTGAATTCCAGGAACAGCAGGAACAGCCCGCGCTTGAACAGGAATTCCGACACCTGGGCCTTCGTGTGCGACTGGCCGTAGAGCCAGGCGGAAAGGCCTGTCAGCGCGACGAAGGTCGGCGCGCAGAAGGTCGAGAGCAGTCGGGTGAAAAACAAGCCGGGATCGGTCGTGTTGGCATTCACCGGGTCCGTCACCTGCAGATGCAGGAACCAGGTCTCGCGCACATGGTCGACCAGCATGAACAGCATGACCAGGCCACGCAACGCGTCGATGGCGACCAGCCGCGTGCGCGCCTTCGCCGCGTCCATGGCAGATGCCGGGGAGGCCCTAAGGCCGATGGAGGGCGCTTGGCCCGCGATACTGTTCATGGCACCCGTCCTTATGAGGTGATGTTATCTTGCACATGCGGTGCTGCGAACCGTGAACGAGCGGCGCTGCTCCGATCATGCCGCTCACTCCGCCTTGGGCTGATACAGATCCTTGTAGAAGCCCACCGTCTTCACCGTCACCGTCACCGGCGTCTCGCCCTTGTTGCGGAAATACCAGCCATGGATGCCGGCGAAGGGAGCGGTGAAGTCGCCCTGGCCGCCGCTGATCTCCAGTTCCTTCCAATAGTCGGTGAAGGCGTCGTTCGCGGCGTTCAGTTCCTCGCCGTGCATTTCCGCCTTGATCGGACCGCTCGAACTCCAGTGGAAGATGAAGCTGTCGCCCTTTTCCATATGGGCCTTCACTTCCTGGCCGCTGTGCGGGGGCAGGGTGATGGTCATGTCATCCTGGCGCCAGGGGGTGGCCCGAACGATGCTGGCCTTGGTCGGCGTGGCGATCGCTCCCATCGCTGCCGGCGCGGTGACGGGCGAGGCGGCTTCCGTCTTCCCCGCCACCATGCCGGTCAGGCCCAGCGCCGTGCCGACGCCGGTCGGGTCGATGCCATATTCCGCCGGCAGCACGAACAGGGTCAGGATCGCGGCGGCTGCGATCACCGCGCCCCCGGTCGCCTTGGCGAGCGTCGAGGGGGAGGGGGAGATTTGCGCGGGAAGCGGCGTGGCGGCGATGGTCTGCGTGGTCATGTCAGGCCCCCTAGGAAGTGAGATCTGCTGTGAAATAGCCGGCCAGTTGGTAGCCGATGAGGACGAAGCCGGCCGTCATCAGCGCGGCGTTGGCGACAATGGCGCTGCGGCGGAAGCTGTCGCTCATCCGCCAAAGGTTCATCAGCAGCAGGATGACGGTCAGCGCCATGAACTGGCCCATTTCGACGCCGATGTTGAAGCTGATGAGGTTGGGGATCATTCCGTCCTTCGCCAGCGTCAGCTCCTGCAGCTTGGTGGCGAGGCCGAAACCATGAAAGAAACCGAAAATCAAAACGGCTAGCTTGGCAGGAAAAGAAAAGCCGAACCAAGTTCGAAAACCATCCAGATTGTCGACCGCCTTATAGACCACCGACAGGCCGATGATCGCGTCGATCAGGAAGGGATTGGCGCGGATGTCGAAGATGACGCCCAGCAGCAGCGTCGTGCTGTGGCCGAGCGCGAACAAGGTCACATAGGCGCCGACATCCTTCAGCCGATAGAGGAAGAAGATGACCCCGGCAAGGAACAGCAGATGGTCATAGCCGGTCACCATATGCTTGGCGCCCAGATACATGTACGGGATGATGTTGACGCCCGACGCGCCTTCGATGAAGGCCTTGTCATTCTCGTTGACGCCATGCGCCCAGAGCGATGAACTCGCGAGCGCCAGGGCCAGTCCCAGAAGCAGCAGCGCGACCCGCCGCATCCTGGGATTGTGAAGCGGGGAAAGGGTCGCGCTGGTCATCATTCGCCCTTATTTGGTCTGGAAGGTGGCGAAGGTCTTGGCGCCGCTCTTGTCGACCAGGGCGACGACGATCTTAGCGCCCTTGGCCGCCTTGAAGCCGGGGGCGGAAAGCTTGTTGCCGCCCGCCGCCTTGAGCGCGGCCTCGCTCTTCTTGCCCGCGGCCGTCTGGGTCAGCTTGGCGGTGAAGCCGGCGGCCGGGATCGGCTCGTCCTCCTCGCTCACATAGACGTCGACGCCCTTGGGCGTGGTCACCAACTCGACCAGCGTTTCGCCGGACATCTGGACCAGGCCGCCATGCTGCGGCTTCATGCTGCCATGGGCCGACGCCAGCGAAGGCAGGGCGATCAGGGCGAGGGCGGCGAGCCCGGTGCGGAACAGATCAGTCTTCATCGGATGCATCCTTGTGGAAGAGAGGGGAAGATCATTCCGGCGCGTGCGGCAGGACGAAGGACAAGGAGGCGCGATATTCCTCGTGATCGACCTTCTTGTCCGTGGTCTGGCCGACATAGATCGCCATCAGCACGTTGATGCCCTGGTTGCGCAGCTTGACGGTCGCGGTGCCGTCCGCGGCGGTCTTCACCGGATTGGCTTCGTCCGGATCATTGACATAATCCTGCATCACGGTGGCGCCGGCGACCGGCTTGCCCCGATAATAGACCCGCACCTTCATCGGCTCGCCCATCTTCTGGGGAATGGCGAGGTCGGCCGGCACGAGCTGGAGCGTGTGGCCCTCCAGCAGGGGCACGGGCTTGGTCGGCAGCTGCGTCAGATGGACCGCATATTTGAAATTATGCTCGGCGAGCGTCGCGGTCGGCACGGCGTCGCGTCCGGCATTGTGCCATTCGCCGTCGGGCGTCTTGCTCCAATAGCCATAGTCCATGGCGGCCGCGACGGCGGCGACAGGCTCGTCGCTGTCGACCACCGGGATCACGCCGGCCGGGCGCAGCGACACGGTGACGGGGGCCCAGTCGGCGTCGTAGCCCGTGACCGACTTGATCATCGGCAGCCGCTTGACGGCGTCGAGGTCGTCGGCGCCCACGCCGTAGATCAGCGCCAGCTGGCGGGCGCGCTGCGCGAACCAGATGCCATGCGCGCTCAGCGGCGCGGCGGCGGCCAGCAGGGTTCCGGTGCAAAGGGCGGCGGTAATCAGGCGGGTCATTTTCACTGGCGCGCTCCTGTGGGACAAAATGTCCTCTTGAAGCGACAGGCTATGACGCCGACTGGCTGTTAGATGCCGAATTGCGCCCGCGTCGAAGCAGAATCTGTCAAATAAGCGTCATGAAAAAGAGCGGGAGGCTGGTGCCTGCACTCACCCGCTCACCCCATCGTCATGCTGAACTTGTTTCAGCATCCATCGCGCCTTCGGAGACGGTCGCCTGTGGGGAGAAATGGATGCAGAAACCAGTTCAGCATGACGGAAGGAGAGGAAAGGAGGCAGAAGGGGGCGTCCGGTCGCGGAACCCGCCGCCAAGATCATCCGTTCAGGACAATATATCAACTGTCACAAAGGATTGCTCATGATCCGCCTCGCCATCATCTCCCTCGTCATCGCCGCCGTGCTTGCGATATTGGGCTTCGGGGGCGCGGCGGGGACTTTCGTGGGAATCGCGAAGATCCTGTTCTTCCTCGCCATCGCGCTCTTCCTGGTCTTCCTCGTGCTCGGCCTGCTGGCGGGCAAGGGGATCAGGAACGCAATAGATTGATGCCATGACAGAAGAGATCGGCGCTGGAGTGGACGAAACCGGCCGCCTCATCCGCGATGAGGCCGGCTTCCTTCTCCAGCGCGATCGGGGCGGCACCTATCGCCTGCTGTTGGTGCGCGTGCCGGTCGATCATGTCGAAAAGCGCGTGCGGATACAGGGCTATTACGCCGGCGATGATGTGGTGGAAGTGGAGGGTGTCGCCGCCGCCTGAGTGTCCCCCCTGCGGCAGCGAAAAAGATCAGGCTATGGCAGGGCCGCCCTGTTCGAAGGGCACGGCTGCGGCATGAGCATGAACAAAGCGCGCGCAGGCGCCGACCCCCCGGTTATTTTCGAGCGGCAATGCGGTTTCGCAATAGGCACATTCCGCCATCAGCCGGCCGACGATCCACTGGCTGCGGCCGCAGCTGGGGCAATGGTTGGATTCCCCCACATGATAATGGATGATGTATCCCCTTAGAGCCGGGTCGAACGACTTACCGGCAGCGAGGCTTGAAACAGGGCGCATCGTCTCTTCCTCCTCAGACATATATTCTAGGCATCGGGCGTAAAAACGGAAAACTTCCAAGCCGAATTGATGCAACGAACACAAAGCCAGAGCGTGCGACCCGCTTGATCTGATGGTAGCCCGCTCCTTCAACCAGAACGCGGCTCGGGAACAATGTATCCCCTGCGGATCAGCCGCGTCTACAAGAAAGATTCTCGAACCGTCCCATTTCGCGCCTTCGCATTTGACTCGGGGCGCGCAACCGCTATGGCGACGCGCATCAAGGGACATACCCGCTTCGGCCATCGGTTGGGGCGCATCCCGCCATCTCGCCGCCCGGCGAGCCTCTGGTGGAATACGTCATCCTCCTGCCCATGGTTGGGGCAATTGCGAGGAGACGCACGACTCATGACCGCCATCGGACAGGATACACTCGGCACGCGCGACACTTTGAAGGTCGGGGGCAAGGACATTGCCTATTATTCGCTGAAGAAGGCCGCCGCCAAGCTGGGCGATGTTTCGCGTCTTCCCTTCTCGATGAAGGTGCTGCTGGAAAACCTGCTCCGTTTCGAAGATGGCGTGACCGTCACCACCGAAGACGTCAAGGCGATCGTCGAATGGCAGAATGACCGGGGCAAGGCCGAGCGCGAGATCCAGTATCGTCCCGCCCGCGTGCTGATGCAGGACTTCACCGGCGTTCCCTGCGTGGTCGACCTCGCCGCCATGCGCGACGCCATGACCGCGCTCGGCGCCGACGCCAGCAAGATCAACCCGCAGGTTCCTGTCCACCTCGTCATCGACCACTCGGTCATGGTCGACGAATTCGGCACGCCCAAGGCGTTCGAGCAGAATGTGGAAATCGAATATCAGCGCAATATGGAGCGCTACGACTTCCTCAAGTGGGGCAGCAAGAGCCTTGCCAACTTCTACGCCGTGCCTCCGGGCACCGGCATCTGCCATCAGGTGAACCTGGAAAATATCGCGCAGGCCGTCTGGTCGAGCGAAGGGCCTGACGGCGTCACCGTCGCCTATCCCGACACCTGCGTCGGCACCGACAGCCACACCACCATGATCAACGGCCTGGGCGTGCTGGGCTGGGGCGTGGGCGGCATCGAGGCCGAAGCCGCGATGCTCGGCCAGCCCGTCTCC
>DATEJA010000063.1:0-4684 GCA_035278405.1 Sphingobium sp. | reverse complement strand
TCCGAGCGGACTGGGCCTGACCCCGCGCTGCTCTGGGCGGCGGGCGGCGGCATCCTGTTGCTTGCCGGCCTTGGCGGCACGGCGTTCGTGCGTCGTCGGAAACGCCCCATCGAGGATCGCGACGAATGGGCTGGCGCTCCTGTGACAGAGGAAAGGGTCGTCGCGCCTGCTCCCATTCTGCGTGAGCAGCGGCCGGTCGCGCCTGCGCTGGCGACCGCTTCGGGCGGGACGCTGGAAGCCATGGTCGCCGCGCCGCCAAGTGCCGAAAACCCCTTCCGCACGCACAGGAAGCGGCTGGCGCGCGCGCGATTACTGCTCGCCGAGCAGGAGCGGCAGGCGACCGCCCGGCACGCGCCGGCCGAGCCCGCCATGCCGCCCCAAACCATCCATGCCGAGCCACGGATGCAGACCGTCTACCGGCTGGGCTCCGGCCAGGGCAGCCGCATGGGATATAAGCCGCAGACCCGCTGAGCAGGTCTGTGTTGCGAAGGAGGAGGGCGACGGTGACGTGCCGTCGCCCTTTTCGCATGGGCCGGCCTGCTCGACTCGGTTGCACTCTAGGCCTACCCCTGATACCGGCGCGCCGGTAATTTACGCGCCGTTTTGAAGGAAGGTCGCTCCACCCATGTCCGATAAGATCAACCGCATCGTTCTTGCCTTCTCGGGAGGGCTCGACACCAGCGTGATCCTGAAATGGCTGCAGCAGACCTATCAGTGCGAGGTCGTCACCTTCACCGCTGACCTCGGGCAGGGCGAGGAGCTGGAGCCCGCGCGGGCCAAGGCGAAGCTGATGGGCGTCAAGGACGAGCATATCTTCATCGACGACCTGCGCGAAGAATTTGTGAAGGACTATGTCTTCCCGATGATGCGCAGCAATGCGCTGTATGAAGGCCTCTATCTGCTGGGCACCTCGATCGCGCGGCCGCTGATCGCCAAGCGACAGATCGAGATCGCCAAGCAGATTGGTGCCGACGCGGTCAGCCATGGCGCGACCGGCAAGGGCAATGACCAGGTCCGCTTTGAACTGGGTTATTACGGCTTGGCGCCCGACATCAAGGTGATCGCGCCCTGGCGCGAGTGGGACCTGACCAGCCGCACCCGGCTGATCGAGTTCGCCGAGCAGCACCAGATCCCGATCCCCCGGGACAAGCGCGGCGAAAGCCCCTTTTCGACCGACGCCAACATGTTGCACACGTCGTCCGAGGGCAAGGTGCTGGAAGATCCGTGGGAAGAAGTGCCCGACTATGTCTATTCGCGCACGGTCAATCCCGAGGACGCGCCGGACGCGCCGGAATATATCACGATCGATTTCGAGCGCGGCGACGGCGTCGCGATCAATGGCGTGGGCATGTCGCCCGCGACGCTGCTTGAAACGCTCAACGACTATGGCCGCAAGCATGGCATCGGTCGGCTCGACCTGGTCGAGAATCGCTTCGTCGGCATGAAGTCGCGCGGCATGTATGAAACGCCGGGCGGCACCATCTATCATCTCGCCCATCGCGGTATCGAGCAGCTGACGCTCGATCGCGGCGCCGCGCATCTGAAGGATGAGCTGGCGCCTCGTTATGCCGAGCTGATCTACAACGGTTTCTGGTTCAGCCCCGAGCGCGAGATGCTGCAGGCGGCGATCGACCATAGCCAGGAGAAGGTGACCGGCACCGTTCGGCTGAAGCTCTACAAGGGCGGGGTCTATGTCGTCGGGCGCAAGTCGCCTTATTCGCTCTACAGCGAGAAGGTCGTCACCTTCGAGGATGATGCGGGCGCCTATGACCAGAGGGACGCGGCGGGCTTCATCAAGCTCAACGCGTTGCGGCTGCGGCTGCTGGGGCGGCGGGATCGATAGGGAATAGTTCGTCATCCCAGCTTCCGCGGGGATGACGGGGCGTTACAAATTGCGACAGTTTCCCGCGTGACATGACAAAGTTGCGTGACAAGTCTTGCCCATAAGGGGTTGCAGGGACGGCGAGGGCCGTCCGGACCCTTTGGAAGGAAGACTGTAGATGAATCGCAAATTTCTGGGCATGGCCGGCGTCGGCGCGCTGCTGGTCGGCGGGCTGGCGGCGTCGCACCTCGCTTTGGCGCAGCCGGACCATGACGGGCCGGGCGGCCGGCAGGGCGAGATGATGGCGAAAATGGATGCCAATCATGACGGCAAGATCAGCAAGGCGGAACTGACCGCCGCACTGGACGCGCGCTTCGCCAGGATGGACGCCAACCATGATGGCAAGCTGACCAAGGAGGACTGGGCGCTGAACCGTGAAGCCCGGCTCGACGAGCGGTTCGCCGCGATGGACGCGGACCATAATGGCCAGATCAGCAAGGCCGAGTTCAAGGCAGCGCATCAGGGACCGGGTCCCGAGGGCCGGGACGATCAGGGCTTCGGGCGCCGCGGCCATCACCGTTTCGGTGGCGGCATGATGTTCGGCGGTCGCGGTGGCCCGATGGCCGAGGCGATGAAGGATGGCGGGGTGACCCGGGCCGAGTTCATGGCCCGCCCGCTCGCGATGTTCGACAAGGCGGACAGCAACAAGGACGGCGTCGTCACGGCCGACGAGATGAAGGCCGCGCGCGAAGCGATGCGCGACGCCTGGCAGGCCCGCCGGGGCGGCGAGGCGCCCGATCGGAACTGAGCCATATGGGAGGGGTGGAGGCGCGGCCTTCACCCTTCCAAGCCGCGACCAGTCATGACAAGACCTCCCCATGAGCGAAAAACCCCATCTTCTGCTCGTCGATGACGAGCGATCGATCCGCGAACCGCTGGCGCAATATCTGTCGCGCAACGGCTTTCGCGTGACGGCGGTCGAAAGCGCGGCGGAAGCGCGGATGCGCCTTAACGCCAATGCGATCGACCTTGTCGTGCTCGACATCATGATGCCCGGCGAGGACGGGCTTTCGCTCTGCCGCCATATCCGCGAGACGAGCGAGATCCCGGTCATCCTGCTGACGGCGAAATCGGAAGAGACCGACCGGATCGTCGGCCTGGAGATGGGCGCGGACGATTATGTGCTGAAGCCCTTTTCGCCGCGTGAGCTGGTGGCGCGGATCAAGGTGATCTTCCGCCGCGTGGCGACCGGCGGCCAGCGCGTCACCGCGCCCGATGGGGCGACCTATGCCTTTGCCGGCTGGCTGCTCAAGTCGCAGGAGCGCACGCTGGTGGACAGCGAGGGGGTCGCGTTGCCGCTGTCGACCGCCGAATATAATCTGATGCTGGCCTTCGCCACGCGGCCCAACCAGGTGCTGAGCCGCGACCAGTTGCTGGACATCACCCAGGGGCGGGAGGCCAATGCCTTCGACCGGGCGATCGACAACCAGATCAGCCGGCTGCGCAAGAAGATCGAGCCGGACCCGAAGAACCCGACGCTGATCAAGACCGTCTGGGGCGGCGGCTATACGCTGTCGGCGGACGTCAGAAAGCTGTGAAGCGGCTGCGCCTCTGGCCGCAGAGCCTGGTCGGCCAGATCATCCTGCTGGTCGCGATCGCCCTGTTCGTGGCGCAGGCGATCAACTTCGGCCTGCTGCTGCGCGAGCGCAATCGCCTGACGCTGACGGCGCAGACGGCGCCGGGCGTCTATCGCATCGTCGACGCGTTGGACGGTCGCGCCGGCCGGCGCCGCGACGACCGGCCGCGCGCGCGTTTCCTGGAGGTCGCCCCCCGCCTGGCGGGAGAGCGGCGGCCCGAAGTGGAACGGCGCGCGCTCGCCATGTTCGCCGAAGTCGGCCTGAATGTCCGCTCGGTGCGGGTGGTGGAGGACAATCAGGTCCCGCCGCTGCGCCGGTGGGAAAGGCGACGCATCCGGGCCGGCGGCGAGCTTCCCGAAGGCGGGCGCATGCGGCGGCTGATCATGGCCGCCGAATATCAGCCCGGCCAGTGGGTCGTGACCCAGACGCGCATGGCGGATCGGCCGCCGCGCTTTGGCGGCTGGCTGATCGGCCAGACGCTGATCCTTTACGCCATCGTGCTGCTGCCCCTGCTGTGGGTGGGGCGGCGGCTGGCGCGGCCTTTGGGGCAGCTCACCCGGTCGGCGCAGCAGTTCGCGAACAGCGGGTCGGCCGATCCGGTCGAGGAACGCGGGCCGGGCGACGTGCGCGACCTCACCACCGCGTTCAACGCGATGCGCAGCCGCATCTTCGCCATGCTCGACGAAAAGGACCGGATGCTCGGCGCGATCGGCCATGACCTGCGCACCCCGCTCGCGTCGCTGCGCGTGCGCACCGAATCGGTCGAGGATGAAGGCGAGCGCGCGCGCATGTCGGAGACCATCGACGAGATGAACCGGATGCTGGAGGACATATTGTCGCTCGCCCGCGCCGGGCGCAGCAGCGAGCCGCTGCAGAAGGTCGACCTGTCCGCGCTGGCGGACGCGGTGGTGGAGGATTTCATCGAGCTGGGATCGCCCGCGCAGATGGCGGACAGCGACCGGGCCGTCGCGTCGGTGCGGCCGCAGCAGATCCGCCGGGCGCTGCGCAACCTCATCGAAAATGCCATCGTCTATGGCGAGCGGGCGCATGTGTCGGTCGAGCGGCAGGACGGCGCCATCCGGCTGGTGGTGAGCGATGACGGGCCGGGCATCGCGCAGGACCGGATGGCCGAGATGATGGAGCCATTCACCCGGCTGGAAGGATCGCGCAATCGCGAGACGGGCGGGGCGGGGCTGGGGCTGGCGCTGGTCCGCGCGATCATGGC
>DATEJA010000062.1:0-10363 GCA_035278405.1 Sphingobium sp. | reverse complement strand
GTTCGTAACTTGCTCGACAAGGAATATTATACCGGCGGAAATTCTCTCGGTCCGACGCTCGGCATCGAAACGAGCGTGCCCGGACGCCCTCGCACCATCGGCGGCGAGTTGCAGGTGAAATTCTGATCGGCCCAGGGGCTCCCTGCTCTGTGCAGGGGGCCCGCTTTACGGACGAGGATGCGGCGAGCCGATAGCGAGGCCATTTCTTCAGCGGGATCGGAGCGTGTCGAACAGCCTGTTGATGTCCGCCTTGGCGCCGGACAATCTCTGCCCGATCTCTTCATGAGAGGCATGGGCTGCCAGCACGCCCATCAGGAAGCTTGAGAATATCGCCGCATCCGTGTCGGAGATCGGTACATCCACCGCGGCCGCCAGAGTGGCACGGCCCGTGCGTCCCCGCATATAGCGCAGCTGCGCGCCGAAGGATCGGAACGCCGGGTCCCGTGCGGTCGCGATCAGCAACTCGTCCCGGCCTAGCCTGAGGTCGTCGACGTCGAACAGCGCATGCGCCATCATCTCGGCCAGTTCTCGCGGGCATTGCGGAAGCGGCATGTCGCTTCCGCCTCTGGAATCGCCCTGATGGCGGCGGTAAAGTTCCTCGAACGCGGCGTTGAGCAGATCGACCCGCGTGCGCAGCTTGTTCGAAACCGACCCCAGCGACATGCCGGCTTCGGTCGCGACAGCGCGATGCGTCAACCGCGACGGGCCGTGCCTGACCACAAGATCGCCAGCGGCCCTGGAAAGCCGATCGACGATCGCATCCCTGACAGGCACCGGCTCCAGCTCGCGCCCTGCCTCTGCCCTGGCCATGTCGCGCCAGGGCGTCGGCAGCGATAGCTCGCCCCGCAACCAGCCTTCCCATGCGGCGCAGGTTTCCGCCAGCGCTGCGCGGTCCAGCTGCCTCCGCCAGCGCAGCAGGTGGAAGAAGCTCTCGCCTTCGAAGAAGCGGGTCGTGATGCTGCCCTGGCCGGCAGCGCCGCATTTGTCGCAGACCTCCGACCAGAAAGCCTCCCACAGGGACTTCCACTCTGCGGCGCGCGCCCGAAACAGGGGATTGCGCGCGGCGGCCAGCCGACATTCTGGCCATGCAAAGGCCAACGGGCGACATTCCAACGTCCAATCGTCGATGAGCCCTGCCAGCAAGGTGCCCAGCCGCGCAGGGAGGGGGCCATCATGGGCAATGTCGCCCAGCCGATCCTCGCACCAGCGGCGCGCCTGCGCCAAGGCATGGTCGTGAGTTGCTTGGAACAACTGCTCCATATCGTCGAAAAAATGATAAATGGACGAAACGCTCACGCCCGCGTCGCGCGCGATCGATCGTGCCGAGATCGACGACGCGCCCTCCCTTTCCATCGCCATCAGACAGACATGAACCAGCAAGTCTCTGCTGCTACTCGGTTTTTCCGCCGATAATGATAATGCCATGACCTGGTTCGCGCTCCATCCGGACCATGATCGTGACGAAGATCAGCTGCTCTTGCAACCAAGTTTGAAGCGTAATACAAATGTTACAGAAAGTGCGCCACAACAAAATGGGCGGCATGGAGGAGGGGTATGATGAAGCAGGCAATCACAAGGGCTCGGACGGGTTTGATCGGGGGCATGGTGCTGGGGCTGGGCGCGATCTCGCCCATGGCTTTGGCGCAGGCCAATCGTTCGGCGACGGAGGAACCCGGCGGCGGCCTTGCCGAGATCGTGGTCACCGCGCAGAAGCGCGCGCAGAGCCAGCAGGACGTGCCGATCGCCCTCACCGCGATCACTGGCGACGCGTTGCAGGTCAACCGCATCGTCAGCGTTTCCGACCTTAATGCGCTGACGCCGAACATGACGGTTCGCTGGTCGGCGGGCGGTTCGGCCATCCCGCAATTTTCGATGCGTGGCGTGGTGAGCCGGGGTGGCGCGCCCGGGTCGGAAAAGTCGATTTCCCTCTATCTCGACGGCGTGTTCCTGGGCGCGACGCGCGGCTCGATCTTCGATCTGCCCGATGTCGAGCGGATCGAAGTGCTGCGCGGGCCGCAGGGCACGCTGTTCGGACGCAACTCCACGGGCGGCGCCATCAGCGTCGTCACGCGTGAGCCGAGCGGCCGCTTCGGTATCGACCAGACGCTCACGCTCGGCAATTATGATCAGATCAGGTCGAAGACCCGGATCGAACTGCTCCAGATGGGCCCGTTTTCGGCCAGCATCAGCTATGTTCATGACGAACGATCGGGCGACATCCGGAACCTGGGCGCGGGGCAGCATTGGGACCGCACCGGCTCGGACGCTTATGACAAGGTTCAGACGTCGCCCAAGACGCTGGGCGCCAAGAATACGGAATCGCTCTTTGCGGCTCTGAAATTCGAACCCAGCGACCATTTCAAGGCGGTCTACAAGTTCGACTGGCTGGAAGGGGAAGGCACGCCCGAGGGGATGGCGCTCGTCGCCTTCACGCCGACGGCGCTGGGCTCTTCCTTCGGGGCGCTGCTCAACGCCATCTATGCCGCGAACCCGGTCCCGATCGCCGGGGCGCATCGGCCCAAGGCCGTCAACAACAGCTGGACGACATCCAGCTTCCAGCGGGCGTCGGGCCATAACCTGACGATGACCTACCAGCCGGCCGACGGCATCACGATCAAGAATGTGTTCGGCTATCGCAAATCCTTCATCTACGCCGTGTCGCAGATTTCCGGCATGGGCGGCCTCACCAATGTCGTTCCCGCGCTGGGTCCGGTGGGCGCGCCCTATATCGTGACGGAAACGCAGGGCCAGAACAGCGGCAAACAGTGGAGCGATGAACTGCAGATCAACTATGACTCGCGGCTGCTGACACTGACCGCAGGCGGGTTGCTCTACCATCTCGACACGGTCTTCGGCGCGCCGCTTGGCCTTGCGAACAATCCGGCCTTCGCCGTCATTCCCAATGGGAAACTGCCGATCATCACTGCGCAGGACAGGTCGTTCAACGAAGCGAAGTCGAAGGCGGCCTATCTCCAGGCGGAACTGCACGCAACGCCGCAGCTGGACATCGTTCTGGGCGGGCGGATCACGCGCGACGACAAGTCGGGAACGACCTATGTCGGCGGCAATCCGATCAGCTTCGACTATAGCAAGAGCAAGCCGACCTATCTTGCAGGCGTCAATTATCGTCCCGCGCGCGACATGCTGCTTTATGCCAAATATTCGACCGGCTTCGTGTCCGGCGGCGCGGTGGGCCCGATCATTTTCAACCAGGAAACGGTGCGATCCTGGGAGGCTGGTTTGAAGAGCGATCTTCTCGACCGCCACCTGCGCTTAAACCTCGCGCTGTTCGCCGCCTCCTACAAGTCGCTGCAGAACGGCACGTCGGGCAGGGCGATCAACCGACCGGAACTCGGCAACATCATCGTGGATGAGGGCGACGCGAAGACCAAGGGCTTCGAAGTCGAATTCACCGCCTTGCCGCTGCCGGGCTTCACGATCAATGGCGGCGTGGGATATACCGATTTCCACTATACCCGCGTCAATCCCATCTACGGCACGACCCAGAGTTTCCTGCCGACTTTCCGCCCGAAATGGACGACCAACCTCGCGGCGCAATATGAAACAGGGCCGCTGTTCGACGATGCGCGGCTTGCCTTCAACCTGAGCGGCAACTGGCAGTCACGGATGCGCACCTATGGCATCAATCCGGTTCCGACGGCCTATCGCGTCATCCAGTTCGCGCCGCCTTCGCTGACGCTCAACGGCAGGATCGCGCTCAAGGGCATCCATGTCGGCCATGCCGATGGCGAAGTCGCGCTGTGGGGCCGCAACCTGACCGACAGCGATCACATCCTCTTTCCCATCGCCTTCAGCATGCCGCCCTATCTGGCGTCGACGGCCTATGAGGCGGCGCGCACCTTCGGCATCGACTTCAGCATCAAATATTGATCTGCAAAAGGACCCTGTCTTTGACCTTCAACATCTTCCCCACAAGCCCGTCCTCCATGAAGCGGCCGTTGCTGATGGCGGCCCTTCTTGCGGCGCTCAGCTGCGGCCAGGGAGCGATAGGCCGCACCAGCCATGAAGTGGCGGAGCGGACAGAGGCTGGCCAGGTCATGCTGGCCTGGCAGGCGGAAGGACCCGTCGACGTCTATGTGACGGATGATCCCGATGCCCCGCTGGACAAGGCGCAGCTTCTGTCCAAGGCCAACCGCGCTGGCCGCTATGCCGTGGCGGCCCCATCGCATCGAAGCTATTTCCTGCTGCGCGACCGCGCCGATGGCACGATCACGCCCGTCGCCGAGCGGGCGCTGCCGCTCGACGGGGGCACCAACTTCCGCGACCTGGGCGGCTATGTCGGGGCGGGGGGCAAGCATGTGCGCTGGGGACGGATATTCCGATCGGGTTCCACCGCGACCCTGTCAGACCATGACCGCGCCTATGTAGCGGCGCTGGGGATAGGCGACCTTGTCGATCTCCGGTCCAGCGAGGAACGCGAACTGGCCCCGAACCGCGTCGATGGGGTGCATTATCACGCGGTCGGCTATCCCCTGTCCGCCATGATCCCGCAACTGCGCGCGCCGGATATGCGATCGTCGGAAAAGGGCGCGGGCTATTCCGAATTGCCCGCCTTCCTCACACCCCAGGTCAGGATCGTGTTTCGATCGCTGCTCGCCGATCAGGCGCCGGTCGCCTATTTCTGCATGGGCGGGCAGGACCGGACCGGCGTCGTGAGCGCCTTGATCTTGAGCGCGCTCGGCGTCCCGCGCGACGTGATCGAGGCGGACTATCAGGCGACCACCCGCTATCGGCGCGCGGGCGTCGGCATGGCGCGCATCACTCCCGAAATGGCGCGCACCAATCCTGTCGCGGCCTTCTTCGCCCGCTATCAGGATGTTCCGCCGCAGCCGCTCTATGACGCCCAGGGCCGCTCCCTGCTCGACAGTGCGTTCACCGCGATCGAGGCGCGCTGGGGTTCGGTCGATGGCTATCTGAAGCAGGCAGTCGGCCTGACCGACGCAGATCTGCTGCAGCTTCGCGAACACTATCTGGAATAGGCGAAGGAGAGGGGGGCTCAGGCCCTCTCGATCAACAGCGCCAAGCCCTGGCCGACGCCGATGCACATGAACGCCAGTGCATAGCGGCCACCCGTGCGGTGCAGTTCCTCCACCGCCGACAGCGCGATCCGCGCGCCCGACATGCCGAGCGGATGGCCCAGCGCGATCGCGCCTCCATTGGGGTTCACGCGCGGATCGAACGGATCGACTTCCAGGTCGCGCAGCGTGGCGATGGCCTGGCTGGCGAAAGCCTCATTGAGTTCGATGACGTCCAGCTTGTCGACGCCAAGGCCAGCGCGCGCCAGGACCTTGCGCGCCGCCTCGATGGGACCAACGCCCATGATCCGCGGCGCGACGCCCGCCGCCGCCATGCCGATCACCCGCGCGCGTGGCGTCAGTCCGTGGCGCGCCGCCGCTTCTTCCGAAGCGACCAGCATCGCCGCCGCGCCGTCGTTAAGGCCCGATGCATTGCCGGCGGTCACCGTGCCATCGGCCTTCACCACCGGCTTCAGCTTCGCCAAAGCGTCGAGGCTTGTCGCGCGCGGATGCTCGTCATGCGCGAACAGGACGGCTTCTCCCTTCTTCTGCGGGACGGCGACCGGCACGATCTCGGCGGCGAAGCGGCCGCTGGCCTGCGCGCGGGCGGCCTTTTCCTGGCTGGCGAGCGCAAAACGGTCCTGTTCATCGCGGCTTACCTGCCATTGTTCGGCGACATTTTCGCCGGTCTGGGGCATGGTGTCGACGCCATAGGCCGCCTTCATCGCCGGGTTGATGAAGCGCCAGCCCAGCGTCGTGTCCTCGATCTTCTGGTCGCGGCCGAAGGCGCTGCCCGCCTTGCCCAGCACATAGGGCGCGCGCGTCATGCTCTCGACCCCGCCGGCGATCAGAAAGTCCGCGTCGCCGCTGCGGATCGCCTGCGCCGCGATGCCGACGGCGTTCAGGCCCGAACTGCACAGCCGGTTGACGGTCACGCCCGGCACGCCTTCGGGCAGGCCGGCGAGCAGCACGGCCATGCGCGCGACATTGCGATTATCCTCGCCCGCCTGGTTGGCGCAGCCCAGGATCACGTCGTCCAGCGCGGCCCAGTCGGCGGCGCCGTTGCGCTCCATCAGCGCCTTGAGCGGCAGGGCGGCCAGGTCGTCGGCGCGCACGGTCGCGAGCGAGCCGTTGAGCTTGCCGATGGGCGTGCGGATGGCATCGCAGATGAAGGCTTCGGCCATAGGTTCAGTTTTCCAGGAAGGTGAGGAGCGTCTGCGCCAGGGCTTCAGGCGCTTCGAGGGGGGCAAGGTGCGCGGCTTCCAGCGAGACATGCGCCGCTCCGGGGATGCGCGCGACAAGATGATCGCCATGGCCTTCGAACGGGGTCGATGTGTCCCGCGTGCCGGTGACGACCAGCGTGGGACAGGCTATCCCGCCGATCCGCGCCGCCAGATCCATGTCGCGGATCGCCGCGCCGCATCCCGCATAGCCCTGCGCATCCATGGTCAGCAACTGCCGCCGTACAGCCTCGTAAATCGCGGCTTCTGCGGCATCGGACAGGAATCGTCCCATCGCAAGATCGGCGATGGCGGCCATGCCTGCGCCCCTCACCTTGGCAATGCGGTCACTCCAGGCGGCGCTGTCCATGGTGGCGGAGGTGCAGATGGGCGCCAGCCTTTCCACCCGATCCGGGGCGCGCAGCGCCAGTTCCATGCCGATCATGCCGCCCAGCGACACGCCCGCTACCGAGAAACGGCCAAGTCCGGCGGCATCGGCAACCGCCAGCACATCGTCCGCCAGCATCGCCAGCGAGAAGTCGGCCACGTCGGCAGCCGAGGCGCCATGGCCGCGCGTGTCGATCCGCAGCAGCGCGAAGCGGTCGCGCAGATGAGGCATAACCCCGTCCCACAAATCCATGTCGGTCCCGATGCTGTTGAGCAGCACCAGCGCGGGGGCGTCGTCGCGCCCGTCACGCTTCCAAAAGAGGCGGGCGCCCGCGACTTGAGTGAAGGCCATGGATCAGGCCGCCGCGGCAGCTGCGGGGAGCGCGAGCGGAGCGCCCGTCTTCTCCACCACCTCATCCTGCGTGACGCCGGGCGCCAGTTCCAACAGGGTAAGGCCGCCCGCCTTGCGATCCACCGCGATGACGGCCAGGTCGGTGATGATGAGGTCGACCACGGCCTTGCCGGTCAGCGGCAGGCTGCATGCGGGCAGGATCTTCGGGCTGCCGTTCTTTGACACATGGTCCATGACCACGACCACGCGCTTGACGCCCGCGACCAGATCCATGGCGCCGCCCATGCCCTTCACCATCTTGCCGGGGATGGTCCAGTTGGCAAGGTCGCCATTGGCCGCCACTTCCATCGCGCCCAGCACCGCCATGTCGATATGGCCGCCCCGGATCATCGCGAAACTGTCCGCCGAGGAAAAGAAGCTGGACGTCGGCAGCGCGGTGATGGTCTGCTTGCCCGCGTTGATAAGGTCGGGATCGGCCTCGCCCTCATAGGGGAAGGGGCCGATGCCCAGCATGCCGTTTTCCGACTGGAGCGTGACGTTCACCCCTTCGGGGACATGGTTCGCCACCAGCGTGGGGATGCCGATGCCCAGGTTCACATAATAGCCGTCGCGCAATTCCTTCGCGGCGCGGGCCGCCATTTCGTCGCGGGTCCAGCTCATTATGCGCTCTCCCTTTCGCGGGTCGTCAACTTCTCGATCCGCTTTTCGTTGATCGTCGCCAGGACGATGCGGTCGACATAGATGCCCGGCGTGTGGATGCAGTCGGGGTCGAAAGTGCCCTCGGGCACGATTTCCTCCACCTCGACCACCGTCACCTTGCCTGCGGTTGCCATATTGGGGTTGAAGTTGCGCGCGGTCTTGCGGAACATGAGGTTGCCCGCCGGGTCCGCCCGCCAAGCCTTGATGATCGAAAGGTCGGCGCGCAGCCAGGTTTCGCGGACATAGTCCTCGCCCTCGAACGTCTCGACCGGCTTGCCTTCGGCCACGACCGTGCCGACGCCCGTCTTGGTGTAGAAGGCGGGGATGCCCGCGCCACCCGCCCGGATGCGTTCGGCCAGGGTCCCCTGCGGGTTCAGTTCCAGCTGAAGCTCGCCTGACAGATACTGGCTCTCGAACAGCTTGTTCTCGCCCACATAGGAGGAGATCATCTTGCCGACCTGTCGGCTTTCCAGCAGCATCCACAGGCCGAAGCCGTCCGCTCCCGCATTGTTGGAGATGACGGTCAGGTTCCTGACCCCCGCCGCCCGGATCTCCGGGATCAGGCTTTCGGGATTGCCCGAAAGCCCGAACCCGCCCGACATGATCGTCATGCCGTCGAACAACAGGCCGTCGAGAGCCGCGGCGGGACTTTGGTAGATCTTGCTCATCGGTCCTCCTGCGTCCTGGCGAGGCTCAGGCGTTTTCGGTTTGTGCCGTCGCCTCGGCTTCCGCACGGGGGCGCGAGGAGAAAGCTTCGTCGTCCTTGCTGACCGCGCGCTGCAACTGGAAGTCGAAGGCGACATAGGCGCTGTCGCCCTGGCGGCTGGGCACCGGCAGCAGGCCGTCGCGGGTAGCGAAGGCGAAATCATCGGCCGCGAACGGATCGTCGCCGAAGTTGATCTGCGTCGTCAGCGTGCGATAGCCGGGCGCTTCGACGAAGAAATGGACATGTGCCGGACGATTGCCGTGACGACCGAGCGCCTGCATCAGCCGATCGGTCGCGCCGCCGGGGGGCACGCTATAGCCATTGGGCATCTTGGAATGAAACGCATAGCGACCATCCGTGCCCAGCTTGATGCGGCGGCGGTTGTTGAACGGAGTCTGCTCGCCGGTCGGGTCGAAATGCGAATACCAGCCCTGCGAATTGGCGTGCCACACATGGACGATCGCGTCCTGCACCGGCTCGCCGTCAGGGCCGGTCACCGTGCCGTTCATGTAGAGCGTGCCGGTATCGTCGGCATCGTCGGTCAGGTTGACGTCGCCCTCCGCCAGCGGCGCGCCGGCGACATAGAGCGGCCCTTCGATGGTGCGCGGGGTGCCGCCGCCGATGCCGGCTTCGGCATCCTTGGCGTCCATGTAGAGGTCGAGGAAATGCTCCAGTCCAGTGCCGGGCACGATCAGGCCGATCTCCGCCGAACTGTCCGACAGATATTTCATGGCGGACCAGAATTCATTTTCGGAGATGTCGTGCTTGACGATTAGCTCCATCACGCTTTGCGTAAGGTCGCGCACGATCGCCTTCAGCCGGGGATTGCCGCCGCTTTCGGTCAGGCCCGACGCCTTGTCGAGCAGCTGCTGGATTTCGGGGGTCTTGACGAAACTGATGTCCATTGTGTCTCTCCTGAATTTGTAAGGCGCGCCGATCAGCGATCGTCGTCGTGCATGGAAGAGGGGTGACGGCACAGCGGCGTCACCTTCATCGTCATGAAAGGATAGAGCGGCAGCGCCATGAGCGTGTCGTGCAGGGCGGCATTGCTTTCGACGTCGAAGATCGAGACGTTCGAATAAAGCCCGACCTTGCGCCAGATGTGGCGCCAGATGCCGGACGCCTGGAGCGTCTGGAAATAGGCCTTTTCCTCGGCCTTGATCCGCGCGGCTTCCTGCGGATCGAAGTCCAGCGGGATATTGACGTCCATTTCGACCATGAAAAGCATGTTCAAGCCAGTTCTGCTGCGGGAATGGAAATCGTGGCGTGCGTCGCGTCACGTCGGAGATGGGCGACCCGATCTTCGTCGAGCGCGATGCCAAGGCCGGGGCCCGCAGGGACGGCCAGCGAGAAATCGCTATAGTCGAGCGGTTCGGCCAGGATGTCCTGGGTCAGCAGCAGCGGCCCGAACAATTCGGTGCCGAAGCCCAGCGTCGGGAAGGTGGCGAACACATGGGCCGACGCGATGGTGCCGACGCCCGCTTCCAGCATCGTCCCGCCATAAAGCGCGACGCCCGCCGCATCCGCGATCGCCTGCACCTCGCACGCGGCGAAAAGGCCGCCGGACTGCTCGATCTTCACCGCGAAGACGTCCGCCGCCGCATGGCTGGCATAATCATAGGCGACGGCCGGGCCTTGCAGCGCCTCGTCGGCCATGATCGGTATCCGCGCGCGGGCGGCGAGGCGCGCCATGCCGGCGCGGTTGCTGCGGCTGATCGGCTGTTCGACCAGGTCGCACCCTACGTCCGCCAGCATGTCGATCCCGGCGCGCGCCGTGGTTTCGTCCCACGCCATGTTGACGTCGACCCGCACGCTGGCCCGTTCGCCCAGGGCGCGCTTGATCGCGCCGACATGGGCCACGTCCTGCGCCAGTTCGCGCTTGCCGATCTTGAGCTTGAACGCATTGTGCCGGCCGCAGTCGATCATGCGCTCGGCCTCCTCGATGTCCGTGGCCGTGTCGCCG
>DATEJA010000061.1:0-2386 GCA_035278405.1 Sphingobium sp. | reverse complement strand
CCCATGATCGGGCAGATCCGCCTTGCCTGGTGGCAGGAGGCGCTGACCGACGCCAGCGGGGTGAAGGGCAGGGGCGAGCCGCTGGTGGATGCCATGCGGCAGGCGGGCGCCGCGCCGCCGCCCGGGCTCTCTGCCCTGCTCGATGGCTGGGAGGGGATGATCGGCGAGGTCGACCTGGATGCCTATGCGGCGGGCCGGGGCGGCGGCCTGTTCCAGGCGCTGGCAGGCGACGAAAGGGTGCCGGAATGGCTGCTCCATGCGGGAGCGGCTTGGGCACTGTGGGATCTGTCCGGCCATACGGGCGACCAAAGATTGGCGGATGAAGCGATTGCGCGGGCGCGCGGCCGGCTACTCGATGGGGTGCCGCGATGGCCTGTGGCGTGGCGGCCGATGCGTATGGCCTATGCATTGGCGCGTCATGACATTATGCGCGGTCGGCATGCACCGGCGAGCCTGACGCCTCGGCTGTATCTGCGGATCGTCCGGCTGGGGCTGACAAAGGGGTGAAAGGGGACAGACGGTGGGACGTATCCTGGCGGGAGCGGCGGCGGCGCTGCTGATGGTGACGGCCGGCCTTTTCTGGTGGCAGGGACGCGCGACGAGCGAGCCGGTGCCGCCAGCCACTATCGCGCCGCCGCCGCCTCCAGCGATCGAAAGCCTGCCGGAAGGTGATCCGGACGCCGTGGGCAAGGCCCCACCCATGCCGGGCCAGGCCGATCCCCAAACGCGGGAGCAGAAGCGTTTCGGCCGCTATGACCGCAATCGGGACGGGGTCATCACGCGCATCGAAATGATGGGCAGCCGGGTCAAGGCGTTCACGGCGCTAGACAAGGACAAGGATAATCTCCTGTCCTTCGAGGAGTGGGCGGTGGCGACATCCGACCGCTTTGCCCAGGCGGACGGCAATGGCGACGGCAAGCTGACCCCGGCGGAATTCGCCACCACCGCGCCGAAGCGGGCGGCGGCGCCGAAGTGCAAATGCTGAGCGGTCAGGCCGGCTGCAGTTCGCCCAACCACTCGCCGAGCGCGGCGCGGGCGCGCGAGGTCATCGCTTCCTTGCGCTGCTTCTTCTTGATGTCGTCCAAGGGCGGGAAGAGGCCGAAATTGACGTTCATTGGCTGATAGTCGGCGGTTTCCACATTGCCGACGACATGGCCCAGCAAAGCGCCGAGGGCGGTTGCCGCCGGCGGTAGCGAGAGGGGAGCGCCCGACAGTTCCGCGACGGCGAAACGGCCGGCGAGAAGGCCGATGGCTGCGCTTTCCACATAGCCTTCGCAGCCCGTCATCTGCCCGGCGAAGCGGATGTGGGGCACGCTCTTCAGCCGAAGCGTCGGGTCGAGCAGCTTGGGACTCTGGATGAAGGTGTTGCGGTGGAGGCCGCCGAGCCGCGCGAACTCTGCTTTCTCCAGGCCAGGGATGGTGCGGAACAGGTCAACCTGGGCCCCGTGCTTCAGCTTGGTCTGGAATCCGACCATGTTCCAGAGCGTGCCCGACGCATTGTCCTGGCGCAGCTGCACGACGGCATAGGGCCAGCGGCCGGTGCGTGGATCATCGAGGCCCATTGGCTTCATCGGGCCGTGGCGCAGGGTTTCGGGGCCGCGTGACGCCATCACCTCGATCGGCATGCAGCCTTCGAAATAGGGCGTATTCGTCTCCCATTCCTTGAATTCGGTCTTTTCGCCGTCGAGCAGGCCCTGGACGAAGGCCTGATACTGCTCCTTGTTCATGGGGCAGTTGATATAGTCCTTCCCCTCGCCGCCGCCGGGGCCGATCTTGTCCCAGCGGTTGGCCATCCAGCATTTGTCCATGTCGATGCTGTCGAAGTGGACGACGGGCGCGATGGCGTCGAAAAAGGCGAGATGGTCCATACCGGCGGCCTGGCCGATGCTGGCGGCAAGGGCGGGGGCGGTGAGCGGGCCGGTGGCCACGATGGTCATACCCGCCGAGGGGAGCGTGTCGATGCGCTCCCGCACAATCTCGACATTGGGATGGTCGGCAAGGGCGCGGGTGACGCCGTCGGAAAAGACGTGGCGATCGACCGCGAGAGCGGAGCCTGCCGGGACCTTCGCCGGTTCGGCCTGCGCCATGATGAGCGAGCCGAGACGGCGCATTTCCTGGTGGAGGAGGCCGACGGCGTTCTTGTCCGGGTCATCGGAGCGGAAGCTGTTGGAGCAGACCAGTTCGGCGAGGCCGTCGGTCTGGTGAGCCGGGGTCATGTCGCCGGCGCCGCGCATTTCGGAGAGGCGGACCTTGATGCCGGCCTGCGCCAATTGCCAGGCGGCTTCCGATCCGGCGAGGCCGCCGCCGATGATATGGACCTGATGTTCGGGCACTGATGATCCGATTCAATGAATGAAGTGGCGAGAAAAACGCGTTTTGCCCGCCA
>DATEJA010000060.1:0-6585 GCA_035278405.1 Sphingobium sp. | reverse complement strand
GCGGGCCGCAACCCCATGACGAGCGCATAGCCGATGACCAGGGTGACCAGGAGCGCGGCGATCGCGCAGGCGATCCTCTCGGATCCCTGCCGTCGCTGCGCCCCAAGGCCCATCATGTCATGGAATATGTGCCGCGATCGGCGTCCCGGATCAGCGGTAGACGCGGTGACCGTTGCGGTCGATATAATATTCGCGGCCACGGCTGTCGCGTTCCCACCTGCGGTTTTCGGCCGTCGCCGCGCCAACCGCCGCGCCGCCCGCCGCGCCGATGGCCGCGCCTTCGGCCACGCCCAGGCCCGGGATCACCGCGCCGGCGACCGCGCCGCCGACCGCGCCAATGCCCGCGCCGCGCAATCCGGCGCGCGTCGTTTCGCGCGAACAGCCGCCGACGCTCACCGCCGCGGCCAAAGCTGCCGTCACCAGAAGTGCATTACGCATGATTAACCTCCATTTTGGCTGGGGGTGAAACGACCCAGACGGCATTTGGTTCGAATTTTCGACGCGGCGATCGGCCGGAATGGCTGGCGGACGCGGCCGGCCTGGGCGCTCGATGCGGCGGAGAGGCTTGTTTCTGCGGCATTTGCCCATATGGTGACCCGCAATGAGAAGCATGTGGGGCGCATCCAATCCATGACTGACATCGCGGTGGGCACCGGAAGCTGGCTGGACGCGGTGAAGCCCTATGTGGAGAAGGCGCCCCTGGCGGCACTGTTCCTGGGCATATCCTCCGGCTTTCCCTTTGCGATGATCGGCGCGAACCTGGCGTCGCGGCTGGCGCAGGACGGCATCGACAAGAAAAGCGTGACCGCGTTCAGCCTGGTGCTGCTCGCCTATAATCTCAAATGGCTGTGGGCCTGGGTGATCGAGGGGGTGAAGCTGCCGTTGCTGCATCGGCTCGGGCAGCGCGTGTCGTGGATGCTGCTCGCCGGCCTTCTGGTGATGGCGGCGGTGGTCAATCTGGCGCTGGTCGATCCGGGCGCGGACCTGATGGGCACGGTGCGCGCGGCGATCCTGCTGGGCATTGCGGGGGCGACCTTCGACATCATCATCGACGGCTATCGCATTGAAATCCTGCGGCCCGAGCAGTTGGGTATCGGCGCTGGCATGTCGCAATATGGCTGGCGCATCGGCGCGGCGGCAGCGGGCGCGCTGGGGCTGATCCTGGCGCAGCATTGGAGCTGGACGGTCGCCTATCTCGTCTGCGCGCTCTTCGCCCTGCCGGCGATGCTCGCCGCGCTGATCGTCGGCGAGCCGGTGCGGCACCGGGAGATTGCGGGGCGCAAGACCGGCGGCGAACTGGTGCAGGCGATCATCGGGCCGTTCGTCGACTTTTTCCGGCGCAAGGGCGCGCTGTTGGTGCTGCTGTTCATCATCGTGCACAAGATTGGCGACACGCTGGCGAACCTGACGTTCCGGCTGCTGTTCAATGACCTTGGCTACAGCAATGACGAAATCGCGCTTTATGATGTGGGCGTGGGTTTCTGGGCGCTGCTGGCAGGGATTTTCGTGGGCGGCGTGCTGTATGCGCGGCTGGGGCTGAAGCGATCGGTGCTGATCAGCCTGGTGCTGATGGCGGTTTCCAATTGCAGCTTTGCCGCGCTGGCGGCGGTGGGCAAGAGCAATTTGGGCATGGCCGGCGCGATCGGCTTCGAGAATTTCGCGAGCGGCATCGGCGGCGTGGCGGTGGTCGCCTATTTTTCCGCGCTGTGCGACCTGCGCTTTACCGCCGCGCAATATGCGATGATTTCCGCGGCGGCGAGCATATTGGGGCGGTTCCTGACCGGGACGACGGCCGGGGCGCTGATCGAGCGGTTCGGCTATGTCGACTTCTATCTGCTGACGACGGTGCTGGCGTTGCCGGGCATCATCCTCTTCTGGCTGATGATGCGCATCGGGCTGGTCGAGGCGAGCGTTGGCAGCGCGGCGACCGAGGAGGCGGATCAGCCCGCCGCGTAGAGATCGAGCGGGCGGCCGAGGTCGCCATGCGCCTGCGCAACCGCCTGGAGGCAGGTAAGTGCGCCGAGCGCATCGTCGCTGCCGAGCAGGCGGGTGAGGTCGTCATAGGCCTCGTGCGGGTGGGCGAGCGCGGTGCCGATCGCCTGTATCAGCGCGGCTTCGTCGCCGGTCATGCGGGCGCAGCAGCAGGGCGCGACCAGGATCTTGCGCGTGGCGGTGCGGGCGAGTTCCAGCATCATCGCGCGCATCAGGATGAGCGGACGGCGGTAGCTGCGGCCGAAGGCGCCGATCATGGCGTTGGCGGCATGGGCGTCGTTGACCCCGGCACTGGCCATGCGGCGCAGCACATAGAGGAAGAGCCGGTGGCCATAGCCGCCCGGTATGGGACGGGCGAGGGCGTGGGGGACTGTCTCTCCATGAGCCATATGCGTGCTGCCTTTATCCGTTGTGATGACGGAGGCAGATTACGCTATTGCGAGTCAATCGCAAGAGCAATCAGTCGGGATATTGATCGTTCAGTCGCAAAATCTCGCCGGCGAGGTAGAGCGACCCGGCAATGAGCAGGCGGGGCGGCTTCGTGTGCCGCTTGCGGGCGATGGCGGCGATCGCTTCGGCGGGCGTCGCATGGGCGGTGCAGCCTATCCCCCATTGCGCGGCGATGGCGGCGAAGCGATCGGCGGAGTGATGCTCATGGCCGGGCACGGGGAGGGCGTGGATGTGCGCGATCCGCCCGGCGAATGGAGCGAGATAGGCGTCGACATCCTTGTTGGCGAGCATGCCGATGACGAGCGTCAGCTTCTGCCCCTGCAGCCGGTCGGCGGAGAAGAAGGCGCTGATCGCCTCGCCCGCGCCCGCATTGTGGCCGCCGTCGAGCCAGGCTTCGGTCTCGGGCGGGAGGGGCGCAAGCAGCGGGCCGTGGTCGAGATGCTGGAGCCGGGCGGGCCAGTGCGCCCAGAGCGGCGCGGCCTTGAGCGCCGCTTCGCTGACCGGGATGGCGCTTTGATGGCGCAGCATGGCGAAGGCGAGCGCGGCGTTCTGCACCTGATGCGCGCCGGGCAGGCGGGGGAGGGGCGTGTCGAGCCGGCCTTGGTCATCGCGATAATGGAGCCGGCCGCGATAGGCGGCGGCGTCCCACTCCTTGCCCATCGGCAGCCATTGCGTGCCGTTGCGATCGGCGGCTTCGCGCATGACGGGGAAGAGGGATTCGGGGTAACGCTGCGTCACCAGCGGCGCGCCGGGCTTGGCGATGCCGGCCTTTTCGGCGGCGATGGCTTTGAGCGTGCTGCCGAGGAAACTCTGATGATCGAGCCCGAGCTGAGCGATGCCGCAGACGACGGGATTGTCGATGACGTTGGTCGCGTCGAGCCGGCCGCCCAGGCCCACTTCCAGGATGCAGGCGTCGGCGGGATGTTCGGCAAAGGCGAGGAAGGCGGCGGCCGTGGTGACTTCGAAGAAGCTGGCGCCGATCCCCTCGGCGACGTCGAGGACGCGTCCGAGATAGGCCGCGAGCGCTTTGTCGCTGATAAGCTTGCCCTGCAAGCGGATGCGCTCGTTGAAGCGGACGAGATGGGGCGAGGTGAAGACGTGGACGCTTCGGCCGTCCGCCTCCAGCGCGGCGCGCAGGAAGGCGCAGGTCGATCCCTTGCCGTTGGTGCCCGCGACATGGAAGATCGGCGGCAGCGCGCGGTGCGGATTGCCGAGCCGGCCGAGCAGGCGGGTGACGCGATCGAGGCCCAATATGTCGGCGCCGGGCGACAATGTCGCCAGGCGATCGAGTTGGGCCTGGACGCCGGGATCGTCCGAGACGGCGTGGTCGGGCATGGCCCTGTTCAGTCCTTTTGGGCGAGCGTCAGGCGGCGGCGCGCGGCGCCAGATAGCCGATCACCCGCGCCAGCGTGTCGCGCAGCTCGCTACGGTGGACAACCATGTCGATCATGCCATGTTCCAGCAGATATTCGGCGCGCTGGAAGCCGTCGGGCAATTTCTCGCGGATCGTGCTTTCGATGACGCGCTGGCCGGCGAAACCGATCAGGGCGTTGGGCTCGGAAATCTGGATGTCGCCCAGCATCGCATAGCTGGCGGTGACGCCGCCGGTGGTGGGATCGGTCAGCACCACGATATAGGGCAGGCCGGCCGCGTGCAGCTTTTGAATCGCCACGGTCGAGCGCGGCATCTGCATGAGCGAAAGGATGCCCTCCTGCATGCGCGCGCCGCCGGCGGCGGTGAAGATGACGTAGGGACATTTGTGACCGATGGCTTCGTTGACGCCCTGGATAAAAGCGGCGCCCACGCCCATGCCCATCGATCCGCCCATGAAGGCGAAGTTCTGCACGCCCATGACCAGCGGCACGTCGTCGATCGCGCCGCGCGCGTTGATGAGCGCGTCCTGATCCCCCGTCTGCGCGCGGGCGGCGCGGATCCGGTCGGGATAGCGCTTGCTGTCGCGGAACTTGAGCGGGTCTTCCTGAACCGCGGGCGTGGGCAGCAGGATGAAGCCGGGGTCGAGGATCTGCTCGAACCGTTCGGACGGACCGATGCGGCCATGATGGTCGCAGCGCGGGCAGACGGAAAGATTATCCTCCCACTCCTTGATGAAGATCATCTCGGTGCAGGACGGGCATTTGTGCCACAGCGTCTCGGCCGTGGTTTCCTTCTTCGCGAGGAAGGGAACGGCCTTGCGGACGCGGTTGATCCAGCTCATGCGGCGGTCTCCCGGAAATGGGGGCTGTTGGCTTTGATCGCGCCGCTCAACGCGGCGACGAATTCCTGGACGAAGGGTGCGGCGGCGTCGCCATGCGAGCCGACGATGTCGACGATCGCGGAGCCCACGACCACGCCGTCGGCGACGCGGCCGATGGCGGCGGCCTGCTCGGCGGAGCGGACGCCGAAGCCCACCGCGATCGGCAGATCGGTGGCGGCCTTGAGCTTTTCGACGGCTTGTTCGACAACGGCCTGGGCGGCCTGCTGCTTGCCGGTGATGCCGGCGACCGCGACATGGTAGAGGAAGCCGCTGGCGCCATCGAGCACAGTGGGCAGGCGCGCGGCGTCCGTGGTCGGCGTCGCCAGGCGGATGAGGTGGATGCCGGCGGCGCGCAGGGCCGGGCCGATCTCCGCATCTTCCTCGGGCGGCACGTCGACGCAGATGACGCCGTCGACGCCCGCTGCCTGGCATTGCTGGGCGAACCAATCCGATCCACGCACCAGCATGGGATTGGCATAGCCCATCAGGATCAGCGGCACATGGGGATGGCGCGCGCGGAAGGTTTCGGCGAGGTGGAAGATATCCTTCGTCCGCGTGCCCGAACCCAGGCTGCGCAGGTTGGCCAGCTCGATCGCGGGGCCGTCCGCCATCGGATCGGTAAAGGGCATGCCGAGTTCGATGATGTCCGCGCCGCCCGCGACCAGCGCGTCGAGGATCGCGGGGGTGGCGGCGACGGTGGGATCGCCCGCCGTCACGAAGGTGATGAGGGCGGCGCGGCCTGCGGTCTTGCAGGCTTCGAAGCGGGTGGCGAGGCGGTCAGTCATCAGAGCTTGCACCCGTTCGGGCCGAGCTTGTCGAAGCCCAGTCCCTGCTTGAAGAAAAGCCCTTCGACAGGCCC
Organism: Sphingobium sp.; assembly: GCA_035278405.1. Taxonomy (GTDB): domain Bacteria; phylum Pseudomonadota; class Alphaproteobacteria; order Sphingomonadales; family Sphingomonadaceae; genus Sphingobium. The sequence continues at coordinate 1,030 of DATEJA010000060.1, read as the reverse complement.
AGGGCGAACGGGCGTGGGATCAGCAAGAAGGATCATATCTCCACCCCCAGCGCATCGGCCACGGTGAAGATGTCCTTGTCACCCCGGCCGGAGAGATTGACGATGATGATCTGATCCGCGTCCATCGTCGGCGCGACCTTTTCGGCGCTGGCAACGGCGTGTGCGGATTCGAGCGCGGGGATGATGCCTTCGAGCGCCGAGAGCTTCTGGAAGCTGGCCAGGGCCTCATCGTCGGTGATCGGCATATAGTCGACCCGGCCGATTTCGTGCAGCCAGCTATGTTCAGGCCCGATGCCGGGATAGTCGAGGCCCGCCGAAATGCTGTGCGCTTCGGTGATCTGGCCATCCTCGTCCTGCAACAGAAAGGTGCGGTTGCCGTGGAGGATGCCGGACTTGCCACCGGCGAGGGAGGCGGCATGCTTGCCCTGAAGGCCCTCGCCCGCCGCTTCGACGCCGATCATCTTGACCTCTGCGTCGTCGAGGAAGGGGTGGAACAGGCCGATGGCGTTGGAGCCGCCGCCGACCGGGGCGATCAGCAAGTCGGGCAGGCGGCCTTCGATCTCAAGGATCTGTTCGCGCGCTTCGCGGCCGATGACCGACTGGAAGTCGCGGACCAGTTCGGGATAGGGGTGCGGCCCGGCCGCCGTGCCGATGATGTAGAAGGTGTCGTGGACGTTCGAGACCCAATGGCGCAGGGCGTCGTTCATCGCATCCTTGAGCGTCTGCGAGCCCGAGACGACGGGCACGACCTCCGCACCCAGCAGCTTCATGCGGAAGACGTTGGGCTTCTGCCGCTCGACATCCTTGGCGCCCATGAAGATCTTGCACTCCATGCCAAAGAGCGCGGCGACGGTCGCGGTGGCGACGCCATGCTGCCCCGCGCCGGTTTCGGCGATGACCTTCTTCTTGCCCATGCGGCGGGCGAGCAGCGCCTGGCCGATGCAATTGTTGATCTTGTGCGCGCCGGTGTGGTTGAGTTCCTCACGCTTGAGGTAGATCTTTGCGCCCCTTTTCTCCCCATTCGGGCCTT
>DATEJA010000059.1:0-14608 GCA_035278405.1 Sphingobium sp. | reverse complement strand
GGCGATTGCGCCAGCTTCCAGGCCAGAGCATGTTCGCGGCCGCCGCTGCCCAACAGAAGGATGTTCATTTCGCCCATGTCCCCGGAATATGAAGCTGGTTTCGATGCGTCGGGCCGCCTGTTAGCGGAGGAAAGGGCGGGGGACAACGCGCCCGCGCTCAGCGTGAGCGAATTGTCGGCCATCCTGAAGCGCACGGTGGAGGATCGCTTCGGCCATGTCCGCCTGCGCGGCGAGATTTCCGGCTTCAAGCGCGCCGCTTCGGGCCATCTCTATCTCTGCCTCAAGGACGACAATGCCGTCATCGACGGCGTGATGTGGAAGGGCGGGGCGCAACGCCTGCCCTTCGCGCCGCAGGACGGGGTGGAGGTGATCGCCACCGGCAAGCTCACCACCTATCCCGGCCGCTCCAAATATCAGATCGTGATCGACCGGATGGAGCTGGCGGGCGAGGGCGCGCTGATGGCGCTGCTCGAAAAATTGAAGCAGAAGCTCGCCGCCGAAGGGCTGTTCGACCGCGATCGCAAACGCCGCCTGCCCTTCATGCCGCGCACCATCGGCGTCGTCACCTCGCCCACCGGCGCGGTGATCCGCGATATCCTCCATCGCCTCGAAGATCGCTGCCCCACCAACGTCCTGCTCTGGCCGGTGCTGGTGCAGGGGCAGGGCGCCGCCGAGCAGGTCGCGCGCGCGGTGCGGGGCTTTTCGGCGATGCAGCCGGGCGGTCCGCTGCCCCGGCCCGACCTGGTCATCGTCGCGCGTGGCGGCGGATCGATCGAGGATCTGTGGAGCTTCAACGAGGAAATCGTCGTCCGCGCGGTGGCCGATTGCTCGATCCCGATCATCTCGGCCGTGGGCCATGAAACCGACACGACGCTGTGCGACCATGCCGCCGACATGCGTGCGCCCACGCCGACCGCCGCCGCCGAAATGGCGGTGCCGGTCCGGGCCGATCTTCTGGCGATGCTGACCGAGCAAGGCCTGCGCATGAACCGCGCCGTTCGCCGTGGGGCTGTCCAGGCGCGGGAGCGGCTGGAGATGCAGGCGCGGCTGATGCCCACGCCCGACACCTTGCTCGCGCCCCAGCGGCAGCGGCTCGACCAGCTGTCGGACGCGCTGGGCAATGGCCTGCGCCATCGCGTCGCCGACGCGCGCGGCCATCTGGCCCAGGCGGCCGGCGCGCTGCGCCCGGCCTTGCTGCGCCAGACATTGACCCGCGCGAGCGAAAGGCTCGACCGGCTGCGCCTGCGCCCCGACTATCTCGCCCGCGTGCATCATGACCGCGCCACCGCCTTCGACCGGCTGTCACGCCTCTTCGTCTCGCTCAATCCCGACCTGCCGCTGCAACGCGGCTTCGCGCGGGTGATGGCGGGCGACCGGCTGGTCAAGTCCGTGGCGGACGCGCGCGCGGCGGGGCAGGTGGCGCTGCACTTCGCCGATGGCGCGGTCGGCGCCGCGGTCGACGGCGGGCAAGGCCCTGCCCCTCTTGAGAAGCCGCAGCCAGAGGCTATATCGCCTTCATCCCCCAACCCCCGCAAAGCGCGCGAGGGGCAGGAGAGCCGGCAGCAGGATCTCTTTTCCTGATGCCGTGCCCAAAGCAGAAAAGGCCGCCGATCCCATGCTGATGTCCAACCGTGATCGCCCGGCCCGGCTGCATTATATGGCCTACAGCTTCCGCGTGTTGCAGGCGGGCGACCATGTCGTCTGCGCCGTGTCGGGGCAGAAGATCGCGCTCGACGACCTGCGCTACTGGAGCATTGCCCGGCAGGAACCCTATGCCAGCGCCGAACTCTCCGCCCAGGCCGAACTCAAGGCGCGGGGCCCTTATTAAGACCGTCATGCTGAATTCATTTCAGCATCCCTGCCTCCCCACGCCCGGTGTCACCCGCCGGCGCGCCACGCTCACCCTCCTCCAGGCCGCCGCCACCATCCTCATCCTCGCCAACACGCCGCTGCCCGCTGACCTCAGCCTCACCGGCACGCCGCAGCAAGGCGCCGTCCTCACCGGCACCGCGCCCGCCGGCACGGTCGACCTGCGGCTCGACAACCAGCCCGTCCCCGTCGACAGCGACGGCCGCTTCCTCATCGCCTTTGATCGTGACGCGCCGCCACAGGCGCATCTCGTCGCCCGCCTCGCCCACGGCCAGCGCATCGAGCGTCCCCTCGCGGTCGCCCCCCGCGCCTGGCCAATCGAGCAGGTGAACGCTCCGCTCCGCCCGGTGCGCGACAATGCCGCCTTCCTCGCCCTGCGCCGCCCGGAACTGGAGCGGATCGCCGCCGCCCGCGCCCAGCAGACCGACGCGGCGGGTTGGCGCCAGCGCTTCATCTGGCCACGCGTCGGCCGCATCTCGGGCCTGTTCGGCGCCCAGCGCGTTTATCAGGGCACGCCCGGCGCCTATCATGGCGGCGTCGACATTGCCGGCGCGGCGGGGGAGCCGGTCGTCGCGCCGGCCGATGGCGTGGTGGTGCTGGCCGCCGACCATCCCTTCACGCTGGAGGGCAATTTGCTGATGATCGACCATGGCCATGGTCTTGGCAGCGCCTTCCTCCACCTCTCGCGCATCGACGTGACGCTCGGCCAGCATGTGAATCAGGGGCAGCGCGTCGGCGCGATCGGCGCCACCGGCCGCGCGACCGGGCCGCATCTCCACTGGGGCATGCGATGGAACGACGCGCGCATCGACCCGCTGCTGGTCGCCGGACCCATGCCTGACAATTAAATGGGAACGGGCGTGGAACGTAATTTTGCCGCAGGGGTTTATACGCGCCGCGACCGATAATAATGCGGCGTTTCGCAACGCCATAACAATATTGTTAAACAGGCGTTCAATACTCATTTCGACACGTTGTTGCAAAATTGCCACAGTTTCACCCAAATCGAAACGATCGTCGGCAACATTGCTTTACACTCTTAAAACGACTGCGCAGACTGCCTCCCAGCACGAATGAGGAGGGTTTGCTGTCGGGCTCCTATCCCCTCCTCATGCGTCATTGATCTGGCGCGCGGGGTCGCACTTGCGCGCTGCTCCAGAGCAAGGGACTGGATTGTGAAGACTAGCTCTAATAATGCGTGGCTGCGCGGTAGCGCGGCGTTGCAGGCGCTTGCGTTGGCCGGCGCCGGTTTTGTTGCCATCTCCGCGCCTGCCTTCGCGCAAACGCCGCAGGGCACCACCGCCGCCCAGGGCGCCGCCCCCGAAGAACCGGAAACGACCATCGTCGTCACCGGCTCCCTCATCCGCCGGACCGATGCCGAAACCCCCTCGCCGGTGACGACGGTCTCGGTGCAGAGCCTTGACCAGCGCGGCATCAGCACGGTGCAGGAAGGGCTTCAGCGCTTGGCGTCCAACAACGGCCCGGCGATCACCAACAGCTTCTCGGCCAATGGCGCCTTCGCGGCGGGTGCGTCGGCGGTTTCGCTGCGCGGCCTGTCGACCAATTCCACCCTGGTGCTGTTCGACGGCATGCGCGCCGCCTATTATCCGCTTCCCGATGACGGCACGCGCAACTTCGTCGACCTCAACACCGTTCCGGACGACATCATCGACCATATCGAGGTGCTGCGCGACGGCGCCTCCTCCAGCTACGGCGCGGACGCGATCGCGGGCGTCGTCAACATCATCACCAAGAGGAATTTCCACGGCATCGCTGGCCGCGCCGAAGCGGGCATTTCCAGCCGGGGCGACGGGTCGCAATATCGCCTGTCGCTGACAGCCGGCACCGGCGACCTCGATGACAAGGGCTATAACGCCTATATCAGCGGCTTCTATGTCAACAGCAAGCAGCTGAAGAACAGCCAGCGCCGCTATCCCTATAACAGCAACGACTGGCGCGGCATCTGCAACAACGGCACCTGCGGCGCGAACAATACGGTCGACGGCCTTGATGTCGACGGAAATTACGGGCCCTTCAGCCCGGTTGTGACCAACACGGGCAGCACCTTCTTCGTCCGCCCGGCAGACGCCCTGACCGGCACGCAGAACGGCCGTTATCAGCTGCTCAATCCTGCCGCGGGCTGCCATATGAGCACGCCCTATAATCTGACGGCCGATGATCTGGCTGCCAATCCGTCCGCGCCGACGACGGTCTGCAATGAGGACCTGATCAAGAATTACGGCATCATCAATCCGGACATCGAACGCTTCGGCCTGTCCGCGCGCTTCACCGCCCGGATCGGCGATTCGTCGGAAGCCTATGCCGAATTCAACTTCCTGCAGACCAAGGTCGCCTATGACGGGCTGCCCAGCACGATCCGGGGCAATGCGCCCGCGCCCTTCTACTTCCCGCGCTACTCCACGTCGGGGAATATCGCCTTTTACGGCAACAACACGATCCTTCAGCTGCCGGTCTATGTCTGCCCGCGCGGGACGACCGTGGCCTGCACCGCCGCCAATGGCACGCTGAACCCGAACAATCCGTTCGCGGCGCAGGGGCAGAATGCCGCGATCATCGGCCGCCTGCCCAATTCGATCGAACATGACCAGTCGCGCACCCGCGCCTATCGCGGCGCGATCGGCATCAAGGGGCCGATCAACGATAATTGGAATTATCAGGTCGACGCCACGGCGATGCACATCGACCTTCGCCGCAAGTCGGACGGTTATGTCTATATCCAGCATCTGCTGGACGTGATCGCGGACGGCAGCTTCAACTTCGTCAATCCGGGCGCCAACAGCCAGGCGACGATGGACTATCTGATGCCGACGGCCACGGCCGTTTCGACCTCCGATCTGGTCCAGGTCCAGGGCGTCGTCACCGGCGACCTGCTCGACCTGCCGGGCGGCGCGCTCCAGCTCGCGGCCGGCGTGTCGTTCCGTTACGAAGCGGTGGATTCACCCAGCATCAATTCCGACATCAATGGCGGGACGCAACGCTATTACCGGCTCAACGGCTTCGCCATCAAGGGCAACCGCCGGGTCTATTCGGCCTTCGCGGAACTCAACGCCCCGATCATCGACGCGGTCGAAGTCAACGCATCGGGCCGCTACGACCGCTATTCGGGCGGGATCGACAATTTCTCGCCCAAGATCGGCATCAAGGTGAAGCCGATCCAGCAGGTGCTGCTGCGCGGCACCTACTCGCGCGGTTTCCGCATCCCCAGCTTCGGCGAGGCCAACGCGACCTTCCCGACCACCGGGTTCGTCAACAATACCCAGAATCTGTTCAACGACACCTATCTGGCGCAATATGGCTGCACGGTTGCGACCTTCAAATCCTGCCCGCTCTACATCCAGAACGGCACCTATGGTCAGACCTCGCTCGGCAACCCGGACCTGAAGCCGGAAAAGTCGCGCAGCTTCACCGCCGGCATCCTGGTCGAACCGATGCGGGGCCTCTCCTTCTCGGTCGACTATTATAATATCAAGAAGACCGGCGGCATCACCACGCCGGACTATTCGCCGGCCTTGCAGGCCTATTATGCGGGTCAGCCGATCCCGGCCGGCTTCAATGTGCTTGAGGATGTTCCCATCGCGCCCGGCGATCCGCGCCAGCCCCGCGTCGCTTTCGTGCAGGCGGCCTTCATCAACGCGAACAAGATCAAGTCGGAAGGCCTGGATTTCGCCGCGAACGTGGATCTGCGGCTGACCGACAATATCCGTTGGACCAGTTCGCTGGAGGCCAGCTACATCCTGCGCCTTGAAACCGAACTGCCCGACGGCACGGTGCAGCGCTATGACGGCACGCTCGGCAATTTCAGCCTGACCGCCGGCACCGGCACCCCCAAATGGCACGGCAGCTGGCTGAACACGCTGGATTTCGGCAAGTTCGCTGTCAGCGGCACGGTCAATTTCTTCGGGGGCTATGATCTGTCGGCCGTGGATCAGGGCACCGGCTACAAGGATTGCGGCCTCGACGACGGTTCGCTTCCTTGTCGGGTGAAGGACTACATCACCTTCGACCTCAATGCGCAGGTCAAGGTCAACGACAAGTTCACCTTCTACGCCAATGTGCTGAACCTGTTCGACCGGCTGCCGCCGATCGACACCATCACCTACGGCGCCAATGCCTATAATGCGGTCCAGGGCGGATCGGGTATCCTTGGCCGCTATTTCAGCGCCGGGGTGAAGTTCAACTATTGATCCTTCGGTTCGCGTGAAGGCAAGGAAGGGGCGTCTCCAGGCGGAGGCGCCCCTTTTTCGTCGCCGCCTCCTCCGCTTCGTCCCGCATTTTGACCACCGTCAAACTTCCCCGGGCCGCCCTGTCCTAAAAGGACGGGAAAGGAGAACCGGCATGACCCAGTTCATCACCACCCATTTCGATCTGCTCGTCGTCGTCGCAATGGCCAGCTTCATGGCTGTCCTGGGCGGCATCTCGCTGGAGGACGCGCTGCGGAGGCCGCGTTGAGCGCCACGGCGGTCACGGCCCGGTCCCCCTTCGACGCGATCGGGGGCGAGGACGCGGTGCGGCGCCTGGTCGATCGCTTCTATGACCTGATGGACGGCGACCCGGCCTACCAGGCCTTGCGCCACCTCCACGCGCCCGATCTCGCCCCCATGCGCCGCTCGCTGACAGGCTTCCTCACCGGCTGGCTCGGCGGCCCGCGCCACTGGTTCGACGCCAATCCGGGCAGATGCATGATGTCGCTGCACGCGCCGATCGCCATCGACAAGCCGGTGGCGGATCAGTGGGTGGCGGCGATGGGCCAGGCGCTGCGCGACACGGCCGTCGATCCCGCGCTCGCCGACCAGATCGCCGCCGCCTTCGCCCGCATGGCCACCAATATGGTCAGGAACTGACGCAGGCGACCGGAGATTTTCACGCGGAGACGCGGAGGCGCGGAGAAGAAAGCCAATCTCCGCGTGAACCCGAATCGCGCTGCTATCCGTATCTTCCCGCATAGCCTGCCCCGCCGGCCCGGCTTACTCTCCCCGCGAAAGCCATGGAGGCCCGCGATGAAAGAGATATTGCTGCTCGTGCATGATGATGAGGGCCAGGACGCCCGGCTGCGCGCCGCGCTTGACCTTGCGCGCGGTCTCGACGGCCATCTCGCCTGTGTCGACGTGTCGCTCTTCCCCGTGCTGGCCGGGGATTATTATCCTGGCGACGGCGTCGCCCAGGCCGTCCTCCTGACCGAGGAGGAAACCCGCGAGGCCCGGAACAAGGCGGTGCTGGAAACGCGCCTCGCGAAGGAGGGCGTGGCCTGGGCCTGGGCCGACGTCACCGGCGACTTTGCCGAAGCGGTCTGTCAGGCCGCGACGCTGGCCGACATCATCGTCCTCAACCGCAAGCTCGACCGATTTCCCTATCCCGACATGCGCGGCCTGGCCGGCGATGTGCTGACCCGCGCCCGCACGCCCGTGCTCGCCGTGCCCGACAGCCTGACCGAACTGCGCCTCAACCGCGCGCTGATCGCCTGGGACGGACGGGCTTCCTGCGCGGCGACGATGCGCGCCTGCGTCCCCGTCCTGAAACTGGCCGACGCGGTGGAAATCTTCATGGTCCGCGACCGGGACGAGGCGGTTTCGCCGATGGCGGCGGCGGCCTATCTGTCGCACCATGGCATCGAAGCGAGCATCCGCGTGCTCGACACCGGCCCGCACGACATCGACCAGCATATCGCGACCCATGCCGACCTCATCCAGGCCGACTATATCCTGATGGGCGCCTATGGCCATGGACGGCTGCGCGAGACATTCGGCGGCGTGACCAAGAATCTGTTGAGCAATGCGCAGCGACCGTTGATCCTGGGCCACTGACGGCCCAAGTCCGCGTCCTCCGAGGGGCCTTGTCCCAACTGTTCCCCGGCGAAGGCCGGGGCCCAGTTCCCACCTGGCCATTGCCCCCCGGCCTTCGCCGGGACCAATGAAGGCGCGTCCCGTGCCCCTTCAGCCCACGCTCAGCTTGAGCGCGCCATCGCCCTCATCCACCCGCACCCTCGATCCATCGGGCACTTCGCCGCGCAGGATCAGGTCGGCCAGCGGGTCCTGCAGATAACGCTGCACCGCCCGCTTCAATGGCCTTGCGCCATAGACCGGATCATAGCCGACCCGCCCCAGCCACGCCCGCGCGCCGTCGGTCAGGTCCAGCACCACCTTGCGGTCCTTCAGCAGCTTGCCGATCCGCGCCACCTGGATGTCGACGATCGGCGCCATATGGCTCGCCCCCAGCCGGTGGAACAGGATCACCTCGTCCAGCCGATTGAGGAATTCCGGCCGGAAATGGGCGCGGACAATGTCCATCACCTGGTCCTCGACCTTCTCCACCGGCTCGTCATCGGCAAGGCTTGCGATGAACTGGCTGCCCAGGTTCGACGTCAGGACGATGATCGTGTTGGTAAAGTCGACCGTGCGCCCCTGGCCATCGGTCAGGCGGCCGTCGTCCAGCACCTGCAGCAGCACGTTGAACACGTCGCCATGCGCCTTCTCGACCTCATCGAACAGCACGACCTGATAGGGCCGCCGCCGCACCGCCTCGGTCAGCACGCCGCCTTCCTCATAGCCGACATAGCCGGGAGGCGCGCCGATCAGCCGGGCGACGCTGTGCTTCTCCATGAACTCGCTCATGTCGATGCGCACCATCGCGCTGTCGTCGTCGAACAGGAAACCGGCCAGCGCCTTGGTCAGCTCCGTCTTGCCGACGCCCGTCGGCCCGAGGAACAGGAAGCTGCCCAGCGGCCGGTTCGGGTCCTGCAAGCCGGCGCGCGACCGACGAACCGCCGTCGCCACCGCCTTCACCGCATCGGCCTGGCCGATGACGCGCTTGCCCAGCTCCGCCTCCATGGCGAGCAGCTTTTCCCGCTCGCCCTCCATCATCTTGTCGACGGGAATCCCGGTCCAGCGGCTGACGACCGAGGCGATGTCCTCAGCTGTCACCTCCTCGCGCAACATGGCCCCTTCCGTAGCGCCTTCCGCCTCCGCGATCTTGCGCTCCAGCTCGGGGATGCGCCCATAGGCCAGCTCGCCCGCCTTGGCGAGGTCGCCCGCCCGCTGCGCCTGTTCCAGTTCCACGCGCGCGGCGTCCAGCTGTTCCTTCAGCTTGCTTTCACCCGCGATCTTGTCCTTCTCCGCCTGCCAGCGCTGGGTCAGGGTCGCCGACTGTTCCTCCAGATTGGCAAGATCCTCCTCCAGCGCGTCGAGCCGATCCTTGGACGCCTTGTCCGTCTCCCGCTTCAGCGCCTCGCGCTCGATCTTCAGCTGGATGATGCGCCGGTCGAGCGTCTCGATCTCCTCGGGCTTGCTCTCCACCTCCATGCGCAGCCGCGACGCCGCCTCGTCCATCAGGTCGATCGCCTTGTCGGGCAGGAAGCGGTCGGTGATGTAGCGGTTGGAAAGCGTCGCCGCCGACACCAGCGCGCCGTCGGTGATCCGCACCCCATGGTGCAGCTCATATTTTTCCTTGAGGCCGCGCAGGATGGAGATCGTATCCTCCACCGTCGGTTCGCCCACGAACACCGGCTGGAACCGCCGCTGGAGCGCCGGGTCCTTCTCGACATATTTGCGATATTCATCGAGCGTCGTCGCGCCGATGCAGTGCAGTTCGCCGCGCGCCAGCGCGGGCTTCAGCAGATTGCCCGCGTCCATCGCGCCTTCGGACTTGCCCGCGCCGATCAGCGTGTGCATCTCGTCGATGAACAGGATGATCTGCCCTTCGCCGGCCTTCACCTCGTCCAGCACGCCCTTCAGCCGCTCCTCGAACTCGCCGCGATATTTGGCGCCCGCGATCAGGCTGCCCATGTCGAGCGCCATCAGCGTGCGGTCCTTCAGCGTGTCGGGCACGTCGCCATTGGCGATGCGCAGCGCAAGGCCCTCCGCAATGGCGGTCTTGCCGACGCCCGGATCGCCGATCAGCACGGGATTGTTCTTGGTCCGCCGCGCCAGGATCTGGATCGTCCGCCGGATTTCCTCATCCCGGCCGATGACGGGATCGAGCTTGCCCGCCCGCGCCGCGTCGGTCAGGTCGCGCGCGAATTTCTTCAGCGCATCATAGCGGTCCTCGGCGCCTGCCGTGTCCGCCGTCCGCCCGCCGCGCAGTTCGTTGATCGCGGCGTTCAGCCCATCGGCCTTCACGCCCGCCGCGCTCAACGCCTTGCCCGCCGCCGTCGTGCTGGCGAGCGTCAGCGCCAGCAGCAGCCGCTCCACGGTGACGAAGCTGTCGCCCGCCTTCGCCGCGATCTGCTCGGCGCTGTCCAGCACCCGCACGGCGTCATTGTCGAGCCCCGGCGTCTGTTGCGCGCCGCTGCCCGACACCGCCGGCACCTTGGCCAGCGCCGCATCGGTCTCGCGCACCGCCACGGCCGGGTCGCCGCCTGCCGCCTTGATCAGGCCCGACGCCATGCCCTGATTATCCTCCAGCAACGCCTTCAGCAGATGCTCGGGGCTGATCCGCTGATGGTTCATCCGGATCGCGACGGTCTGCGCCGACTGGAGAAAACCCTTGGCGCGGTCGGTAAATTTTTCGAGGTTCATGAAACTACCCCTTCGTGAAACTGGTCAGCATGTAGTGTTGCTCAAAAGCCACACAAGAGGCGCTACGTAATTATCCCTAAACTCTTCCAATCCGCTATTTGCTTCATGGTTTCACCGCCTTCTCCGCGTCCGGCGCGAAGGCGTCGCCGAAAAAATCCCCTCTATACCAGCGCGGCGCCTCCGCCTCGTCGGCGATCTCGCGGGCGATGGCATAATTCACCCGCGCAAACTTCGCCGCCGCTTCCCAATGGAAGGGCAGGCTGATCTGGTCGGATGGCTGGTGATAGTCGGTCTTCAGGAAATGCTCGAACGCCTGCCGCCCGGGCCCCGCAAAGCCGGTCATCAGGAAGATCGCCGGCACCCCTTCCTGCACGAAGCGATAATGGTCCGACCGGGTGAAAAGCTGCTCGCTGGGCAGCGGGTCGGGCGACAGGGAAACCCCCTGCGCCTTGGCCGCCCGCGCGACGATCGGCCCCAGCGTCGAATGGTCCGCGCCAAAGGCGATCACGTCCTGAAAATCGTAGGTCAGGACCGGCATGTCCAGATTGACGACGCCCACCAGCCTGCCCCCGGCGGGCAGCACCGGCTTCTTCGCCAGATATTGCGACCCCAGCAGTCCTTCCTCCTCGGCCGTCACCGCCGCGAACAGGATGGACCGCCGCGGCCGCTGCTCGCTGTCGGCCAGCGCCTTGGCCACCGCCAGCATCGTCGCGACGCCCGAGGCATTGTCCATCGCGCCATTGTAGATCTTGTCCGGCCCCTTGGCGCTCTGCCGGATTCCCAGATGATCGAGATGCGCCATCAGCAGCACATATTCATCCTTCAGCACCGGGTCGGAACCGGGCAGCAGCGCCAGCACGTTGCGGCTGTCTTGCGCGGTCACGCTGCTGCTGCGCTCCAGACGGACCGTCCGCATCAGGGCGAAGCCCTTGGGCCGTCCGCTGCCCTTGGTCGCTTCGGTGCGGATCGTTTCCAGCGACCGGCCGGTTCCCGCCAGCAGCGCCTGGGCGGCGTTGTCGTCGACATAGGCCGTGCCCCGAATGGCGGGGGTGCGGACGAAGGGCTTGCCGTCCGGGCCGATCCAGCTCACCACCGGATCGTCGATCCGGTCGCGGACCCTGTCCCAGGATGGCCGCGCGCCCGGGCCGCTGCTGAGGATGGTGAGAAGGCCGATCGCGCCCGCCTGCTGCGCGGCCAGCGCCTTTTCCGCCGCCAGATGCGCGCCGACCTCGCTCGACAGGCCGGCCGGCGATCCGGCCAGCGCCACCGCGAACTTGCCCTTGAGGTCCAGGCCGGCATAATCATCGATCTTCGCCCGCCCGGATTTCAGGCCATAGCCGACAAACACCGCCTGCGCTTCCAGATCCTGCCGAAGTTCCCGGCCGAAAGCGCTGATCGCGACGTCGCGGCCATTGTCGAACCGCTGCCCCCCGATCGTCAGCGCGGCGGGCGCGCCCTTGTCCAGCCTGGCGAAGGCAAGCGTCACCGGCTGATACCAGCTGCCCGGCAGCGCCTGCCGCAGGCCCAGTGCCTCGAACCGCGCCGCGACATAGCGCGCGGCCATGTCATAGCCCCGGCTGCCGGCCTCGCGCCCCTCCAGCAGGTCGTCGGCCAGGAATCCCACGTCGGCGCGTATCTCCTGGCTCGAAATCTCCGGCGCCATCTCCGCCCTTGCGCCGCTGGATATCGCCAGGGCCAGGGGCAGCAGGATGGCGAGGGCGGCGGGAGGCAAGCGCATCGGCACGGGCACCTTTCTTGTCGTTGATCTGCAAGCCTAAAGCGCCCGGCACGGCTGTCCAGCGCAATGCGTATTGCGCGGCTATAACGCCTTGCTATGGTGCGCAGCCTGCGGCCCCTCGCGCCGCGTCCTTTGTCGATTTCATGAGGCGCCGATGACCCTTTCCCCTCTGTCGCGCCGGGTAGCCCTGATGCTCGGCCTGTCCTCGCTTGCCTTCGCGCCGATGACGCAGGTCGCGGCTGCCCCCGCAACGGCGTCCTCGGTCGCCCCCGCGCCGCTCTCCAGCCTGGTCGCGGCGGTCGACATTCCCTATCAGCAGTTCACCCTCCCCAACGGGCTGCGCGTCATCGTCCATAGCGATCACAAGGCGCCGGTGGTCGCCGTGTCGGTCTGGTATCATGTCGGCTCCCGCCTCGAGCCGCAGGGCAAGACCGGCTTTGCCCATCTGTTCGAACATCTGATGTTCTACGGGTCGGAAAATGCGGACGGGCCTTTCTTCGGCCGGCTGGAGGATATCGGCGCGACCGACTGGAACGGCACGACCTGGTTCGACCGCACCAACTATTTCGAGACGGTGCCGACCGGCGCGCTCGACCGGGCGCTGTTCCTGGAATCCGACCGCATGGGCCATCTGCTCGGCGCCGTCACCCAGACCAAGCTCGATGCCCAGCGCAGCGTCGTCCAGAATGAAAAGCGGATGGGCGAGAATGAGCCCTATGGCTTGGTCGAATATGCCCAGCTCGCCGCGATGCTGCCCGAAGGCCATCCCTATCGCCACTCGACCATCGGATCGATGGCGGACCTGAACGCGGCCAGCCTTGCCGACGTGCAGAACTGGTTCAAGACCCATTATGGCCCGAACAACGCCGTACTGGTGCTGGCCGGCGATATCGACCTGCCGACCGCCCGGGCGAAGGTCGAAAAATGGTTCGGCGCCATTCCCGCCGGCCCCGCCCCGCAGGATGTGGAGGCGACCGTGCCGACGCTCGGCCATGATGTCGAAAAGGTGATGCACGACAATGTCGCGGCGACCCGGCTCTACCGCAACTGGATCGTGCCCGGCGTCAATTCGGACGACCTGCCGCAGCTGGACCTCGCCATGGCGGTCTTCGGCGGCCTTGGCTCCTCGCGGCTCGACAATGTCCTGGTGCGCGGCGAAAAGGTGGCGGTGGGCGTCAAGGCCAGCATCCAGCCCTTCGAAAAGCTCTCCATCGCCGAGATCACCGTCGACGTGAAGCCGGGGCAGGACCCTGTCGCGGTCGGCAAGCGGCTGGACCAGCTGCTCGCCGACTATCTCGCCAAGGGGCCGACCGCCGACGAGGTGCAGCGCGCCGCGACGCAGCAGCTCTCGGGCACGATCGGCGGCCTGGAAAAGGTCGGCGGTTTCGCCGGCAAGGCCGTGACGCTGGCCGAGGGCGCGGTCTATTCCAATGATCCGGACAAATATAAGAAGGACCTCGCCGTCTATGCCGCCGCGACGCCGCAGTCGGTGGGTGACGCCGCGCGCAAATGGCTGGGCCGGCCGGTCTTCCGCCTGACCGTGGCGCCGGGCCAGCGATCGGCGGAGGATAACGCGCTCGCCGGCAACGCCATCCATCATCCCGCCTATTTCCGCGATCCCAAGAAGCCCGCGCCGGTCGCCGCCACCGCGCCGCCGCCGACCAAGATCGCCGAGCCGGCGATCGATCCGGTCAAGGACCTGGAATTCCCCGCGGTCGAACATGCGACGCTCAAGAACGGCATCCCCGTCGTCTTCGCGCGCCGGGCGACCGTGCCGGTGGTGCGCGTGTCGGTATCGTTCGACGCCGGCAACGCCGCCGACGACAAGGCGAAGCTCGGCACGGCGGGCCTTGCCACCGCGCTGCTCGACGAAGGGACGAAGACGCGCAGCTCGATCCAGATCGCCGAGGAGCAGGAGCGGCTCGGCGCCTCGATCAGCGCCGGCAACGGCATGGATGCCACCAATGTCGGCCTCTATGCGCTCAAGCCCAATCTCGACGCCTCACTGGCCCTGCTCGCCGATGTGATCCGCAATCCCGCCTTCGCGCCCCCGGAGGTGGAGCGTCTGCGCGGCCAGCTGCTGACCCGGATCGCGGCGGAAAAGACCGAACCCATGCCGATCGCCCAGCGCCTGCTGCCGCCGCTGCTCTATGGCCAGGCGCATCCCTATGGCATCCCCTTCACCGGCTCCGGCACCGAAAGCGGGGTGAAGGCGGTGACGCGCTCCGATCTCGTCGCCTTCCACGACAAATGGCTGCGGCCGGACAATGCGACGATCTTCGTCACCGGCGACACCAGCCTCGCCGACATCATGCCGCTGCTGGAAAAGCGCTTCGGCGACTGGAAGGCGCCCAAGGCGCCCAAGGGCGCCAAGCTCTTCCGCATGGACCGCATGATGCGCCCTTCGCGCATCATCCTGGTCGACAAGCCGCAAAGCCCGCAGTCGATGATCCTTGCCGGCCTGCTGACG
>DATEJA010000058.1:0-10009 GCA_035278405.1 Sphingobium sp. | reverse complement strand
GAGGAGCAGATGGCGATGCTGGTGCCGTTCCAGGGCGCGGTGATGGTGCGGTGGAGATGGCCGCAGAGGATCGCGACGATGTTGGGGCGACCGGCGATGGTGGCGGTGAAGCGCTGGACCCAGGGTTCCTGCGGGTGGGTGTTCATCCATTCGATGCCGGCTTCGACCGGGGGATGGTGCATGACGATCAGCGTGGGGGTGTCGCGGTCCTCGTCGAGGCGGGCGGCGAGCCATTGGGCGCGGGTTTCGCAGAAGGCGCCGCCGTGGCGGCCGGGCTCCAGCGTGTCGAGGATGAGGATGCGGCGGTTGGGGAGGGGGATGATGTAATGAACGAAATCGTCGATAACGGGGATTTCCGGGAAAGCGGCCGCGAAATTAGAACGGTCGTCATGATTGCCCATGGCGAACCAGACGGGGAAGGGGCAGGGCGCGAAGGCTTCGGCGAGGGCGCGATAGCTTTCGGGGTCGCCATGTTCGGTGAGGTCGCCGGTGGCGAGCAGCAGGTCGGGGCGGTTGGGACCCTCGATCAGCGCGCGCAGCACCTGGTCGAGCCGCTGGCGATTATATTCCGCCGGGTTGCCGGGTTCGAACCCCAGATGGATGTCCGTGACCTGTGCGATCAGCATGGCTTGCGCCTCCCCCTTATTTGTTCGGATCACGTGCAGGAACAGGGCTTGTCCTATCTCTTCTCACCGCCTGCCCGGCGGGCGTCCAGGGCGCGCCGTCGCCGGCATGATAGCTGTGGCACATGGCGCAGCCCGAGGGGACGTCGGCGCGGGATTTCTCGCCGCCATGGCAGGTGCGGCAGCTGTCGAGCCCGGGCAGGAGGAGTTGGCGCGCGTCGTGGGACTTCGGCGCGGCGTGGCAGCTTTCGCAGTTTTCGGTGCGGTGCGCGGCATGGTCGAACCAGCCGTTCATCATGTAGCGCATCGGCTGGTGTACCGGCGTCACCTGCCAGGCCGCGCCGCCCTGTGTGACTGTGTGGCAGTCATAGCAGGCGCCGCCCTTCGAGAAGACGGCGCGGATCGCCTCGTCAGCGCGGGAGGGGCGGGCGGCGGCGGCGCCGAAATAAGCGTGATAGACGCGGCCTTGCGCATAGTCGCCGGGGCGGCGGCGGGCCATGCCGCCGAGGCCGATCGGCTGAGCAGGGGCGGTCGAGCGATAATAGGCGCGTAGGTCGGCGATGACCTGGTCGGGCTGGCCATGACGCAGGGTGCGCACCGTGCCGCCGATCGTTTCGAAGGCGAGGCTGTGGCAGGACTGGCAGTCGCGCTCCATGTCGACGGGGAGGAAGCGCACGCCGTCGGCGGTCGGGCGATGGCAATCCTTGCAGGCGAGCGCGTCGCCATAGCCGGACTGCGCGCCCAGGCTGCGCGCCATGCGGGCGACGCCGCCGGTCTTCGACAGGTGGATGTCGTGCGGGAATTTGAGGCCGCTGTCGTCCATGGGCTTGGCGTCGAGGCTGGCGCGGGTGAAGCGGGGACGCGGACCCGGCTGATATTGGACGAGCGCCGAGAATTGCGGGTGGGCGGTGCCGAAGTCGGCGGCGTTGGCGAGCTTCGTATCCTTGAGGCGATCCTTGAGGCTGGCATGGCAGTCGGTGCAGAAGGCCTGGGGCGTGGGCTGCATCGGCCCGGCGCCTTCATGTTCGCGGTGGCAGTCGACGCAGGCGCCCTGCGCGGGCTTGCCGAAGGTGGAGGCGACGAGGTTCAGGAACCGGCCGCCAAGGCCAGGCTGCGCGCGCGCCATGGCGATGCGGGCGCCGGGGGCATGGTCGTGGACCGACGTGTGGCAGGTCTGGCAGGCATTGTCGCGGACCGAGACGAACGCCTTTTGATGGCAGGTTTCGCATCGGCCTTCGAGCGCGTGGTGGGCCTGGCTCAAGGGGCCGGGGGACCAGCTTTTGTCGCCCACCATCTTGTAGATGGTGCGCGTGTCGTTCGCGGGGCGGCTGGCATAGCTGTAGATCGGGATGGCGAGGAAGCCGATCAGTATCGCGAGGACGAGCGCCCAGGCGGTGAGGCGCTTGGGCGGCGCGAGGCCGCGCAGCGAGAAGACTTTGGCCTCCTCCTTTTCCTCCGAGGCGTCGGAAACGGCGTCGACGCGGCGGATCGACAGGATGGTGGCGGCCTCTTCGCGGGACACGGTGAGGCGGTGGCCGCCGAAGCGCAGTTCGGCGCCCTTGGTTGTGTCGATGTCGGCCGCGCGGGTGGTGCGGCCTTCGATTTCGAAACCGAGGGTGCCGGTGGCGCGGACGCGGACGGTGCGATCATCGACCTGTTCGATGCGGGCGTGGTCGGGTTCGAGCGCGAGATCGGGAAGGTGGATGTCGCTGGTCGACGCGCGGCCGAGCGAAAGCTGCGGCTTTGCGAGCGTCGCGGACCGGACGATTTCGCGGCCATCGGCGGTAAGGCTGATCTGGCGGAGGATGAAGGTCATGGCCGGATCACCAGTAGAAGAAGACGCTGACGATATGCGCGGTGAGCGCGGCCAGCAGGGCGAAGGTCGCGGGCACGTGGACGTAGAGCCAGATTTCCAGCAGTGCCTTCAATTTGAGGTGGCGGCGCAGGCGGGCGAGCATGGCCTGCTTGCGTTCGAGCAGCGCGTCGATCTTTTCGAGGGGTGAGTTGCCGGTGTCCGGGTGGTCGGCGGTCCAGTAGCGCAAGGCCGCCTGCGCTCTTGCCGTGGCGCAGCGGGGGTAGCGGCCAGAGAGGCGGGCGAGGAGGCTGCCGCCGAACGGGTCGTCGTCGAGCGACTGGCGGACGAGCGCGGCCTGGGTCTGCGGCAGGGGCTGGGCGGCGTCGTGCAACTGGCGGTCGATGGCGCGGATCGCTTCGAGCATCTGCACCTGCGTCATTTCCGCGCGGTTATTGCTGAGCGCGGTGGGCAAAGTCGCATAGACGATGATGCCGAACAGGCCCGACAGGATGACCAGCATCATCAGCGCATAGGCGAGCGTGTGGACGTTCCAGCCAAGCTGGAAGCCGGTGTGCAGCGTGCCGACGACGATGAGGCTGAGGCCCAGATAGACATGGGCGCTGGTCCATGCCTTCAAGGACCAGCGGCCCCGCGTCATGGCGCGCTTGCGCAGGCCGAGCAGGGTGAGCCAGAGGATCAGCCCGACGCCGATCGTGCCCATGATGTAGCCATACCAGCTGCCGCCATTGTGGCGCGGGGTGATGTCGATGAGCAGATAGCTGGCGATGGCGAGGATGCAGAGGGTGCAAGCGACCTTCAGCCAGCGGAAGTTGGCGTGGCGCAGGAAGCCGTCGTGGAGGGTTTCTCCCTTGGCGCGGCGGGGGGTTGTGGCGCGGGTCGCCATTATCGAGCCATCGCTTTTTGCATCGTCATTCCCGCAGAGGCGGGCATGACGGGAACGGAGGTGGCGGGGATGACGCTAGTGATTTGAGCTAAGGCGGGCTTCATCTTGATGGGGTCGTCCCCCGGCGCAGGCCGGGGTCCAGTCGCGGGGCTGGAACTGGGCCCCGGCCTTCGCCGGGGAACAGCGCGCTTCAACCTGTATGACATGGGGAAAGTAGCCATGCTCAATTCGCTTGCCCATCAAGGCGGGCGACGGTGAGGAAGTCTTCGGGCGCAACGCGGATCGCGGCGCCGGTGGGGCAGGCGCGCACGCAGGCGGGGCCGCCGTCAATGCCCGAACACATGTCGCATTTGATCGCCTTTTTCGGCTTTTCGACGCCGGGCTTGGCGTTTTTGTAGCTCCACTTTTTGGAGGGCTCGCCGGGGCCGGGACCAAGCCCCAAGAACATCCAGCTGAGCAGCGATGGCTTTTTCGGCGGCACGCTGTCCATGCGGATCACGCCATAGGGGCAGTTGCGCTGGCAATTGCCGCAGCCGATGCAGCTTTCGTCGATGAAGACTTCGCCGTCCGGGCCGCGATGGATGGCGTTGGGCGGGCAGTCGGCCATGCAGTGCGGATGTTCGCAATGGCGGCAGCTGGTGGGGACGTGCAGGTGCGCGTAGGTGCGCCCGGCTTCGCGGTCGAGGCGGGACAGGCCGTCATGGCTGTCGGCGCACGCCTTTTCGCAATTGTCGCAGCCCACGCACAGATGCTCGTCGATCAGCAGCACGTCGGTCGCTTCGCCGATGCCGTTGTCGACCAGGAATTTCGCCGTTTCCGAATACATGTCGACGACGGTGGAGAAGCTGTCCTTGCGGCTTTCGATGAAGGCGTTGACGTCCTGCCGCGCGGCCATGTCGCGGCGGGCGCGTTCGAGCAGGGCGGGCTTGGCGGCCATCAGGCGGGCGAAGGCGTCGCCGTCCAGCCTGATGACTTCGGACTTGACCGTCGCCTTGACCGTGGCGGTGCGCGGGCCGCCCGCGATCAGCGCCATTTCGCCCACATAGCTGCCGGCGGGGAGGTAGGAGAGGAAGACGTTTTTGCCGCCGATCTTCTTTTCCACGATCATCGAGCCGACGCGGATCACATAGATGTCGGTGCCAGGATCGCCTTCGGTGAGGATGGCTTCGCCCGCCTTCACGGTCCTGATTTCGGCGCTGTCGAGGACTTCGGCGAGATCGGCGGGGGTGAGGCCCGCGCCGAACATCTGGAGCAATTGCCGTTCGGTGGAAATCCGGGTGATGGCGCGCTTGGCCGGCGGGTTGGAGGACATGAGCTTCAGCGCCGCCGTCCGCGACACTTCCACCATGATCGAGTCCGTGCCCGCGCGCACGGTGGAGCCGCGACGGCGGCCGGAGATGAGGCCGACTTCGCCGAAGATGCTGCCCTGTTCGATGGCGACGTTGGTTTCGGGCGCGACTTCGACCAGCGCCTGTCCGTCCGCGATGCCGAACAGGGAGGAGCCGGGATCGAATTTTTCGAAGATCACGTCCCCGGCGCGATAGGCGCGCACTTCGCTGTCCAGCATGAATTCGCGCATCTGGAGCGGCGACAAGCCTTCGAGGATCGAGACGTTGGTGCGCAGATATTCGAGCCATTCGGCAACGCCGCGCTGTTCGGGCAGCTGCGCGAATTTGGCGGCGAGAATGGGTTCGTCGGCAGGTTTCAGGTCGCGGTTGCCGTTGATATATTCAACGACGTCATAGCCCTGGTTCATGCAGTGCTTGATGAGCGGATAGCCCGCCAGCGCGCCGATGACGAAGATGCCGGGCGCCGTGCTTTCGAACACCGGGGACAGTTGGGGAAAGGCGAGGCGGTCGTTGCTGGTGAAGGCGATGCCGCAGCTTTCGACGAAGGCGCGCGGCGGGGCGGACCCCATGCGGGCGATGATGCGGTCGCATTTCAGCTTCACCTCGCCATCGCGGCTGTCGAGGGTGATGAAGCCCGGCTCGATCTTCGCCGTGGTGGATTCGGTCATGATGGAGAGGCGGCCCGCTTCGGCGGCGGCCATCAGCCCCTTGACGTTGGCGGGCTTGGCGCTGGCGAACTCCGTGCCGCGATTGAGGATGGTGACGTGATTGCCCTGCGCCGCGTCGGCGGCGAGGCCCATGGCGTTTTCGATCCCCGCGTCGCCGGTGCCGACCACGAAAATATGTTCGTCATTATAGGCGGCCGGGTCGTCCAGCTGATATTGGACATGGGGCAGGTCGCCGCCGGGGACGCGCATCAGGTTGGGATTGCCCTGGGTGCCGATGGCGAGGATGACGGCGTCGGCGACGATTTCGCGGCCGTCGGTCAGCGTCAGGCGGTAGGGCGGGGCGAGACGCTGGATCTGCCTGGTCTCGCTCGTGCCGTCGCGCTTGCGTTCAGTGATGCTGTGGATGCTGCCGGGGATGGGATCGCCGGTGCCGGCGATCGCCTTCACTTCGGCGTTGTAGGCGACGTTGATGCCCTGGGCGGCGGCCTGTTCGTTCCAGCGATTGAGGATCGCCTCCCGCTTGCCGGCGTCGAAATCGAAATCGGAACGCAGCACGAGCTGGCTGGGCGTCGCCATGACATGCTTGCCCTTTTGATATTTGTAGATCGTGTCCGACAGGTGATCGGTCTTTTCGATCAGCAGGTGCGACAGGCCAAGCTGCGCCGCGCGCGCGGCCGCGCTCATCCCCGCCGGCCCGGACCCGACGATCGCGATACGCACGCGGTCAGTCACTGTAAAAGATTCCCCCCATGTCCCCTGGACATGCTCCTGCCGTCATATGGGCTGCGGATCAAGCCTTTGGGCACTCTATCAATTTGGATGGGCGGCGCTAGAGGAGTCGTCATTCCCGCGCGGGGTCCTCGGGCTGAGGTCAGGAGATGGACCCCCGCCCGCGCGGGGATGACGGGAAGGGGTGTTGGCGGTGAAGCTGGGACGGGTTTTGTTGATGGGCGCGGCGGCGCTGGCGGTGGTGTCGGTGGGCTATAATGTGCTGCGTGATCGGCCGGAAAAGGCGGCGGTGCCGCTCGCGCCGCCGGCCATGCAACAGCCGAGCGATCCCGAGGCGGTCATTCGCGGGTTGCAGGATCGGGTAGGCGCCAATCCCAATGATGCCGAGGGCTGGCAGATGCTGGGCTGGACCTATTTCGAGAACGGGCGCCATGCCGACGCGGCGCGGGCCTATCGGCGGGCGGTGAAGCTGGCACCGGGCAATCCGACCTTCTGGTCGTCGCTGGGCGAGGCGGTGGTGATGGCGAGCGAGCATGACCCGATGCCCAAGGAGGCGGCCGACGCGTTCGAGAGAGCGATCAAGCTCGATCCCAAGGAGCCGAGGGCGCGCTATTTCCTCGCCGTGCGCAAGGATCTGGCCAAGGATCATGAGGGCGCGATCCGGGACTGGCTGGCGCTGCTGGCCGATACGCCGCCGGGCGCGCCCTGGGAAGCGGACCTCAAGCGCACGATCGAGCAGGTGGGGAAGATTAACGGGATCGACGTGGCCGGGCGGCTGGCGGCGGTGAAGCCCGCCCCGCATCCGGCGATCGGATCGGAGGCGGGCGGCTCGGTGGCCATGGGGGCCATTCCGGGGCCGAGCCGGGAGCAGATGCAGGCGGCCTCGCAGCTTCCCAAGGGGCAGCAGGACGCGATGATCGAGGGGATGGTGGCCGGGCTGGAGGGCAAGCTGAAGGCCAATCCGGGCAATGTCGACGGCTGGATCATGCTGATGCGCAGCCGCATGACGCTGGGCGAGACGGGGAAGGCGACGGCGGCCTATCGCGCGGCGGTGGCGGCGAACCCGGCGCAGGCGGGGCGGATCAGGGATGAGGCCAGGGTGCTGGGGGTGCCGGGGGTTTGAGGCGATGGCGTCATCCCAGCGAAGGCTGGGATCGCGGGCGATGCGGCGCGCCCTCGCCTGAGATGCCAGCCTGCGCTGGCATGACGGCCGTGGTTGCAGGACATCTGCGCAGCGGTTGCCCATTTCCCCTCCACCACCAGTTTTACTGGCAGTCCTCCTCCCCAAGCGAGCTTGGGGAGGACTTAAGGCGGAACACTCATCCCCCTCGCCCGTTGCTCATCTGCAATGACAGCCGACCCCGCCATCTTCGACCCGCCGCCGGATTCGGTCGCCTTCTATACCGAAAGCCTCCAGCATCTGGTGGAATCGGGCATCCCCTTCATGCTGTCGGGCACCTATGCGCTGGGCTGCCATACCGGGATCGTGCGGCCGACCAAGGATCTGGATGTCTTCTGCAAGGCTGGCGACGCGCCGCGCATCCTCGCCTATTTCAAGCATCTGGGGCATGAGGTCGAGTTCGAGGACGAGCGCTGGATCGGCAAGGTCTGGCGCGAAGGCAATTTCTTCGACGTGATCTACAATATCTCCTCGGCCAGCCTGCCGGTGACGGAGGAATGGTTCCGCGAGGAGGATCATGCCGAAGTCTATGGCATCAAGGTGCGGATCACGCCGCCCACCGAATTCATCCTGTCGAAGATCTTTATCCAGGACCGCTATCGCTATGACGGCGCCGACGTCATCCATGTGATCCTGCGCCAGCATGAGCGGATCAAGTGGCAATGGCTGCTCGACGCGATGGAGCTGCATTGGGAATTGCTGCTGATCCACCTGCTCAATTTCCGCTTCATCTACCCGACCGAGCGGCATTGCATCCCGCTCTGGCTGTTCGAGGAGCTGCTGGGCCGGCTGCAGACGCGGTCGGAACTGCCGGTGCCCAATATCCGGGTATGCCGGGGGCGGCTGCTGTCCCCGCGCGACTATCTGATCGACATCACCGAATGGGGCTTTGCCGACGTCGTGGGAAAGGGGCTTGAGGAGAGCCATGATCGAAACAAGTGAGCGCCATTCAGGGCTGACGCTGGCCGCGATCGGCGACCTGCATGTCACCGACACGTCGGAACATCGCTACCGCGCGATGTTCGAGGAGATTTCGGACCAGGCCGACATATTGGCGCTGTGCGGCGACCTTACCAATTTCGGCAAGCCGCGCGAGGCGGAGATATTGGCGGAGGACCTGCGCGCCTGCACCATCCCCACCGTCGCGGTGCTGGGCAATCATGACTATGAGTGTGGCCAGCCCGAAGAGGTCGCGCGCATCCTGCACGGCGCGGGCGTCACTGTGCTGGACGAGCAGGCGGTGGAGATAAAGGGCATCGGCTTTGCCGGGGTGAAGGGTTTCGTCGGCGGCTTTGGCCGGGGCGAACTGGGCGCGTTCGGCGAGCGGGCGATCAAGACCTTCGTCGAGGAATCGATCAACGAGGCGCGCAAGCTGGAAAATGCGCTGCGGTCGCTGCGCACCGACCGTTGCGTGGCGGTGCTGCATTATGCGCCGGTCGCCGATACGGTGGAGGGGGAGCCGCAGGAGATTTTTCCCTTTCTGGGTTCCTCGCGCCTGGCCGAGGCGATCGATCGGTTCGACAATGTGCGCTTTGCGGTGCATGGCCATGCCCATCGCGGTGCCTTCGAAGGGAAGACACCGCGCGGCGTGCCGGTCTATAATTGCGCGCAGTTCGTGGTGAATGAGCGGTTCAATCGGCCCTATGCGCTGATCGCGCTTTGAGATCGGCCTGCCCCAAGCGGCGCTTGGGGGGCTGGTAGCTTTCGTCGCTGGAGATTGCTACTGAAATGGTAGAGATAAGCTGCGCCAACCGAGGAAGCGATCCATGACCAGCCCCTTTCAGCCCGCGCCCCGCCAGCCCGTCATCCTGACCGTGCCGGGATTGATGAACAGCGGCCCGGGCCATTGGCAGACCATATGGGAAGCGGAACTGCCCCATTGCCAGCGGGCCGAGCTGGGCAGCTGGAACAGCCCCCGGCGCAACAGCTGGGTCAGCAACCTGAACGAGGCCATCGCCCGGATCGACGGGCCGGTCATCCTGGCTGCGCACAGCCTGGGTTGCCATGCCGTGGCCTGGTGGGCGGCGCTGGAATGTCGGGAATGGAGCGACAAGGTCGCGGGCGCCCTGCTGGTCGCCCCGCCCGAGGTGGACAGTGCCGGCATCGACGCGCGGCTGGCGGGCTTCGCGCCGGCGCCCAAGGCGCTGCTGCCCTTTCCCTCCATCGTGGTGGCGAGCCGGGACGACCCCTATATCCGCTTCGAGCGCGCGCGGTTGCTGGCGCAATTCTGGGGCAGCCGCTTTGCCGATGCGGGGCGCGTGGGGCATGTCAACGCCTCCTCGGGGCTGGGCGACTGGCAGTTCGGCCAGTTCCTGCTGACCCGCCTCAACGCCCCGGCGGGCCGCGACGAGCGCGGCGCATGGGCGGGCGATCCGGCCGCGCGGCCGAACCTGGCGATGAGCTTCAGCGCCTGATAGCGCGCAATGCGGTGACATTTCCGCCGACAGGGCGCCGGAAAAGGCGCGGATCGCCGCCATAATGGTTGTAGTTGGCCACGACCGGCAAGGCGATTGCTCTAAGCCGGATCCATCGGGGGAATGGCCCCCCGGCGGATGGGGCGACGCGGCGCGATGGAGTGGGGCAGGGCCTGGAGGCGGCTGAAGGCGGCGGCGCTGGCGCTGATGCCGCTGGCGCTTACGCTGGGCGGTCCGGCTACGGCGCAGCTGGGCGCCAACGATCCGG
Organism: Sphingobium sp.; assembly: GCA_035278405.1. GTDB lineage: Bacteria > Pseudomonadota > Alphaproteobacteria > Sphingomonadales > Sphingomonadaceae > Sphingobium. Next base: position 79 of record DATEJA010000058.1, on the reverse strand, counting down.
GAACCGCGCCGGTCATCGACAGGGACCGGGCCGATCGGCAGGAGCCCCGGATCGCGCCCGCCGCGCCGCCGGCCGCCGC
>DATEJA010000057.1:0-8027 GCA_035278405.1 Sphingobium sp. | reverse complement strand
CTTTTCACATCAGGCCATTGACAGGCAAGCCTCCATTCGCCATTGAGCGCGCCTCCAGCGCGGTGAAGGACGAAACTTCCGCCGCGTCAGGGCACTGGACAGGTGGCCGAGTGGTTAAAGGCAGCAGACTGTAAATCTGCCCGGGTTTCCCGTACGCTGGTTCGAATCCAGCCCTGTCCACCACCCTCTTGACGGCGCGCGGCCTCTTTCGGGTTTCCGGCTGGCGCGCTTTCCTCCGAGCCCGCCAAGCATGGAACACGCTTATGGCCTGGCTCGTCCTCGGCATTGCCGTCATTACCGAAATCTGCTGGGCGTTGAGCCTCAAATGGGCCGCGACCATCGGCACTTGGCAGGCGTCCGCCGTGCCGGTGGCCCTGAGCTTCCTCAACATGGGCCTGCTCGCGCTCGCGATGAAGGGCCTGCCCGCCGGCACCGCCTATGCGATCTGGACCGGCCTTGGCGCGATCGGCGTCATCATCGGCGGCATGATCCTGTTCGGCGACAGGGTCAGCGCGGCGCAGGCCGCCTTCATGGCGATGATCCTGGTCGGCGTCGCGGGGACGAAGCTGTTCGCGCCGGGCTGAACGGCGCCCCAACCGCCGCGCATCAAGATCGTCACCCCGGACTTGTTCCGGGGTCCCGCTTCCTTAGTCCAGATGCGAGAAGAAAAGCGGGATCCCGGGTCGATCCCGGATGACGGTACGAATGGCCTGCGCTTCTACCCTATCAGCGAAGATGGGCCGTGCCTTTGCCAATGCAGTCCGCCTTCGCAGGAGTGGAGAACTGCTCTAGGCTGTCGGCAAGATGACTCTCGACCGCCGCACCCTGCTTTCCTCCGCGCTGGCCCTCACCCTGCCGCTCCCCCGCCGCGCCTTCGCCGCAACCGAAATCGCCCGCGTCGACGACCTGATCGCCCGCATGACGATCGAGGAAAAGGCGGGCCAGATGACCTGCCTCACCGACAGTTTCCGTCCCTACAACCCGCCCAACCCACAGGTCGGCATCCAGGATGAAAAGCGCCTCGCCGAAGAGGTGCGCAAGGGCCGGGTCGGCTGCCTGTTCAACGGCATCGGCGTCGCCGGCGCCCGGCGCGCGCAGCGGATCGCGGTCGAGGACAGCCGGCTGAAAATCCCGCTGCTGCTCGCCGGCGACGTGATCCACGGGCTCAAGACCATCTATCCCGTGCCGCTCGCCGAAGCCGCCAGCTTCGACCCCACGCTTGCGGAGCGCACCGCCCGCGCCATGGCGCAGGAGGCGAGCGCGGCGGGCCTGCACCTGACCTTCGCGCCGATGGTCGATGTCGCCCGCGACCAGCGTTGGGGCCGGGTGGTCGAAGGGGCGGGGGAGGATGTCTATCTCGGCTCCCTCTTCGCCGCCGCCCGCGTGCGCGGCTTCCAGGGGCGGGACCTGCGCCGCGACGACTCCTTGCTCGCCTGTCCCAAGCATTTCGCCGCCTATGGCGCGGTCGCCGCCGGCCTGGAATATGGCAGCGTCGACATCAGCGACGAAACGCTGCGTGAGACCCATCTGCCGCCCTTCGGCGCGGCCTTCGCGGCGGGGGCGCTGACCACCATGGCCGCCTTCAGCGAGATCAATGGCGTCCCCGCCACCGCCGACCGCGACCTGCTGACCGACCTGCTGCGCGGCGAAATGCATTTTCGCGGCTTCGTCTTTTCCGATTACACGGCCGACGAGGAACTGATCGCCCATGGCTATGCCGAAGACGAGCGCGACGCGACCCGCCTCGCCGTGCTGGCCGGCGTCGACATGTCGATGCAGAGCGGCCTGTTCGTTCGCCACATCCCCGACCTGGTCAAGAGCGGCGCGGTGCCGATGGAGACGATCGACGTCGCCGTCCGGCGCATCCTCTATGTGAAGACGGCGATCGGCCTGTTCGACAATCCCTGGCGCTCGATCAGCGAGGAGGCGGAGAAAAGCCGCATCGCCACCCCCGCCCACCGCGCCCTGTCGCGTGAGGCGGCGGGGCGCTCGATCGTGCTGCTGCAAAATAGCGGCCTGCTCCCCCTCGACCCGGCCCGCAGCCAGAAGATCGCGCTGATTGGGCCCTTCGGCGAGGACCGGGCGAATCTCTATGGCCCCTGGGCCTTCTATGGCGACAAGGGGAAGGGCGTCGACATCGCCACCGGCCTGCGCGCCGCCCTGCCCGATCCCACACGCCTGGCGGTCGCCCAGGGGTGCGAGATCATGGCGCCCATCGACGGCGGCATCGCGGCGGCGGTGGAGGCGGCGAAGGCGGCCGACATCGTCCTGCTCGCCATCGGCGAATCGCAGGACATGTCCGGCGAGGCGCAATCGCGCACTGTGATCGAGATCCCCCCGCCCCAGCAGGCGCTGGCCGAAGCTGTCGCCGCGACCGGCAAGCCCATGGTCGTGCTGCTCCGCCACGGCCGCGCGCTCGCGCTGCACGGTGCGGTCGCCAATGCCCAGGCGGTGCTCGCCACTTGGTTCCTGGGGTCGGAAGCGGGGCACGCCATCGCCGACATCCTGTTCGGCAAGGTCGACCCGTCGGCCAAGCTGCCGGTCAGCTTCCCCTGGGAATCGGGGCAGGAGCCCTTCTTCTACGACCGCAAGTCGACCGGCCGCCCGGTGATCGACAACCGCACCGAATATCGCGCGCGCTACATGACGACCGACAACAGCGCCCGCTATCCGTTCGGCCATGGCCTCAGCTATACGAGCTTCGCGCTCGACAATCTCAAGCTGTCGGACACGGCGCTGCGCTGGGACCGGGCGATCGAGGTGACCGCCCGCCTCACCAACAAGGGCGACCGGCCGGGCAGCGAGGTGGTGCAGCTCTATATCCGCGACAAGGTGGCCAGCCGCACCCGCCCGATCCGCGAACTCAAGCGCATCGAGCGCGTGACGCTGGCGCCAGGGGAGAGCAAGATGGTGCGCTTTTCCCTGTCACGCACGGATTTGCAGTTTGTGGGCGCGGGAAGCAGGATCATCGCCGAACCGGGCGCGTTCGACCTGTGGCTCGGCCAATCCTCGGACGGCGGCCTGCACACACAGTTCACGCTCTATGCGGAGTCGCCCGCCTAGACCTCCCTACGCAAAGCGTGGGGAGGGCGACCGCCGCCAAAGGCGGTGGTGGAGGGGAAAGCCGAAAGTCGTGCCGTTTTCGTCCCCCTGACAAGCCTCCCATCTCCTGCTAAGGGCCCCGCCATGCTCATCCTGAAGGACATCACCGTGCGCCTTGGCGGCCGCACCATTCTCGACCGTGCCGGCGCCTCGCTGCCGCCGCGCAGCCGCGTGGGGCTCATCGGCCGCAACGGCGCGGGCAAGTCGACCCTCATGAAGGTGATGATCGGCCAGCTCGACCCGGACGAGGGCAGCTGCGACATGCCGCGTGACACGCGCCTGGGCTATATCGCGCAGGAAGCACCGTCGGGCACCGCCACCCCCTTCGACACGGTCCTCGCCGCCGACAAGGAGCGCGCCGCGCTGATGGCGGAGGCGGAGCATACCGAAGATCCCGACCGGCTCGGCCATATCTACGAACGGCTGAACACCATCGACGCCTATACCGCCCCGGCGCGCGCCGCCCGCATCCTCGTGGGTCTCGGCTTCGACGAGGAGATGCAGGGCCGCCCGCTCGACAGCTATTCGGGCGGCTGGAAGATGCGCGTCGCGCTCGCCTCGCTGCTTTTCTCGAACCCCGACCTGTTGCTGCTCGACGAACCGTCGAACCATCTCGACCTCGAAGCGACTCTGTGGCTGGAAAATTTCCTCAAAAGCTATCGCGGCACGGTGGTCGTCATCAGCCATGAGCGCGACCTCCTGAACAATGTCGTCGACTATATCCTCCATCTGGAGGGCGGGAAGGTCACCCTCTATCCCGGCGGCTATGACGCGTTCGAACGGCAGCGCGCCGAGCGCCTCGCCCAGCAGGAGGCCGCGCGCGCCAAGCAGCAGGCGGAGCGCGAGAAGCTGCAGGACTATGTCGCCCGCAACTCGGCGCGCGCCTCGACCGCGAAGCAGGCCCAGTCGCGCGCCAAGGCGCTGGCCAAGATGCAGCCGATCGCGGCGGCCATCGAGGATCCGACGCTGCATTTCGGCTTTCCCAACCCGCCGGAACTGCGGCCCCCGCTCATCACCATGGATATGGCGGCGGTCGGCTATACCGACACGCCGGTCCTGCGCCGCGTCAATCTGCGCATCGATCCCGACGATCGCCTCGCGCTGCTCGGCCGCAACGGCAACGGCAAGACCACGCTCGCCCGCCTGATCGCCGCGCAGCTGAAGCCGATGGAAGGCGCGATGAACGCCTCGGCCAAGATGCAGGTCGGCTATTTCACCCAATATCAGGTGGAGGAACTGGACGTCACCGACACGCCGCTCGAACATATGAGCCGCGTCATGAAGGGCGCGACCCCCGCCGCCGTCCGCGCCCAGCTCGGCCGCTTCGGCTTTTCCGGCGAGCGCGCGACGCAGAAGGTCGGCAGCATGTCGGGCGGGGAGAGGGCGCGTCTCGCTCTCGCCCTCATCACCCGCGACGCGCCGCATCTCCTCATCCTCGACGAGCCGACCAACCATCTCGACGTCGACAGCCGCGAGGCGCTGGTTCAGGCGCTGAACGACTATTCGGGCGCGGTGGTGATCGTCAGCCACGACCGCCACATGATCGAGCTGGTCGCCGACCGCCTCGTGCTGGTGGACAATGGCACCGCCCAGCCTTTCGACGGCAGTCTGGAGGATTATACCGACATCATCCTGCGCAAGGCGGACGGTAACGGCGCCGGCGCCGGCGACGCGCCCAAGGTCGACCGCAAGGCGGAAAAGCGCAACGCCGCCGAATGGCGCGAAAAGCAGAAGGCGGCGAAAAGCGCGATCAGCAAGGCGGAAAAGGACATGGCGACCCTCGCCGCCGAACGCAGCCGCATCGACCAGGCCCTGTTCGACCCCAAGGCCGCCGGCGGCGCGGAAGCGAAGATGACCATGACCCAGCTCATGGTGAAACGGTCGGAGGTCGAAAGGAAGCTGGAAGCGGCGGAAGAAGTCTGGATGGAAGCCAGCGCCGCGCTGGAGGAGCTGTAGCGCGCCTGTTTCCCGGCCTCCGCCGGGGAACGCATCAGTCGGTTCGAATGGCGCTAGGGTTCCGCACAGCCCCCGCCTCCTCCGTCAACGGCCCCTCGATCCCGTTCCCCGTCCGCATCCGCGTCACGATATTCCAGGTCGCGATGAACAGCGCCGCGATCACCGGCCCGATGACGATGCCGTTGAACCCGAACATGTCGATCCCGCCCAGCGTCGTGATCAGCACCACATAGTCCGGGATCCGCGTGTCCCGTCCGACCAGGATCGGTCGCAGCAGATTGTCGATCATGCCGATGACGAACAGGCCGCAGAAGATCAGGATGATCCCCTTCGCCACCGCGCCCGTCGCCAGCAGATAGAGCGCGACCGGCACCCAGACGAGCCCCGTCCCCACCGCCGGTATCAGCGAGAAACAGCCCATCAGCACGCCCCACAGCAGCGCCCCCGGGATCCCCAGCACCCAGAAGGCGATGCCGCCGATCATGCCCTGCGCGATGGCGACGACGATGCTGCCCTTGATCGTCGCGCGAATGACGACGACGAACTGCTGCATCAGCGCGCGCCTGTGGGTCGAGCGCAGCGGCGCCGCCCGGTCGAGCCGCGCCGCCAGCTCCGGCCCGTCGCGCAGCAGGAAGAAGGTGAGGTAGAGCGTGACGCTCAGCGCCACGAAGAAGCTGAACGCGCCCTGCCCGATCTGCAGCACCTGCCCCGCGACCGATCGGAAGCTGGTGGCGATGCCCTGGCCCAGCATTTCGCGCACGGTCGCGAAATTGGTGATCCCCACCCGCGCCAGCAGCCCCGACGCCCAGGCCGGCAGGCTGGCCTGGAACTTGTTGAACATGGCGGGAATGTCGATCTGGCCCGATTGCACCTTGCCGTAGAAGAGGGTCGCTTCCTGCACCAGCGTCACGCCCAGCACGATGGCGGGCAGGATGACCACCGCGACGATCATCAGCAGCGTGATACCGGCCGCGCTGTTGCGGCGGCCGGGCATGCGCTCCAGCAGCGACTGGTTGACCGGGCCGAACAGGATCGCCGCGATCACGCCCCACAGGATGGCCGCGAAAAAGGGTTCGATGACCAGCGCGAAGGCGATCGACACGACCAGTACGAAGCCCAGAAAGACTCCATCCTCGATGCGAATATTCTGCGGCCTCTGTTCCATCCTCGCGCTTTGGCAGAAGTTGCCCGGCAAATCCATCAGTCCGCCCGTGCCGCGAAGTCGAAGTCGAGCGCGACGCGCGGCCCCAGGCTGGCGCCGCTCTCCCCCGTGCCGACGCCAAAGGGCTGGCGCGCGATGCTCGCCGACCCGCGCACCTTGCGCGTCTTGCCCGCGCCCGACAGGGTGAAGCGGATCGACTGCGGCCGGCTCACGCCTTTGAGGCTGAGCGTCCCCGTCGCCCGATAGCCGCTCCCGCTCTTTTCCGCCCCCGTCGCCGCGAAGACGGCCTTGGGGTGCGCCGCCACGCCGAAAAATTCATCGCCCGCCAGCATCCCGTCCTGATAGGCGTCGCCCACGCTCGCGCTGGCGAGATCGATTTCAACGCGGATGTCGGCGCTCTCGGGATGGTCCGGGTCCATGACGATCTTCGCCGACCAGTGGGCAAAGCCGCCGCTGATCGCCTGCCCGCCATTGTCGACCGAAAAGCGCAGCTGCCCGCCCGGCTGCACCGTCCAGTGGGGCGGGGGAGGGAGCGGGGCTTCCTCGGCCACCGCTGTCTTGTCCGCCGCTTTTTCCACCGGAGCCGGCGCCGCCGCAGCCTGGGTCGCGGGCGCTTCCTCCTCGGGCGCGGGCACGCGCGCCGCCACCGGACGGGGCGCGGGAGAGGCTGCCGGCGTGGGCAGGATCGCCCGACCCACCGCCGCCCCGACCAGGATCAACGCCGGCAACAGCAACAGCCCCAGCGTCGAGCGCCCCGGCACCATCCGCCAGAGCAGCCCGTCGCGCAGCAGCAGATGGTGCCGCAGCGCCCCGGCGACATGCAGCGCAAACAGCGCGATGCCGATCCAGGCGAGCCAGCCATGCGCGTCCTGCGCCAGCCCGTGCGACCCGGCCGGCAGCGGCAAATGCGGCAGCGGCACCGTCCCGAACAGCAGCGTCGGCACCTTGACCCTGGCGGTCGACACCAGCGCCCATCCGGTCAGCGGCGCGGCCAGCATGAAGGCATAGAGGCCGCCATGCACCCCGCTGGCGAGCGCGCCCTGCCAGCCGCGCTCCACGGGGGCCGGACGCGGCCGGGCATAGCGCACCGCCAGCCGCGCCAGCGTCAGCACCAGGATGGCGATGCCTACCGACTTGTGCAGCTGGAACAGCGCGAAGCCGCGCGCCCCAAGATCCTCCAGCGCCCAGCCGACGCTGATCTGGAAGGCAAGCAGGGCGGCGATCGTCCAGTGGAGGAAGATGGCGGTCAGGCTGTAGCGGCGCATGAACCCTCATGTCGGCAACGGGCGGGGACGGATGCGGACGCTATGCGGCGATCGGGCCCAAGTCGATGCCCGCGTGACGAAACGCAGCGTTGCGGCCTGTGTCAAAAAGGTCGCAGTCCCGCCAATTTTGCCCCGGTGATTGAATCCTTGCCCGCAGGGGGTAAGAGCTTTCAGCGATAACGCATTTGGAAAGCAGACATGGCCAAACCCGAAGCCTGGCGCCTGAGCCCGGAAGCCTACAGCTTTATCACCAGCATCGATACGCGTTTCCAGGATATCGACACGATGGGCCACATCAACAATGTGGCGATCTCCGGCATCTTCGAAACCGCCCGCATCCGCTTCCACCATCATCTCGGCCGCCATCCGCAGGAACAGGGCGTGCGCTGGCTGGTGGCGAATGTGAACCTCAACTTCGTCGAGGAAGCGCACTTCCCCTATCCGTTCGACGTGCATTGCGGCATCGGGAAAATCGGCCGCACCAGCTGGACCGTCAGCTCGGCCGCCTTCCAGAAGGGCGTCTGCGTCGCCACCTGCGACAC
>DATEJA010000056.1:0-23236 GCA_035278405.1 Sphingobium sp. | reverse complement strand
GATATCCGGAGAGGAGCCAGCCGCCTGGGGTCGCCGGCCGGTCATTCTTCCTTCGGGTTGGAAGAGCATTGCCGTTGACCGGCTATGGGCCGGCGGCCGTCCGATGCGGCTCGTCGCGGAACAAGGAGCTGAGCGCGCGCGCCTGGTCGACTGCCCATGAGCCGTTGGATAGGCGTCAGCCGTTCAGTTCGGGCATGAAGGGCACGGTCACCGTGCCGCCATGGTTGAGGAACACGGTCTTGGGCTTCATGAAGTTGAGGATGTTCTTCTGGCCGTTCTCGCTGCCGAGGCCACTGTCCTTCCAGCCGCTGGACGGCATCATCAGGCTGATGAGCCGGTAGCTGTTGACCCAGACCGTGCCGGCTTCGATCCCCTCGATCATGCGGAAGGCGCGGCCCATGTCCCGGGTCCAGACGCCCGAGGCGAGGCCGAAGCGCGTGGCGTTGGCGATGGCGAGCGCCTCCTCTTCGTCCCGGAAGGGGATGACCGACAGGACGGGTCCGAAAATCTCCTCCTGCGCGATCGCCATGTCGTTGCGGATGCCGGTGAGCACGGTCGGCCTGACGAACTGGCCGCCGCCCGCGAGCGCAGAGCCACCCATGGCGCAGACCGCGCCGCCCGCCTTCGCCGCGTCCAGCATGGCCGTGACGCGGTCGAACTGCGGGCGCGTGGTCATCGGGCCGATCTGCGTCGCGGGATCGCGCGGGTCGCCCAGGCGCAGATCCTGGGTGAGGGCGACCAGCCGTTCGATGAAGCGGTCGTGGACGTCCTGCTGTAGCAGCAGGCGCGAGCCCGAAATGCAGGACTGGCCGCTGGAGGTGAAGATGCTGACGATCGCGCCCCTGATGGCGGCGTCGATATCGGCGTCGTCGAACACGATGTTGGGCGATTTGCCGCCCAGTTCCAGCACCACCTTCTTGAAGGAGGCGGCCGCCTGCATGTTGATCCGCTGGCCGGTTTCGGTGCCGCCGGTGAACTGGATCTTGGCGACCTGGGGATGGGTGACCAGTCGGTCGCCAATGTCGGCGCCATAGCCGGTGAGCACATTGACGACGCCCGGCGGAAAGCCCGCCAGGTCGAACAGCCTGGCGAATTCCAGGGTGGAAGCCGAGGTGAATTCGGACGGCTTGATGACGACGGTGCAGCCCGCCGCCAGCGCGTTGGCGGTCTTGAGCGCGGCGATCAGCAGCGGCGAATTCCAGGGCGTGATGACGGCGACCACGCCCAGCGGCTCATAATTGGCATAGGCGAATATGCCGGGAAACTCCGCCGGCGACACCGTCCCTTCGATCTTGTCGGCGAGCCCGGCGAAATAATGGAAGGCATTGGCCGCCCCCAGCACCTCCATGCGCGTGGAGGAAAGCAGCTTGCCATTGTCGCGCGTCTCGACCTGCGCCAGCTGTTCGGCATGGTCGGTCAGCAGGGCGCCCAGCTTGCGCAGCAGCGCGGCGCGCGCCATGGCGGGCAGCTTGCGCCAGGAAGGATGGCGGAAGGCCGCATGGGCCGCGTCGACCGCCGCGTCGACATCGGCCGTGGTGCCGCGCGGGATCGTCGCCCAGGGCTCGCCCGAATAGGGATCGCTCGTCTCGATCCTGTCGCCGCCCGTGGCGTCGACCCATACGCCGCCGATCAGCATGTTGTAACTGTGCATCGCCATCCCCGTCCTTCCGCCGTCAGCGCTGATGCGCCAGCTTCATGCCGGCGACGGGACTGCGCAGCTTGACGACATAGTTCATCTCCAGCCCGCCAATATAGACGTCCTTCATATCCTCGCCGCCGAAGGTGACATTGGCGGGCGATTTCATGATCTTCCATTCGGGATCGTCGATCAGGGTCATCAACCGGCCGTCCGGGGTGATCGCGAGCACCTTGTTCGCCCAGAACAGCGTGACCCACAAATTGCCCTCGACATCGAAGGCGCAGCCGTCGGGATAGGCCAGGGCGGACTGGCCGGTGGCGCCCGGATCGCCCTTTTTGGGGCCAAGCTGCGGGCCATATTGCTCGCCCGGCCCCAGCCTGCCGCCCGGCAGCACCGGATAGCGCAGGACGTTCGACCCGAAGCTCTGGCAGCAATAGAGATAATCCTCGTCAGCCGACATGGCGAGGCCGTTGGCAAAGCCGATCCCGTCCGCCACCACCGACGCGGTGCCGTCGGGCCGCAGCACGAAGATGAAGCCGTCATAGGCGAGCTTTTCGGCCAGCCCTTCGAAATTCTCCGCCGCGACCGAATTGCTGCACCAGATATTGCCCGCGCTGTCGACCATCGGATAATTGCAGCTGGTGAGCTTGCGCCCGTCCACTTCGCGCAGCAGCACCTCGCGCACGCCGCTGTTGGGATCGAGACGCTCGATCGGTCCGGCGACGCCATGATGGGCGCCGAGGTTGGCGAGCAGGATGCGGTTGTCCAGGTCCATGCTGATGCCGTTGCAGCAGCCCGGAAACACCGTTTCGCCCACCGAGCGCAGCGTCCCGTCGGGCAGGATCTCGCGCGCGCCGACATGGGGATCGGTGGCATAGACCCGGCCGTCGCGACCCACGGCGACATCTTCGGGCCGCTCCAGCCCTTCGCCCCAGATGGTCAGTTCGCTCAGTTCGAATGGCCTCAGTGGCATGGTCCGTCCCTCCTTCGCCTCGATTATCGCCGCTGGTCCTGCGCGATCAGGTCCGCCGCCTTTTCGCCGATCATGATGCAGGCGGCATTGATATTGGCCGACACGATGCGCGGCATGATCGACGCGTCCGCGACCCGCAGCCCGTCCAGCCCGCGCAGCCGCAGCCGATCGTCGACCACGCTGTCGGCATCGGCGCCCATGCGGCAGGTGCCGACCGGATGATAGACCGGCCCCATGGCGGCGCGGATGAAGTCGAGTAGCGCCTCTTCCCGGTCGGGGATGGGCGGCGCCTGCGTGAAACCCTGCATGCGCGGGCCGGCCATGATCCGCTCCGCCAGCCGGATGCCGGCGATGACCGTCGCTTGATCGCGCGGGTGGGAGAAGAAATTGGCGAGGATCAGCGGGGCGGCCGCCGAATCGGCCGAGCGCAGCGTGATCGATCCGCGTGAATCGGGCCGCAGCTGATAGACCGATGCTGTTGCGGTCGGCGATTTGGCGATGCCGAGCTTGCCGCCGTTGAAGACGAAGCTGAACGGGCGCGTGGCGATCTGCACGTCGGGATGGGTCGCATCCTCCATCACCTTGGCGAACAGGCAGGCCTGCGACGTGCCGATCGCCAGCACGCCCTTGCGCGCGATCAGATATTTCACGACCTCGCGCGCCAGGCCCAGCCCCTGGATGCGGTGGTTGATCGTGTAGCGGGCGGGCACGTCATAGACCAAGTGGACGAAACTGTGGTCGTGCAGATTCTGCCCCACCGCCGGTCGATCGAGCGCCACGTCCAGGCCCAGGTCGCGCAGATGTTCGCCCGGCCCGATGCCCGAAAGCATGAGCAATTGCGGCGAGTTCACCGCGCCGCCGGCCAATATGACCTCCCGCCGGGCGGACGCGCTGCGTTCCTGCCCGTCCTTTTGGTAGATGATGCCGGTGGCGCGGCGCCCGTCCAGCGTCACCCGCCGCACCGGCGCGTCGGTCATGATCGTGAGGTTGCGGCGATGGCGGACTGGCGCCACGAACGCTTCATAGGTGGATTGCCGGCGCCCGTTGCGGATCGTGTAGCGCAGACAGCCGACGCCGTCCTGATGATCGCCCCGGTCGGCATTGAAGTCCGGATCGAACGGGAAGCCGGCGTCCTGCGCCGCTGCCACGAAATGATCGCTGAAGGCATAGGTTTCGGCCGCCGGGCTGACCTGCAGCGCGTCCTCGGCCCGGTGGAACATGGGCAGCACATCGTCCCAGCCCCAGCCGATATTGCCGAGTTGCCGCCAATGGTCGAAATCCATCGGGTGGCCGCGCAGATAGACCATGCCGTTGACCGCGCTGGACCCGCCCAAGGTCTTGCCGCGCGGCCAGTAGATCGGGCGATTGCCCAGGGCCGGTTCGGGTTGCGACATATAGCCCCAATTATAGGGGCCGGGCGAAAAGACCTTCGACACCGCGCCGGGTATGCCGATCCAGCGGCTGCGCGGTTCGGGCCCCGCTTCGATCAGCAGGACGGAGTTGGCGGGATTTTCCGACAGGCGAGCGGCGATGACGCAGCCAGCCGATCCTGCTCCCACCACGATATAATCATATTGTTCAGCCAAGCTCGCTCTCCTGCACCGGGCTTATCAACTGCTTCTTGCAAGCCGGGGCGCGGCTTGCGGAACGGCCTAGGCGAGCGGCACGGGGCTCGCGAGGGGGCGACCGGCAAAGAAGCAGTCGAGATTTTCGCGCACCTTGGCGCCATTGGCCCGCCAGGCGCCAGTGCCGATGCCGCCCGTGTGGGGGCTGAGCACGCAGCGCGGCACGTCGCTCCATCGTCCGCCGGTCACCGGCTCGGCTTCGAACACGTCGAGACCGGCGCCGCCGATCGTGCCGTCGCGCAGAGCGCGGATCAGCGCCGGCTCGTCCACCGCCGATCCGCGTGAGACGTTGATGAGATAACCCTGGGGGCCGATCGCCTCCAGCACGCGCGCGTCGACCATGCCGGCATTGCTCTGGTCGGCCCGGTGGCAGAGAAGGAGCACGTCGCTCTCGCGCGCGAGGTCGAGCAGATCGGCGACATAGCGATATTCCACGTCGGGCTTGGGGCGCGGTCCGTGCCAGCTGATCGCGCAGCCGAAGGCCGCGAGACGCTGCGCCAGCGCCTTGCCGATGGCGCCCATGCCCACGATCCCCGCCTTGAGGTCGCGGACGGACGGCTGCGTCAGGATCGTGCCGCGATCCACCCACAATCCCTCGCGCACGCGCCGGTCGCCTTCCAGCACGCGCCGCACCACCGCCAGCAGCAGCGTCATGGCCTGGTCCGCGACATCCTGCGCATTGGCGCCCGGCGAATGGGTGACCTGCACGCCCCGGGCGCGCAGGCGGTCGAGCTGGATGCCTTCGAAGCCGGCGCCCATCAGCGCGACCAGGCCGAGCGAGGGCAGGCTTGCCACCTCTTCGGGGATCGGCTTTTCGCCCGCCGCCACGATCGCCCGGATGTCCGGATGGGCGGCGATGACCTGCGGGAGCCGATCCTGGGTCCAGTCCACCAGCCGATAGCCGGTCAGATAGGATTTGAAGAAGCCCAGTCGTTCCTCGATGAGAACAGCTGCCGTGGCAGGATCGACCATGATTACCTCTCTCCCTTCCTGGCGCCCGGCTTTCCCCCGCGCCGCCGGAAGGGGGTGAAGCATGGCGCAGAAATTGAATTCATTTTCTGCGCCATGCGATAACAGAAGATCAAAGAGCGCGTCCAGCGGTGGATTGGACGCGCCCCGCTTTAGAAGTCGAAGGTCAGGTCGACGCCGAAGGTGCGCGCCCGCTGATAGTTGGTGGTCGCGAACGTCCCGAAATAGATAGGCTGGGCCGGATTGTCGCTGTCAGTCAGGTTGCGGACCCAGGCGGCGATTTCCGCCTTGCTTCCGCCCAGCTTCACGTCGCGCAGGGCCACCCGGCCGTTCACCACCCACATGGCATCGGAATAGAGGACCGGATTATAGGCGGCGGTAAGCGTCGTCTGGCGCAGGGCGCGATATTTGGACCGCCACACGCCGTCGACCCGGAACATCAGGCGGGCGTCGCCGAACAGCGGCTCGGTTTCATATTGCGCCGACAGATTGGACGTCCATTTGGGCCGGATCGTCTCGGGTTCTCCGGGCGCATGGATCCGTGGATTGACGTTCGAGAACTTGCTGTCGGTATAGCCAAAGCCCGCGCCCAGGGTCAGGCCTCTGACCGGCACGGCGAGCAGTTCCAGTTCCGCGCCCTTGGTCGCGAGATCGCCCTCGCGCAGGACCAGCGTGCCGCGATTGGGGTCGGGCGGGGTGAGGAACTGGCCGCCGCTGACCGCCTGCAGATCCTTGTAGTCGGCCTTGAACAGGGCGAGGTTCGCGCGCAGGCGGCGGTCGAACAGTTCGGCCTTCACGCCGGCTTCCCAGGCTTTCACGGTTTCGGGCGGAAAATCGATGCCGGATACCGAGCCGCCCGACACGAAGCCGGTCGAATATTTACCGTAAAGCAGGATGTCGTCCGTCGGCTTGTAGTTGACGCCGAGCATATAGGACGGCCGCGTGTCGCGGTAGGAGAAGGTATAGACGTCCTGTCGCAGCGCGGACGATACATAGACATAGCTTGTCCCTGTCTTCTTGTCCCTCGTCAGGCGATAACCACCGACGACATCGAGCTGCGGGGTCACATGAACTTCGGCCTGCACATAGCCGGCCAGAGACTTGCCGGTATTGAACTGGATATTGCGCTGACCACTGGGGATGATCCCGCCCAGGACAGTCGTCTGGCTGAGCGAGCCGGCGAGATTGTCGGGCGCGCCGTTGACGGTGTCGATGTTGAAATAGATGGCGCCCGCCGTCAGCGTCAGGAGTTTCGAATTATAGTTGATCTGAAACTCTTCGCTCCACTGTTTGGCGCGGGATTCGGACGACGATCCGGACATGACGAAAGGCGAACCGACCAGCGAGCTGCCGCGCCCCAGAGCGGCGGCGACCGCCGGCGTGACGTACAAGCCCGCCGCGCCCAGGTCCGCCGCGCCGAAGATGAAGGATTTCCGATAGGCAAGGATGTTCTTGAACGAAAGGCCGTCGCTGACCTCCAGGGTGCTCGTCAGACTATGTCCCTTGACCGTCTGGTAGCCGGGCACTGAAAAGAAATTGTTCACCGCATCCGGCCGATGCCCGTCAGCGGCGATCGGCGAGGGATTGGCGGCGAAGGCGATCGCCAGGGCCGAGCCGGGGGCGGGGGTGAAGGCGACCAGTCCCGTGCCTTCGGGGGTGAAGTTGTTTTCCATCCAGTCGAACTTGTAGACGGTCTTGAACGTGTCGCTCGGCTCGAACTTCACGGCGACGAAGACGGATTCGGAATTCTGATCGCCCAGCGTCTTGGGCGAGACGCGGCCGCGCCGCGCCCAGGGGGAAGCGATCGCGCCGCTGCGGTCCCAGACCGTTCCCGCGCCCAGATTCTTCATGTCGCCGGTGCGTTCGTCATGCGTGTAGCTGATCGACGCGCTGAACGGGCCGAAGGCCGGCGTTTCCACCCGGGTCGAGCTGCGGAACTGGTCGTAATTGCCGAAGGTCAGCTGCTGCGTGACGCCGAACTCGCCCGACGGATCCTTGGTGATGATGCTGATCGCGCCGGCGGTCGAGTTGCGGCCGAACAGGGTTCCCTGCGGGCCGCGCAGGATTTCGATGCGTTGCAGGTCGGGCAGTTCGAACGCCGAGCCCTGCGAACTGCCGATATAGACGCCGTCGAGATAGAGCGAGATCGCCTTGTCCTGTCCCGCCACCGATCCGAAGCTGACCGAACCGCGCATGGCGAAATTGGGGATGTTGACGGCGCCCGCGGCCTTGCGCACGAACAGGTTGGGCGCCTGGGCGGACAGGTCCAGCGGATTGGTGATGCGATTGACGCGCAGCGCGTCCTGCGAGATCGCGGTCACGGCGATCGGCACGTCCTGCAGGCTCTGTTCGCGCTTCTGCGCGGTCACGATGATGTCGGTGACGCTCGCATTGTCGCCGGATTCCTGCGCCAAGGCGGCAGGGGCTCCCATGATCGCGGCCAGGGCCGTGCAGCCCAGCAAAGCCATATATGACGAGGCACGGGACGCCACGCGTGATGAATCCATTATCCCTCTCCCTAGTTATTGAGATTCTCGACTTGTGGCCGGCCCGGGGCGCTTTTTGCGCTTTTGGACGAATGTTTCGCCAGAACTTGCGTCCTGGGGATTGACGACCACCAGCCGGAACCCGGCACATGATATTATTTGAATATTCTTTTAGTTCGCCGGGCGGCCGATAACAATGACATCCGGCGCGCAATTACAAATTTATATATATGTACACAATGTCGGTGGACTCAATAGAGCCAAATGTGGAGGATAGAAACGGATAGAAGAAGTGGAATGAATCTACTTCGCTTCACAGAGGATGTGATGACCGATATCAATATGAGGCAGAGGGGGTCTATCTCCGTTCAGACGAAAGTCACGGATGAAGAGCGCGTGATACGTCGCGACCTTGCCGCTGCTTACCGCCTGGCGGCGCTGAACCAATGGGACGATCTGATCGGCACGCATATTTCGGCGCGCATCCCCAGTGCCGAGGGGGAGCCGGAGCGATTCCTCATCAACCCCTATGGCATGTTGTTCGAGCAGATCACCGCCTCCAGCCTGATCACGGTCGACGTCGAAGGCAATATCCTGTCCGACAGCGACTATCCGGTGAACAAGGCGGGATTCGTCGTCCATAGCGCGATTCACCGGGCCCGGCCGGAAGCCGGCTGCGTCATGCACCTGCATACCAATGACGGGGTCGCGGTGTCGGCGCTGGAAGAAGGGCTGCTGCCGCTCAACCAGACCGCCATGATCGTGCGCCGCAACCTCAGCTTCCACGATTATGAGGGCGTGGCGGTGGAGATGGAGGAACGCGAACGGCTGGTCGAGCATCTGGGCCGGAACCACATCATGATGCTTCGCAATCACGGCACCTTGTCGGTGGGGCGCACCGTGGCAGAGGCCTATACGAGCATGTACAGCCTTGAAAAGGCGTGTACCTTCCAGGTCCGCACACTATCGATGAACCGGCCCTGGCGGAGGCCGTCCGCGGCGGTGCTGGAAAAATTCGATGCCATGGGGACGAGTGACGACAGCGGGCAGATCAGGTCCAACTATGCGAACAAGGCGGTGTGGCCCACTCTGCTGCGCAAGCTCGATCGGATTTGCCCGGACTACAAAGATTGAGCCGGAGCGGCCGCCGCCGGGCGATCCCGACGCGGTTCAGGGGCGGCATGAGGAAGAGGACAGCATGGCGGCGATGAGGAGCAGGCTTCAAAGGGCAAGCGGAAGGCCGGGCCGCTCGTGAGCGCCGGTACGGCCGACCGCCTGCAGGAATGGCGCGCGCATTGGACGCTGGTGCTGGCCTCGTTCGTCGGCGTTTCCTTTCCCACGGCCGCTTATTATTCGCTGGGCCTGTTCATCGAGCCCATGACGCGGGAATTCGGGTGGAGCCGCACGCAGATTTCCGTCGGCCCCAGCGTGGCGGGACTCGTCATCATACCCCTGGCGCCGCTGGTGGGTGCCATGGTCGACAGATGGGGCGCGCGCCTTATCGTGCTGCCGGGCGCGGTCCTGACCGCCCTCGCCATCGCCGGCTTCGGGCTGGCGAACGGGTCCTACGCCCAATGGGTCCTGCTCTGGAGCCTGTTCGCCCTGGCGTCGGTCCTGCTGAAGACGACGGTCTGGACCACCGCCATTTCGGGCAGTTTCGACGCGGGGCGCAGCCTGGCTCTGGCGGTGGTGTTGAGCGGCACGGCCCTAGCCACCTCGCTTGCGCCGCCGCTTGCCCGATGGCTGACGGACAGTTTCGGCTGGCGATCGGCCTGGATGCTGCTCGGCTGCGGCTGGGGCGTTCCGGTCCTGATCCTGTGCGCGCTGTTCATCCGCGATGCCCGCGACCGGCAACGACGTGCCGGTCGCTCTTCCCGGCCGGAGAGTGCCGCGCCCGTGCTGCCGGGCCTTACCCTGGGCGAGGCGGCGCGCAGCCTGCCGATTTTGCGGATCGGGCTGGCGACGTTGATCACGCTGCTCCTGTCCTCGGCGCTGGTCGTCCACAAGGTTCCGCTGCTCGAAGACGCCGGCGTCAGTCGCGCGACGGCCGGCTATCTGGCCAGCCTTTCGGGCATAGCGGGGATCCTGGGCAGCCTCACGACCGGCTGGCTGATGGAGCGGTTCAATGCCGGGTGGATCGCGGGGCTCACCAACGGCATCACGGCGGTCGCGCTGATATTCCTGCTGGCGCCGTTTCGCACACCGACTTTGATCGTGGTCGCCATGGTGGTGGTCGGCTATGCCGGGGGCACGAAGCTCCAGATCTGCGCCTATCTGACGAGCCTTTACGCCGGCCTTCGCCATTATGGGAAAATCTTCGGCGTGATGGGCAGCATCATCGCCGTGACCGGGGCGATCGGCCCGCTGATCGGCGGATTGGCCTATGATTATGCGGGCAGCTATGATGCCCTGATCATCGCCGGCATCCCGGCGAGCCTGATCAGCGCGCTGCTGATCATCGGCCTTGGCCCCTATCCCGACTGGAAGGCGGCGTAGCGGCCATTTGTTCGATCATGGATTTGACGAGATATTGCGAGGAGTGGTTGCGTGCCCCAGGACCAGGTCAATAGTGGAGAGCTTCGTTCGCCGGTGCTGGAACCCCTGTTCGCTCCCTTCGACCTGAACGGCCTGTCGCTCAGGAACCGGATCGTCATGTCGCCCATGACGCGCGGCTTCGCCCGCGACGGCGTGATCGACGCCCGGTCCGTGGACTATTATCGCCGCCGCGCGGAAGGCGGCGTGGGGCTCATCATTTCGGAAGGGACGGCGGTCAACCGGCGCGGCGCGTTCAACGCCAAGGTGCCGGACTTTTTCGGGCAGGAGTCGCTGGCCATGTGGCGCCAGGTGATCGACGCGGTGCATGAGGCCGGGGGGCGGATGATGCCGCAGCTCTGGCATGCGGGCCTCAACCGGCTGCGCGATCAGTCGCATGATCCCTCGCTGCCCTCGCTGTCGCCCTCCGGCCTCTATCCGCAGATGGAGGGGATGCCTTCTTCCGACGGGCCGCCGCTGGAAGCCATGTCGCAGCAGCAGATCGACGAGACGATCGAGGATTATGCGACGGCGGCGGCGGCAGCGCAGCGGATCGGCTTCGACGGCGTGGAGATCCATGCGGGGCACGGCTATCTGATCGACAGTTTCTTCTGGGATCTCACCAACAAGCGCGCCGACCGCTATGGCGGAGACGTGCGGGGCCGCACCCGTTTCGCGGTGGAGATCATCCGCGAGGTTCGCCGCCGGGTCGGTCCCGACTTTCCGATCGCGCTGCGCTTTTCGCAATGGAAGTCGCCCGATTATTATATGGCGCGGCTTTGCCGGTCACCCCGGGAACTGGAACAATTGCTGACGCCTCTGGCGGACGCCGGCGTCACTCTGTTCGATTGTTCGACCCGCCGATTCTGGGAAGCGGAATTTCCGGACGAGGACGCGGACCTCAACCTTGCCGGCTGGGCCAGGAAGATCACCGGCGTGGCGGCCATGACGGTGGGCAGCGTCGGCATCGGCACGCCGTTGCAGCGCGATCGTCCCGATCGGGGCGACGCGCAGGACGACGCCATCTGTCTGACGTTCCGGGAACTGGGCAGGCGGCTGGAACGGGGCGACTTCGATCTGGTCGCCGTCGGCCGCGCCCTGATCGCGAACCCCGACTGGGCGGAGAAGGTCCGGCAAGGATCGGTAAGCGACCTGGTCCGCTATGATGTGCAAATGCGTGATGAACTTCTCTGACTATGGCGAGGAAATCAGGACGCCGGGGAAAGACATGCGTAAATATAGACAAGGTGCGTCTATACGAATTTTCTTCGGAGGGAATTTCCGACTTGTTATCTATTGGCACTGACGAATAGGTATCATGTCAGCTAATATATATAGGAGAGGCGATATGATCGCGTTGGACCGCTTCACCAAAATGGATGTCGCGCTTTACCATCCCGAAAGTCCGCGATGGAAGGACGGCGCCTTCTGGTTTTCGGATTATTTCAAGCGGACGGTGAACCGGATGGTGCCCGGCGAGCCCTCGCAAGTCATTCTGACGCTGGACGATGCGCCCTCGGCGCTGGGCTTCATGCCGGACGGCGCATTGATCTTCGCCTCGATGAAGAAGCGCCAGCTGTTCCTCTATCGCGACGGCGAAGTGTCGCTTCATGCCGACATGCAGCATCTTCCCGGCCAGTGGCTCAACGACATGGTGGTGGACGGGGAGGGGCGGACCTATGTCGGCACCCGCACCACCATGGTATCGCCCACCGTGCATTTCCGCGATCCGGGCGGGCCGGACGCGCTGATCGTGGTCGAGCCCGACGGCAAGGGGATGAGCGTCGTCGACAATATCTGTTCGCCGAACGGCGCGTCCGTCTCGGCCGACGGCCGGTCCTTCACCCTGGCGGAAATCTATGCCCGGCGGATCGCCCGGTTCGACCGCGACGAGCAGGGCCGGCTCAGCAACAAGCGGATCATCGCCGAGTTCGACGATCTGTGGCCCGATGGCATTTCCGTGGACGCGGAAGGGGGCATCTGGTTCGGTTCGCCCTATTCGGGACATCTGGTGCATGTGCGCGCCGACGGCACGGTCGACCAGAAATATCCGATGACCGGGGCGGTCGCCTGCATGCTGGGCGGCGAGGACCGGCGGACGCTGTTCGTGCTGGCGACGGACGTGCGCCGGGCGCCGCGCAGCGATCCGTCGGGCAAGCATGGCAGCCTCTACAGGGGCCCCGGCCATGAGCATGAGCCCAAGCGATCGGTCGACGATCCCGAGGAGATCGACACGTCCGGCCTCTTCACCCTGCGGGTCGAGGTTCCCGGCGCGGGATGGCCCTGAGCCCCGGCGCCCCAACCCATCGGCACCCGAATTGAAATCGGATTTGATCGGGGAGCAGGGTCTTCGGCCTTGCCGAACGGCTGGGCGGCGCTAATCATTCGCTCCGTTTCGATAGCGCAGCGAGTCTTAGCCCACGTGCCCACGCTGATTAAACGTCCCGATGAACGGCGCAGCCGTTCGCAATCCGCCACCCGGGCGCTCGATGTGCTGGAATTTTTCGGCGAGATCCGGCGGCCCTTCCGGGCGATCGAACTGGTCAACATGCTGGGCATGAACCGATCCACGGCGAACCAGCTGCTCAAGACGATGGTGGATTCGGCCCATCTGCTGTTCGACGCCCGGAACAAGACCTATATGCCTTCGCCCCGGCTGGCGAAATTCAGCACCTGGCTGGGCGATGTCTATGGCACGAACGACCGGCTGGACGAGCTGATCACCGATCTGCAAAGCCGGACCGGCCTGTTCGTCACCGTCAGCACGCCCAATGACCTGTTCATGCAGGTCATGGAAACAAGGAGCCCGAGCGGCCGCCTCGCGCAGCGCGGGATCAGGGTGGCGGTTTTCGGCTCGACCATCGGCAGCGCCTATCTGTCGACGCTGGACCCGGCGGAGTTCGCCCGCCTGGCGGACCGGGCGCGCATCACCGACGCCGCCTTGCCCGCGATCCGCGAGGAGCTGGAGGAGATCCGGCGAATTGGCTATGTCAGCAAGCAGAGCGCGGGCGACGCGGGATGGTCGATGGCCATGCCGATCCGCGACCTGCGCTGGGGCGTGTCGACGGTATTGGGCCTGTCCGGTCCGATCGACGCGGTCAGGGACAGGGCGGAAGAACTGTTCGCCATCATGCAGGATGCGATGCAGCGGCATCTGGGCGGGAACGAAGCGCGCTTCTAGAAGCGCCGGGGCATCAGCCTTCAGCCTTCAGGGACGCGAGGAAGGCGACCGTCGCCGCGAAGGTGGCGGGGGCGCCGGGCAGGTCGCCGTCGCGAACGACCGCCACATGATCCATGCCGTCAATCGCGACCAGGCGGACGGCGATGCCCTGCTGCTTCAGCCTCTGTTCGAAGCGCAGGCTGTCGTCGGCCAGCACCTCGCCCAGGCCGACCGTCAGGAGGGTCGGGGGAAAGCCATGGGGGGCCGCGAACAGCGGCGAGGCGAAGGGATCGCGCGGATCATGCCCCTGCAGATAGGCTTGGGCCGCCGCCTGCGCCAGGGATCGGGAGAAAAGCGGATCATGGGCGGCGTTGTGCTCAAAGCCCGCGCTCGTCAGCGTCAGGTCGAGCCAGGGCGAATGAAGGATCAGCCCCGCCAGCGGGACGGCCGCGCGGACGCATAGTAGGGCGAGGGCGGCGGCGATCCCCGCGCCTGCCGAATCCCCGGCCAGGATCAGACGCCTTCCGCTTTCGCGGGCGAGCGCGGCGATGACCGACCAGCCATCGAGCAGCCCCGACGGGAAGGGATGTTCGGGCGCAAGCCGATAGGTGGGGCAGATGATCTCGGCCCCGCTGCGCGCCGCGAGACGCGCGGCATAGCCTGCGACCTGACCGGGACAGCCCTGGCGGAAACCGCCGCCGTGAAAATGGATGATCGTCGTGTCGCTCGGCGTGGCGGGGGTGAAGCGCAGGGTCGGCCGTTCGCCCACCTGCTGTTCGCGCGGTGCCGGGCTGAGGCCGGCCAGCGCAAGTCCGGCCATAGTCGCGGCGGAGGACCGCCTTGCCACCAGATCCGCCGCAGCCTCATGGCCCCGGCGCTCCGGCGGCAGGACGGCCTCCGGGACGATGGTGCTCACGCCGCCGCGTCGTCCACGCCCATCGTGGCCCCCGGCTTCACCTCGCGCGAAAAGACGAAGACGTCCGCCGCGCAGAAACCCCCGTCCACCGCCAGCGTCTGGCCAGTGACGAAAGGCGACATGTCCGACAGGAAGAAGGTGATCGCCTTGGCAATGTCGTCCGTCACGCCGCGCCGCTGCATCGGAATGAGCGCCATGGACGCCTGTTCCTTTTCCGGCGACTGCAGCGGCAGGCGCGGCGTCACGATCGGTCCGGGCGCGACGCAGTTCACGCGGATGCCGCGTCCGGACCATTCGACCGCCAGGCTCCTGACGAGATTGATGAGCCCCGCTTTCGCGGCGCCGTAGGCCGCATGGTTGCGCGCGGACCGCATGCCGTCGACGGACGCCACCGCGACGATGGAGCCTGTGCCCCCGCGCGCCAAAATGGCGCGGCCGACCTCGCGCGCGGCGATGAAGACATAGCGCAGGTTGCGATTATGGTCCTGATCCCACAATTCGGTCGTCATCTCGGCCGCCGGGCTCCAACCCGCCATGCCAACGATCGTCGCGAGCCCATCGAGCGGGCCGAACTCGCGTTCGGTGCGGGCGATGGCCTGGACCAGATCCGCTTCCTTCAGCACGTCGGCGGCGATGGGGAAAACGGACGCGCCCTGTTCGGCCAGTTCGGCGCAAAGCCGCTCCGCCCGATCAAGCTCAAGGTCCATCACCGCGACGCCGCAGCCCAGCGCGGTGAGGAGGCGCACCGTCGCCTCCCCCATGCCCTGGCCACCGCCGATGACCAGGATCCGCTTATCCGCGAGGCCAAATAAAGACTCCATCATGGCCTCCTCAGTCCGGATAGAGCTCAAGCTTGACGTCTTCGGCCCACTGTTCCGCCGCTTCGCTCTTCTTCTCGGCGTGGCGGATATGCTGTTCGAGCCCCTTCGCCATCCGGCGCGCCCCGCGCTTCTTGAGTTCCGGGATGATGTGCGTGCCGAGCAGTTCGATCGACTTCATCACCGCCTCATGCGGCAGATAGCCGAAATTGAGGTAGCAAAGCAGCTGGTCGACGCCCGCTTCTTCATAGCGCAGCAGCTTCTGGAGACATTCGTCGGGGGTGCCGACGATCACCATGTCCTCGCGGTCGAACTGGGTGATGTCGAACTCGCCGCGCGCGCGGGCTTCGAGCAGCGGGAACATCTTCTTCTGATCTTCCTCGCTCATATGGCCGAATTCCCATTTCAGGTGGAATTCCGCCACGCCCTTGTACCACCACCACATCGAATCCCAGAGGCGATTGGTGGCGAAGTCGTCGCGCGATTCGGCGCAATGGACCAGCGTGTAGACGCCCACCTTGTTGGTGTGGATGCTGGTGAGCGGATTGGCCCGCTGCTGTGCCCGCTTATAGGCGTCGATCACTTCCTTGAGCTTGTCGAGCGGTTGCATGATCGAGAAGCAGAGCAGGCCGCAGCCATTTTCGCCGGCCATGGTCGCGCTCGATTCCGTCGACGCCGCCATCCAGGCCGGCGGGTGTGGATATTGGTAGGGCTTGGGCGTCACCATCCGCTTGGGGAATTTCAGATATTCGGAATCTTCCTCATAATATTCCTGTTCCCACATGCCGACCACGGTGCGCGCGGCGGCCTTCATCTTCTCCTTGCTCGACGCGATGTCGACGCCGAAGGCGAGCTGTTCCATGGGCGTCGATCGGCCCATGCCCCAGATGGCCCGGCCGCGCGAGAGCAGGTCGACGGTCGCGACCTTTTCCGCCACGCGCGCGGGGTGGATGAACTCGTGCGGCATCAGCGACACGCCGAAGCCGAGCTTGATGTTCTTCGTGATCTGCGACAGCGCGCCCAGCACCACATCGTTGCAGGGCATGTGGCTGCGATTTTCGCGGAAATGATGTTCGACCAGCCATACGGCTTCGAACCCCAATTTATCGGCCAGCACGATCTGTTCGATATTGTCGCGATAGGCGGTCCGCTCCGCGGCGCGCTGGCCCCAGGGATGCTCCCCTGCCCAAGGCTGCGGCACGTCGAACTCGTAAAGCATCCCCAGTTCCATAAAACACCTCTTTTGCTATTTGGATGGCCCAGATTAGTTGAGGTGAAGTTTCTGTGACAAGGAATAAACTTCAATACTCGCGAAGTTTATATAGACGCATTGACATCTATATATATGTACATCGCTTTTATTGGTGACGGAACGGCCTCATGCCGACGATAGTAGCTTGACTATTTATCTTCCGTCTAATTATCATCCTGCTCATAGCAACGGCCGCCCACCCCTCGGCGGCGGCAGAAAAAGCGGCATGGGACAGGATGGAAAAGGCATTTGATTGCGTCATTCGCGGTGGTTCGATCGCGGACGGCACGGGCGCCGGCCTGTTTGAAGCGGATGTGGGAATCATCGAGTCCCGCATCGCGGCGGTGGGGACCGGCCTTGCGGGCGGACGGGAGGAGATCGACGCGCGCGGCCTGCTGGTCACGCCCGGTTTCGTCGACGTGCACACCCATTATGATGGGCAGGTCACCTGGGAAGACACGCTGGCGCCCTCGTCCGACCATGGCGTCACCACCGTCGTCATGGGCAATTGCGGCGTCGGCTTCGCGCCCTGTCGCCCGGGCGACCATGAAGCGCTCATCACCCTGATGGAGGGGGTGGAGGATCTTCCCGAGGCCGTGCTGTCCGCCGGCATCCCCTGGGCGTGGGAGGATTTTGGCGGCTATCTCGATTTCCTCCAGTCCCGATCCTACAATATCGATATTGCCGCGCAGGTGCCGCACGCGCCGGTCCGCGTCTTCGCGATGGGGGAGCGGGCGTTCGACCTGCAACCCGCGAGAGAGGAAGACAGCGCGCTGATGGCCCGGATCGTGGCCGAGGGCATCCGCGCCGGGGCTCTGGGCTTTTCCACCTCGCGCAGCCTGAACCACAAGGGAAGCGATGGCCGCACGACGCCGTCCTGGCGGGCGGCGGAGCAGGAACTGACCGCCATCGCGCGCGCCGTCGGCCAATGCGGCACCGGCGTGCTGCAGGCGATATCGGATTTCCAGGACCCTGAAGCGGAAATGGAGATATTGGGGCGGATGTGCAGGGCGGGCGGGCGGCCCATGTCCGTCTCGCTGATGCAGCGGCACAGCGCGCCGGACATGTGGCGCGACGTCCTGCGCTGGATCGAGCAGCTGAACGGCGAGGGCTGCGTCATGCGCGCCCAGGTGGCGGGGCGGCCGGTCGGCGCGCTGATGGGCCTGCAGCTCAGCTTCAATCCGCTGGCGCGGTCCCCGGCCTATGCCGCCGTCGCCGATCTGCCGTTGAAGCAGCGCGCCCGTGCCCTGCGCGAACCTTCGTTGCGCGCGCGGATCATCGCCGATCTCCAGGCGATGCGCGACCAGTTCCAGTTCGATTATTTCTATCCCCTGGGCAATCCGCCGGACTACGAGCCCACCCCGGACCGCTTCATCACGGCCATGGCGCAGGCGCGCGGCGTCGATCCCGTCGAGCTGTTGTACGACCTCATGCTGGAGGAGGACGGCGCGGCGATCATCGCTCACCCCGTCTCGAACTTCGCCGACGGGTCGCTCGACACGTGCCGGCGGATGATGGAGCATCCGATGACCATCATGGGCCTGGGCGATGGCGGCGCGCATCTGGGGCTGCTCTGCGACGCCAGCCAGCCGACGCACATGCTGAGCTATTGGGCGCGCGATCGCGCCCGCGACAAGCTTCCGCTGGAACGCGTCGTCGCGTCGATGACGCACGAAACGGCAGGCGCGATGGGCCTGGGCGATCGCGGGCAGATTGTCGTCGGCAAGCGGGCCGACATCAACATCATCGATTTCGACCGTCTTTCGATGGATCCGCCGACCGTGACCTATGACCTGCCCAAGGGCGGCCGCCGCGTGCGCCAGCGCGCCCATGGCTATGTCGCCACCCTGGTGGCGGGCGAGACGATCCTTCGCCATGACGAGGATACGGGCAAGCGTCCGGGCCGCCTTGTGCGCGGGGCCCGATGAGCGCGGGCGCAGACGGCCAGGCCGCAAGCGGCGGCTGGCGAAGAGGAGAGGATATGAACGACCCCATCGCGGAACCCCTGAGGCTGGCGGCGCGCGAGGTTCCCATGCCATCCTATTTGAGCGCCCAGGCCAAGGCTCTCCTGGCGCCCAGGCCGCCCGTTCATGGCGACTATCCGCCGGCGCAGGACAAGGCGGCCTGGCGCGCGCTGATCGCGGCGCGGGAGGACGGGCTGCTGCCGCTGCTCGAACAGATCAATCCGGGCGAGGGCGCCACCGCCAAGACGCGCCGCGAGGAAGGCGCGACCATCTACGACATCATGCCGGCGCGGGTCGACGGTGGCGGCGTCATCCTGGACCTGCATGGCGGCGGGCTGTTTCTGTGCGGCGGCGATATCTGCCGGCTCATGTCGACCGGCATCGCGACCAAGCTGCGGCGCCATACATGGTCGGTCGACTACAGGATGCCGCCCGATCATCCCTATCCCGCCGCGCTGGACGACTGCCTGGCCGCCTATCGCGCGCTGCTCAAGGCCGTGGGCGCCGACCAGATCATCGTCCATGGATCATCCGCCGGCGGCAATCTGGCCGCCGCCCTCGTCCTGCGCGCGCGGGATGAAGGGCTTCCGATGCCGGCCGGCGTCGTGCTGAACACGCCGGAAATCGACCTGACGGAATCGGGCGACAGCTTTCATACCAATTTGGGGCTCGACCCGGCGCTGCGCAGCCTCATGCCGGTCAACCTGCTCTATGCCGATGGGCACGACCTGGCCCACCCCTATCTGTCGCCGCTGTTCGGCGATTTCGCCAAGGGCTTCCCGCCGACATTGCTCACCACCGGCACCCGCGACCTCTATCTGTCGAACACGGTGCGCATGCACCGCGCGCTGCGCGCGGCCGACGTGCCGGCGGAACTGCATGTGGTGGAGGCGGGCGGCCATGGCGGCTTTCCCGGAACGCCGGAGGGCGAGGAGATCAGCCGTGAGCTGCGGCGCTTCATCGCGGAGCGGCTGGGAGAGGCGGGAGCGGCCTGATGGCATCGCGATGGGCCTTGGGCATCGAAGACGGACAGAGGAAGAGTGACATGCCGCGCATCTACCATGGCTGGTTCGTCGTTGCCGCCTGTACGGCGATCTATACGCTGGTGATGGGCACCATCTACACCTCCTACGGATTGTTCGTCGTGCCGGTTTCGCAGGAATTCGGCCTGTCGCGCGCCAATGCCAACAGCGGCATCATCATCCTCAATGTCGGCGTCGCGCTGCTCTCTCCCTTCATGGGCCGGCTGCTCGACAATATATCCGCCAAGCGCATCATGATCGTCAGCAGCTTGGTCTTCATGCTGTCCTTCGCGCTGCTCGCCTGGTCGCGCTCGCTGTGGATCAGCGCCGCGGTGCTTGCCCTTCTGCTCCCCTTCGCCGCCAAGGGCGCCGGCACGCTCACCGCGCCGCTGCTGGTCGTCCGCTGGTTCACGGCGCAGCGGGGCCGGGCCATGGCCATTTCCCAGCTGGGCCTGTCGATGGGCGGGCTGGTCGTCGCCCCCCTGGTGGGCTTCCTCCTGCTGAACTATGGCTGGCGGATGGCGGTCCTTGTCGCGGGCGTCGGCACCGGCGCGATCCTGCTGACGATATCGCTGCTCATCCGCGAACGTCCAGGCCCGAACGACAGGGAACCGGGTGCCGCCCTATCGCCGGAAAAGGCGGCGGCCGGTGGCGCGCAGCCCACTGTCGCACAGGTGCGGCTGCCGGTCGGGTCGCTGCTTGCCAACGGTTCCTTCTGGGCGATCAATCTCAGCTGCGGGCTCGTTTCCGCGATCGCGTCGGCGCTCCTGATCACGCTTCCGCCGCTGGCCGCCGCGCATCATCTCTCGGTGATCCAGGGCGCCACCCTGATTTCCGCCATGTCGGTTTCGGGCGTCCTCGCCAAGCTGGCCCTGGCGGGCTTTGCGGACCGGATCGACAAGATCCTGCTGCTGACCGTCATGTTCCTGCTCGGCGCGGGGATCAACGCCTTGCTCATGAACGGCCAGAGCTATCTTCAACTGCTGATCGGCGCCGCAGGCGTCGGCCTGGTCAGCAGCGCGGTCACGCCGGTGCATTATGCGCTGCTGGCCGATCGCTTTGGCGCGCCCTCCTTCGGCACCGTGACGGGGCTGACCGTGCCTTTGATAGCCGTGCTCGGCGTCGCGACGATCCGCTATTCGGGGGAAATATTCGACCGGACCGGCGCCTATGACTGGCTGTTTCTGACCTTCATGATCCTGCAGGCGGCGGCGGCGGTGACGATCCTGAGCGTCCGGCGCTTCAAGACGGAGCCGACGCTGGCCGTATCGTGAGGCCGACCGCCGCCCCTGCCACTAAAAACCGACCTCTTGGGAAAGACAGAGCGATGAACGATCACGGCTTCGACATTTTCGACATGCATCAGCATATGGGGTCGACCGGCGATGCCCATGGCTTCACGATCGAAGGCCAGGTCGCGGCGGGCGAGATCGACCCCGACGAGCTTGCCTGCCGCCTGGAGTTCATGCGGCAGGCCGGCATCGGCCGCGCCGTCGCCATCCCAGGCCACAATTACGACCGCGCGGAAGGCATCAAGGCGACCCGGGCGGAAAATGATGCCATCGCCCGCTATCGCGACGCCACGCCCGATCGCTTTCCCGTGGCGGTGGGGGTGATCGAGCCGCTCGACCAGGCGGCGGCGCTGGACGAGGTGACCCGCATCGCCACCGAACTGGACCTGAAGGGCGTCAGCTTCCATACCGAATTCCAGGGGGTGACGATCGACAGTCCCTGGATGATGAAGATCCTGGAACGCATGATCGATGTCGGGCTGGTGCCGCTCATCCACGCATCGAACGTGGTGCTGCACGAAGCATTGTGGCGCCTGGCCAAGGTTGCGCGCGCCTTTCCGGAGGTGCCGATCGTGGCGCTGGAGCCCTTCTACACGTTCGAGGGGATGCAGCAGTGCTTCTTCTTCGCAGACCTGGCCCCCAACCTCATCTTCGATACCGCATCGTGCAGCGTGGACAGCATGATGATCGGCCTCGCGCAGGAAATCGGCGCGGACCGCATCATATTCGGCAGCCAGTTCTACTCGCAGAAGCGCAAGGGCGTCGCCAGGCTGCATCCCAAGGCGCGCTTGACGATGGACGAGATCATCGGGACCGAACGCCTGTCCCGGGAGGACAAGCAGAAGATCCTGGGCCTCAATACCCAGCGGATATTCCAGCTGGCGCCGGCCTGAGGCGATTGGCCGGGCACCAATGAATTCCGGTCGGAATGGGTTGGCCCCATCCCGACCGGACGGGTCATATCCCCAGCAGCTTGTTGAGCCGCGTGACGACCGTCGGGGTGAGGTCCGTCTTGGTGGAGGTCGCCAGCGTCGTCTGGGCGCTGACGACCGCCTGCTGCGCCGTGGCCAGCTTGGCCTGATCGGCCGCGAGCTGATCTTGCGCGGCGGTCAGGTTCGCCTGCGCGGTGGTGACGGCGGCGGGGTTGGCCGGCGAGGCATTTTGCGCGGCGGTCAGTTCGGCCTGCGCCGAGGCGACCGCGCTTTGGTCATTGGCGACCGCCGTGCTGTAGGTTTTCACCGCCGCTTCCGCCTTGATGGTGGCGGATTTGTAGGTGGCGAGCGCTCCCACCACCGACTTGGACGAGGCGTGCTGGAACGCGGAATCGGACGCATGGGCGGCGTTCAGCTTGCCCAGCAGCGACGCGCCGCGATCGAGGCTTGGGTCGACGCCATGGACGTGGGCGCCGGCATGAACGCTGGCGTTCGCCGACGCGGAAGCGGGCAGACCGGCCGGACGGCCGACGGCGAGCCCCTGCGGCACATGGCTGGTGGCGGCGGGCGGCGGCCCCATCGGGATGCCGGCCGGCGGTCCGTGCGGAACGCCCGCGGGCGGATTGGCAAGCGCGGTGCCGGCGGCCAGGACCGCGATACCGATTGCCGCGAAGGGGGCAGTTTTGTGGGCCATGATGATCTCTCCTTTTTGAAAGATGGTCCCCTGATCGAAACGCCGGTTCGGGAGGGCACGCCCCGAACCGGCACCAATGCTTATCCGAAGATGCTGAGGCGCAGCCCGCCGCCGATGCGCGGGCTGGCGTCGTTGAGGCCGCCGATGCCGTAGAGCGTCACGCCCCAGCTTTTGGTGAACCGATAGCTCATATAGGGCGACACGACCGCCTGGCCCTTCAAGCCGGTCGCGATCGGTTCGCGATAGGCCAGGCTGACGCCGTAATTCTGGTTGGACGCGGGGCGATAGTTGAGCCCGCCCGAAGCGGCCACGCCGTTTTTCAGATGATAGACGGCGGGACTGCCGAGCCAGGAATAGCCGACGGAGCCGAAGGCGATGACGCCCGGCACCAGCGTCTTGTAGAGGCTGGCCGTGACGGCATAGTCGGTTTCGCCCGTGCCGATGCCGGTCTTCGCGGTCGGCAGCTTGACCCCGCCGCCCACTTCGATGGCGGGCAGCAGGCCGTTTTCCCGGGCCAGCAGATAGGCGGCCGACAGGTTGAGGTCGCCGATGCCCGACCGCTTGGTGGCCGCCGTGCTGCCGCCCGGGGTCAGGACGATGACGCCGCCGACCAGCTCGCCGGGCCCCTTGATGAACTGATAGGGTAGCGATCCCTGCAGGCGCAGGCGACCGATCTGGGCCTTCAGGTCCAGCGGGATGCTCCAGACGCTGGTGTCGGTGGGGGTGCCATAATGGCCGACGGTATAATCGAAGCCTGAGGCCGCTTCGAAACTGCTGTCGGCGAACAGGCCGCCGGTATGGCCGACATCGCTCGACGGCGCTTGCACCGCCTCCTGCTCATTGCCGGGGGAAGCGTTCGCGCTGCCGGCGATGAGTCCCAGGCCGAGGCCCAGCCACATGAAATTCCGCATATTTCCAGTCCCTCATTATGATGTCGTTATTGTTCCTCCATGGCTGCAAAC
>DATEJA010000055.1:0-9701 GCA_035278405.1 Sphingobium sp. | reverse complement strand
GCTTGCGATGCTGCGGGCGTCCAGGGAATTATGTTCCACCAGGACGCGCAGCACGCGCCATTGTTGTTCGGTGACATTGGCGTCCCGCAGCATGGGGCGGATCGGCGCCATGACGGCTTCGCGCGCGGCAAGCAAGGTCCCAGCGAGGGATTCGCGATAAGGTCCCAGGTTAGGTCTCGAACTCGACATGATGATCCGATGGCAGAAGTTTGCGTGGTAATCAAATAAGTTCGGTTCAACCCGACGCCGTGGACGCCCCTGACTTGACATCATTATCATGTTAATCATATGGTTTGTGACTGGAGCTTTCGGAAGCGTTTTGAGTGGCTGAATCGAAGGCCGCTTTCATGATCGACCTCGCCGTCGGCCTGTCGCGGGAATATCTCCGGCAGGACCCGGGGTGAGAATGATGAATGCCAAATTAAAGAAAGTGGAAGGATAAAGACGATAAATTAGAATTTATTCGAGACTATATTTGTAATGTTTAAAACAATGGCGCGATATTATTGCGTCATATGGGCATATATTCTTCTGAATATCCAGAATTTTTTCCCCTTTCGTTGATCGAATATGATTCAAGGCAAAAATATTGCTTGAATATTTCATTTGATTAACATGTTATCGGTTCAGCATTTAACAGGAATGCTGGCTGAAAAGGGGATAGATAATGGCAAGATCGAAACGTCTCTCCACCACCGCCTTGCGGGGCGCCGCTCTTTGCGCCTTTCTGCTGTTGGCAACGCCCGCCGCTGCGCAGGACGCGTCCGATCAGGCGGCGGGCGGTACTGGTCAGCCCGCGCTGCTGGGCGACATTATCGTGACGGCGCAGAAAAGGGACCAGAATATCCAGGATGTCCCAGTTTCGATCTCGGCCTTTTCCGGTAATCAGCTGCAACAGCTGGGCATGAGCAACGCCACCGCCATCACCCAGCAGATACCCGGCATGCATCTGAATGCCTGGTCGCCCAACATCACCATCTTCAACCTGCGCGGTATTTCGCAGAACAATTTCCAGGACAATCTGGAAGCGCCCGTGGCCGTCTATATGGACAATGCCTATATGGGCTCGATGAACGGCATTGCCGGCCAGCTGTTCGACGTGGAGCGTGTCGAGGTGCTGCGCGGGCCGCAGGGCACGCTGTTCGGGCGCAATGCGACCGGCGGCCTGGTCCATTATCTCAGCCGTCCGGCGAAGGAAAAGGCCTTCAACGGCTATCTCCAGGGCAGCTATGGCCGGTTCGACGAACGGTCGCTGGAAGGCGCGATCGGCGGCCAGATTGTCGAGGGCTGGCGCGCCCGCCTGTCGATGCGCCGGGCCCTGGGCGGCAACTATATCAAGTCGGCCGACACCGATCCGGCGAATGGCCTGGTCGGCAATGGGCAGAACATCGGCGGCCAGAACGCCTTCGCCCTGCGCGCCACGACCCAGATCGACGTGACGCCGGACCTGATGGTCGAACTGTGGTACAAATATTCGCGCGACCATAATGTCCCGACCGGCGGCTATGTGTTCGACAATTGCGAACTGCTGCCCAACGGATTCTGCCACGTGAATCCGGTCGGCCTGACCGAAGGGTCGGGCGGCGTCATCAATGCGCTCACCGGCGCCAAGGCTTCGCCCTACGACAACTTCTCCAATACGCCCGGCTTCCTCAATCGGCGCGTGCATATCGGCCAGGCCGACATCAATTGGGACCTGGGTGGCGTCGAGCTGACGTCCATCACCAACTATACCAACCTGAAAAAGGCCTATCGCGAAGATGGCGACGCCTCGCCGCTCACGATCATCATCTTCGACACCAGCGTCAAATATCGCCAGTTTTCGCAGGAACTGCGGTTTTCGGGCGAGACCGATCGGCTGAAATGGCAGGTGGGTGCCTATTATCTGGACATGCGCCTGGGGGGAGGACAGGCGACGCGCGGGGCGCCGGCCCTGGGCACGGCCCTGCAGATCAACGGCGCGGCCAATGATCCGCTCAGCCTTGAACGCTATACGGTGCGATCGAAAAATTACTCGGCCTTCGCGCAGGGCGAATATGGCTTCACCGGCACGCTGTCGCTCATCGCAGGGTTGCGCTATTCGAAGGACCGCAAGTCCCTCGACTATATTTCGCAGCTGATCGATACGCCTTTCCCGGACGCGCTGATCAAGACGGACGAAAGCTTCGCCGCGATCCTGCCGGGCGTGAACAAGATCAATTATGAAGATTATGCCGCGCGCCTCTCCCTCAACTGGAAGCCGGATCCGGATACGTTGATCTTCGCGTCTTACAACAGGGGTATCAAAGGCGGCAACTGGACGATCAGTCCGGTCGTGTCGCCGGAAAACTTCCGCCACGATCCCGAAACGCTGCATAGCTTCGAACTCGGCGCGAAATGGGCCACCGCCAATCGCCGTTTGCGCATCAACGGCACGCTGTTCCACTATATCTATGACGATTATCAGTCCTTCGCCATGGTCGGCGGAACGCCGCAGGTCGCCAACAGCGACGCACGCGCTACCGGTGCGGAGATCGAACTGACCTGGCAGCCGGTCGACCGTCTGAACATGTTGCTCGGCGGCACCTGGGAAAAGTCGAAGGTCAAGAGCGTGCGCGGCGCGGGCGAGCAGTTCGCGCCCGAATTGTTCCCCGGCGCGCCCGATGCCGAATATTGCACCAATATCGGCGGCGCCTTCTTCTGCGACTTTCCGCAGGATACGGTAAAGAACGCCAAGCTGCCCAATACCCCGCGGTTCAGCGTCAATTATTTCGCCCGCTATGATTTCGATGTTGCCGGTGGGGTAGGCGCGGTCCAGGTCGACGGCGCATGGTATGACGACCAGTATCTGGAAGTCACCAACGGGCGCTCCTCGCTCCAGCCCGGCTATAATGTGACCAACGCATCGATTAGCTGGAAGGCGGCCGACGACCTGCTGGAACTGACGCTCTGGGGGAAGAATGTCTTCGACAAGGCCTATCGCGCCTACACGCTGAACCTGGGCGTGCTCGGCACTTCCTCTTATTATGCCGCGCCGGCCACCTATGGAGCGACGATCAGCCTGAAATGGTAAGTCTATTTGGGCCCTCCGCCGTGGCGGGGGGCCTTTTCTCGGGGCGAAGTGACGGGCCGACAAGGGCGCGGACAGGCCGAACCACAGGAACAACGCGGCCAGACCGGATAAGGACAGCGCCAGGGGGACGAAGCGGCCGAGGCTGGGCTTCAGCCTGGTCACCGGGAAGCTTTAGGTGTCTTGCAAAAATTGCGTCGCAATGACAATATATCTTAAATTTAAGACAAAGGAAGGCAAATGAGCATCGCAGAGGTAAAGGCATCCGATGGGCGCGCCTATGGGCGGGCACCTGCCAAGGCGGACGAGGAACTCGCCCGTTGCGGCCCCGGCACGAGCGGCGGCGAACTGCTGCGCCGCTATTGGCAGCCGATCGCGACGGCGAGCGAGGCGACGTCGCGTCCTCAGCTCATCAAGGTGCTGGGCGAAGAGCTGATCCTGTTCCGCGACGGCAGCGGCACGGCCGGGCTGCTCTATCCCCGCTGCATGCATCGCGGCACCAGCCTGCTCTACGGCAAGGTCGAGGAAAACGGCATCCGCTGCTGCTATCATGGCTGGCTGTTCGGGCCGGAGGGTGAACTGCTGGAAACGCCGTGCGAACCGAACAACCCGATCCGCCGGACGCTGCGCCAGCCCTGGTATCCGGTGGTCGAGAAGTTCGGCCTGATCTTCGCCTATATGGGGCCGCCAGAGCGCCAGCCGGCCTTCCCCGTCTTCTCGATCGAGGAAAATCTGGAGGAGGACGAGGAACTGGTCGCCTTCCGCGTCACCTTCGGCGCGAATGGCCCCGATCCCAAGGTCGCCGGCAAGACCGATTATAACTGGTGGCAGATGTTCGACAATTATATGGACCCGTTCCACGTCGTCATCCTGCACAACACGATCAACGGCGTGCAGTTCGTCGAAAGCCTGGGCATCCTTCCCGAAGTGAAGTTCCGCCAGGTTGGCGACGGTATCATCAGCATCCAGCACCGCAAGCTGCCGGACGGCCGGCTTCACCAGCGGCTCAGCCAGGTCATGCTGCCGAACATCAACTTCACGCCGGGGATCACCGACGAGGATCTTGGCCCGGCGAATATCGGCTGGACGGTGCCGGTCGACGATACCAACTTCACCCAGTTTCACCTGGCCCGCGTCCGCAAGGGCGGAAATCGCTACGGCAATTTCGACGATGTCGGGATGATGAGTCCTGAATGGGGTCCCCGGCATGGCCGTCCGCTGGTCGAATGGTCGACCGAGGATCACCAGGACTGGCAGACCGACTATATCGCGCAGAAGGGGCAGGGCGACATCAACCTGCACAGCGAGGAGCATCTGCTGGTCGGCGACGCGGGCATGGGCATGATGCGCCGTCTTTTCCGCCAGCAGGCGGCGAAGGTCGCCAACGGCGAGGATCCGATCGGCGTCGGCATCGACGAGCCTTACCGGGTGGAAGTCCGCGCGGGCAACGCGCTGCTCGACCCCGAAACCCGGCAATGTATCGCCGGCTTCGCCTGGGCGACCGCGTAAGCTGAATAAAAGATCCTGCCGCCGGCATCGTCGCGCCGGCGGCAGGGCGTCATTCGAATGGGGGGGGGCTGTCGGCCAGCTTCTCCCAACAGCGCGCCAGGCGCATCAGGCACTCGATCGTGTCGAGCCGATCCTGCGGCGTCATATCCTCTTCGAGGCGCGCCATGATGGCAATGCTGCGGCTCGTGGCCGCGTCGGCTACCGCCAGGCCGCGCTGCGTCAGTCCGACGAGGCGCGACCGGCCGTCTTCGGGATCGTCGGTCATTTCCACCAATCCCTGCCTGGCGAGCAGATTGATGGTGTAGGTGACGGCCCCCGACGTGATCGCCAGCAGTTGATACAAGTCCGTAGGCCGCTGCACATAAGGCGGTCCGACACGGCGGAGCGCGTAAAGCAGTTTCAGCCCGCCCGAACTGACGCCGACCTCTCTGGACACGTCTTCGAATATCTTGTCGTTCAGAATGGAAAGGCGCGTGACGCTTGCGGTGATCGACAGCATCACCGGATCGAGTGCGGGCGCCTGTTCGAGCCATTGCGACACGACCGTCTCGGTAACGCCTGACTGGATGAAGGGCCTTTTGGATCTCGTCTTGATTTTCCGGTTTGGGCTGGGTGGCATCTGCTCGCTGTCCTGATCGCGCTTGCGTCGCTCTATGGCATGGGCATCGACGGTCCGATAGCGCATAAAGCCCGGCGGATCGGCCGCTGCAATTTAATTAACATGGTATATCACATCGTGCGACCTGTTGTATAAACGTCACAGAATTGAAAATCAGCAGCCGTCATCCATCGGCCCGAGCGTCTCAGCTGTTGCCCGCCTTGTCGCCCCTGTCTCCATCACTATCAAATTTATATAAGTTAAATCAGGTATTTGTAGGAAGTTCGGAATCGGCGACCAGACGTCGTCCAAACATGATCGGAAGCCCGACCACCCCGGGAATTTTGGATCCCTGCAATCAGGCTTGACTCGTCATGCAGACCGTTTACGTCACGAGAATGTAATACACACGATAAGTGTTTTTCGGGCCAATGCGAAAAGGGGATTTGAATATGGTTGTTCGCGCACTTTTGTTGGCGTCTGTTTCGGCCCTCCTGCCTTATTCGGCGCTCGCGCAGACCGCGCCGTCCGACGATGCGGCCGCTCAGTCCGCTCCGGAGCAGAACGCTCCCGGCGAAATCGTCGTCACCGCGCAGAAGCGTCAGGAATCGATCAATAAGGTCGGCATGTCCATCACCGCCGCGACCGGCGATCAACTGGTCAAGCTCGGCGTCACCGACACCGCGCAGCTGGCGAAGATCATCCCCGGCTTCCGCTTCAACATGACCGCCTATGGCGCGCCGGTCTACACGATCCGCGGCGTGGGCTATCAGGAAAGCAGCCTTGCCGCAGGTCCGGCGGTCAGCGTCTATGTCGATGAAGTGCCGCTGCCCTATTCGGCGCAGACCATCGGCGCCACGCTCGACCTGGAGCGCGTCGAAGTGCTCAAGGGTCCCCAGGGCACGCTGTTCGGGGGCAACTCCACCGGCGGCGCGATCAACTATATCGCCGCCAAGCCGACCGACGAGTTCAAGGCCGGCGGTTCGCTCAGCTATGGCCGCTTCAACACCGCCGACATGAGCGGTTATGTCAGCGGCCCGCTGTCGGGCACGCTGAGCGCGCGCGCCGCGGTGCGCTTCGTCCGCTCCAACGACTGGCAGAAGAGCATCACCCGCAACGACACCAATGGCGAGCGCAACCAGCTGTTCGGCCGGCTGCTGCTCGACTGGAAGCCGGTCGACGAACTGCGCGTGTCGCTCAATGTCAACGGCTGGCGTGATCATTCGGAGTCCCAGGCTCCGCAGCTCGTCTCCAAGCAGTCCGCCATCGGCGTTCCCGCAGCGCTCGACCCGGCCTTCGTCGCTGCCCCGCTGGCGCCCGCCGATGCCCGCGCAGCCGACTGGGACCCGGAAAAGTCCTACCGCAACAACAACCGTTCCTATCAGGTTGCCGGCAAGATCGAATATGACCTGACCGACGCGGTCACGCTGACGTCGATCACCTCCTACCAGGATTACAAGCGCTACCAGCCGATCGAGGTAGATGGCACCGCGGCCGAAGCCTTTTTCGTGCTCAACACCGGCGGCATCAAGACTTTCTTCCAGGAACTGCGCCTGGGCGGCGACATCGGTGATGCCGGTCACTGGCTGGTCGGCGCCAATTATCAGCACGACAAGATCCTCGACGACACGCTCAGCCGGCTGAGCCAGTCAAGCCAGCGCATGATCGCCTTGTCCAGCCGCAACCGCAACACGCAGAAAGTGAAGACCAAGGCGGTCTTCGCCAATGTGGATTATGAGATCGTCCCGTCGGTCAAGCTCAACGGCGGCATCCGCTACACCAAGGCGGACCGTTCCTATCTGGGCTGCACGCTCGACAGCGGCGACGGCACCTTCGCGGCCGCGCTGGGCGGCACGCCGGGACAGTGCATCACCATCCGTTCGGACGGGACGCAGGGCCTGGTTTCGAGCGAGCTGAACCAGGACAATATCTCCTGGCGCGCCGGCGTCGATTTCGAACCGGCCAGCGGCACGCTGCTCTATGCCAATGTCAGCCGTGGCTACAAGGCCGGCAGCTTCCCGCAGCTGACCGTCATTCTGGAACAGCAGGCCCGCCCGGTGACGCAGGAAAGCCTGCTGGCCTATGAGGCCGGTTTCAAGCTGTCGCTGCTGGACCGCACGCTGCAGCTGAACGGCGCGGCCTTCTATTATGACTATGCCAACAAGCAGCTGCGCGGCGCCACCAACATTCCGCCGATCGGGACGTTGGAAACGCTGCTGAACATCCCCAAGTCGCGCGTCGTCGGTTTCGAGATGAATGCGAACTGGCAGCCGTTCGACGGCCTTCGGATCTCGCCGGCGGTGTCCTATACCGACTCCAAGATCACGAAGAGCTTCATCAACTATGCCGGCAGCGGCACCCTGGCGGAGTTCAAAGGCCAGCCCTTCACCAACACGCCGAAATGGTCGGGGTCGGTCGACGGCGAATATCGCTGGGACCTCAACAGCGACCTGGAGGCGTTCGTCGGATCGACGTTCAGCTTCCAGTCGAAGGCGACCGGCGCGTTTCAGCCTTCGGTCGGCTATGACATCAAGGGCTATGGCCTGCTCGACCTGCGCGCCGGCATCGCTTCGTCCGATGGCCGCTGGAACGCCAGCATCTGGGGCCGCAACGTGACCGACACCTATTATTGGACATCGGCGGTGCGCGGGTCGGACGCGGTCGTGCGCTATGCCGGCATGCCGGCGACCTACGGCTTCACCGTGGGCTTCAGCTACTAAGAAGGCGGGGGTCCCGCTCCCTGGCCCCGGCCCAAGGACAAAGCCGGCAGGGCGTTCCTGCCGGCTTTGTTGCCTGCGCGGCCGACCGCCCGAATATTTATCGCGTTAAACGACTTGCTTTTAATTAACATGATAACTTATAGCCTAGGCATGACTGGAGGGCGAATCTGATGCGCAGTTTTGGAGCGGTTTATGGCGGCGCGACCCATGGCGGCGATTATCCGATTGAGGTCGCCAATCCCGCCGAAGCAACGCCCGCCGGGATCGTCGATGGCGTCGGCGTGCCGCAGGCGATCGAAGCGATCGCCGCCGCCAAGGCCGCCTTCCCCGGCTGGGCGGCGACGCCCGATGAAGAACGCCAGCAGCATATCGCCCGCTGCGCCGACATCATCGAAGCGCATGCCGAAGAACTGGCGCAGCTGCTGACCGCCGAACAGGGCAAGCCCCTGGGCGGCATCGGTTCGCGCTACGAACTGGGCGGGGCGGTCGCCTGGACCCGGCACACGGCGTCGCTGCCCATGCCAGTCGAAACCATCCAGGATGACGAGCAGGGCTACGTCGCCATTCACCGCGCGCCGCTGGGCGTCGTGGGG
Organism: Sphingobium sp.; assembly: GCA_035278405.1. Taxonomy (GTDB): domain Bacteria; phylum Pseudomonadota; class Alphaproteobacteria; order Sphingomonadales; family Sphingomonadaceae; genus Sphingobium. Next base: position 1,232 of record DATEJA010000055.1, on the reverse strand, counting down.
TCGATCACGCCCTGGAACTGGCCGATCATGATCGCCATCTGGCACATCATGCCAGCGATGCGGGCGGGCAATACGGTGGTGCTGAAGCCGTCGCCCTTCACGCCGCTCTCCACTTTGCGCCTGGTGGAACTGCTCCAGCAGGTGCTGCCGGCCGGCGTCCTCAATGTGGTGGTGGGCGACGAGGCGATCGGCCCGCTGCTGTCGTCCCATCCCGACATCGCGAAGGTCAGCTTCACCGGATCGACCGCGACCGGCCGCCGGGTGATGGAGGGCGCGGCCGCGACGCTCAAGCGGCTGACGCTGGAACTGGGCGGCAATGACGCGGGCATCGTCCTGCCCGACTGCGATCCGCAGGCGATCGCCGAAGGCCTGTTCTGGGGCGCTTTCATCAACAATGGGCAGACCTGCGCGGCGCTGAAGCGGCTTTATGTTCATGAGGATATTTACGACGCGGTGTGCGAAGCTCTGGTCGCCTATGCGGCGAACATCGTCGTCGGCAATGGCCGCGAGGAAGCCAGCCATCTCGGCCCCATCCAGAACCGGGCGCAATATCGCAAGGTCGCTGCCCTGGTCGAGGATGCCCGCGCCGCTGGCGCCCGCATCCTGTGCGGCGGCGTGGAGCCGCAGGGCGAGGGCAATTTCTATCCCGTGACGCTGATCGCCGACGCGGTGGACGGCATGGCCATCGTCGATGAGGAACAGTTCGGGCCGGCGCTGCCGATCATCCGCTACAGCGATATCGACGATGTGATCCGGCGCGCCAACGCGGCCGAGGTCGGGCTGGGCGCTTCGGTCTGGTCGAGCGACGTGGCCAAGGCGCGGGCGCTGGCGATGCGGCTGGAAAGCGGCACGGCATGGGTCAACAAACATGGTTCGCTGCGCCCCGACGTGCCTTTCGGCGGGGTCAAGGCATCGGGCTTCGGCGTGGAGTTCGGATCGCACGGGCTCGACGAATTCGTATCGCTGCACGTCATCCACAACTGATAGCGGCCGCTTGCCGGCCACCCCATAATCTGGAGATTTTCGATGAATGACAAGCGCGTCCGCGCCCTGTCGGCGACCCGGGCCCTGCGCGAGCGGCCGATGGGCCATTTCGTGGCCGGGCGGGCCGTGGAAGGGGAAGGCAAGGTCTTCGACATCACCGAACCGGGCACGGGCGAACTGCTGGGGCAGGCGACCGATGCGACGCCCGCCGAGCTGGAATCCGCCGTCGCCGCCGCGCGCGAAGCCTT
>DATEJA010000054.1:0-5192 GCA_035278405.1 Sphingobium sp. | reverse complement strand
TGAGTTCGAAACCACCCTCCGTCCGCTCGACGGACTTCAGCTGAGCGGCAACCTCACCTATCTGGACGCGCATTTCACGGCCGGGGCCCTCAGCGCCGTGCTGGTCGATTCCTTCGTCGCGGGATCGAACCCGGCGGTCGGCCTTGAAAATATCGACGGCAACCGGCTGACCCGCGCGCCAAAATGGCAGGGCGGTGCGAATATCAGCTACGAAATGGCGGCCGGCGCGGACAACAGGATCCGGGCATCGCTGGGCGTTCGCTTCCAAAGCTCGGTCTTTTTCCTGGAGACCCGGCAGGATGCCGACACCTACCGGGCGAAGGCGTGGGGCGAACTGGACGGACGCCTGTCGTTGGTCAACCATGCCGGATGGGAACTGGCGGTCTACGGCAAGAACCTGACCGACAATCGGCATCTTTCCCAGGTGTCGTCGCTGTTCGGACTGCCGGTCGCGGCAGTGAACGAGCCGCGCCGCTTCGGCGTCCAGGGGCGCTTTTCCTTCTAATCCCTCCAAATCGGGCAGACTTATGCGATTAGTGACTTTCGAGCAGGGCGGCGCTTCACGGCTCGGTGCCATTCTAAACGGCGAGGACATTCTCGACCTCGCCACCGCCGTCAGGTTGACGGGCGGCTCCGAACCGGCCTTCGCCTCCATGCGGTCGCTGATCGACGAAGGCGAACGGGCGCTGGACCGCGCCCGTTGTCTGACGGCTTCTCCTCCGGGAGAAGCCGTTCTGGCCGCCTCGACAGTCAGGCTGCTTGCGCCCCTGCCCCGGCCGGCACAGATTCGCGATTTTTCCGCCTTTGAGCAGCATATGCTGCAATCGGGGAAGGTCGTGTTCGCCATGAATGCGATCCGCGCCGGCAAGGAACCGCCGAAAGGGCCGGTCATCCTGCCCCAGGTCTGGTACGACCAGCCCATCTATTACAAGGCCAACCGTTTCGCTGTCGGCAATCCCGGCGACGATGTCGTCTGGCCCGCTTATTCGCAAGTGGCCGATTACGAACTGGAAATGGCTGCCGTGATCGGGCGGACGGGGCGCGACATCCCGGTTTCCAAGGCGAAGAGCCATATCTTCGGCTACACCATCTACAACGACTTTTCGGCGCGGGACGCGCAGGGGCATGAGATGACGGGGCCGTTCGGCCCGGCCAAGGGCAAGGATTTCGACGGCAGCATCATCCTGGGCCCCTGCATCGTCACCGCCGACGAAATGCCCGCCCCCTATCAGGCCCGCATGACGGCGACCGTCAACGGCGAACTCTGGTCCGAAGGATCGATGAGCAGCATCCACTGGCGTTTCGAGGATATGATCGCGCATGTCAGCGCCAGCGAGACCATCCATCCCGGAGAGATATTCGGCGCCGGCACCGTGGGCGGCGGCTGCGGCCTGGAGCAGGCACGGTTCCTGGCCGATGGCGACCTGGTCGAGCTTGCGATAGAGGGGATCGGCGCCATCCGCAACCGGGTCAGGGGCGCTCAGTTGCGCGGGGGCGTACAGCGCTGAAGACGTCGCGTGCATAGGTCTGGAGAGGAAATATGAGACACATTATCGACCTGTCGATTCCCGTCAGCGCGGATGTGGCGAGCGATCCGGAGGTCATGCGTCCGCGCATCACCTATATCGGCCACAAGACCGGAGCAGCGCAGATGGCGGCGGCGTTCCCTGGGCTGCGACCCGAAGATCTGCCCGATGGCGAGGGATGGGCGGTCGAGGACGTCTCCCTCACCACCCACAGCGGCACGCATATCGACGCGCCATGGCACTATCACTCGACCACCGATGGAGGGCGGCGTTCGCCCACCATCGACGAAGCGCCGCTCGACCTGTTTCTGCGGCCGGGCGTCAAGCTGGATTTCCGCCATTTACCGGACGGGCATGTCGTGTCGGCCGCGCAGGTCGAGGCGGAACTGGCGCGCATCGGCCACAGCCTTGCCCCGTTCGACATCGTGCTGGTCAATACGTCGGCCGGTCAAGCCTTCGGCCAGCCGCATTATATGGACAGCGGCTGCGGCATGGGACGGGAGGCGACGCTCTATCTCACCGAACGCGGCGTCAGGGTCGTGGGAACCGATGCCTGGTCCTGGGACGCGCCTTTCTCTCACACGGCGCGCCGCTTTGCGCAGGATGGCGACCCTGCGATCATCTGGGAAGGGCACAAGGCCGGCCGCGAACGCAGCTACTATCAGATGGAAAAACTGCATGGGCTGGAGGCGCTGCCGCCCCATGGCTTCACCGTCGCCTGCTTCCCGGTGAAGATCGAGCGCGCCTCGGCGGGCTGGACCCGGGCGGTCGCCATCATCGAAACGTCGGACGCGCCATGAGCGCGCGGCAGGAATTCGCGAGCGGCGGCGTCATGCTGGCGGCCAGCTTCCTGGGCCTCTCGGTCGGCATCTCCTCCCTCTTCTTCTATACGCTGGGCATCTTCATCCGTCCGCTTCAGGCGGAGTTCGGCTGGAGCCGCGCCTCCCTGTCGCTGGCCGTCCTGATTTCCGGACTGGTCCTCGCCGGAGCGTCGCCCTTTGTCGGCCGCCTGGTGGATCGCGTGGGCGTCCGTCCGGTCCTGTCGTTCGCGATGCCGGCGCTGGCGCTGGCGGCGGTCGGCATGTCGTTCCTGCCGGGAAACCTCCTTCTTTATCTTGGCGCCATCAGCCTGTTGTGCCTGGCAGGCGCCGGAACGTCGCCAGTGGTTTTCACCCGGCTGGTCGCCACCCATTTCAAGGTGCATCGCGGTCTGGCGCTTGGGCTGCTGTTGTCGGGCACCGGCATGGCGGCGGCGCTGGCGCCCGCTTTCTTCACGCCGTTCGTCGCCGCGCACGGCTGGCGCGAAGGCTATCGCCTGCTGGCTGGCGTGTCGGCCATCGCCTTGCCGGTCGTATTGATGGGCCTTGGCCGGGGCAGCGGATCGACGCCGGGCGCCGGATCGCGGCACGCCGCAATGCCCCGAACCCGCTTCGCCACCCTCTTCCGCGACTGGCGGTTTCGGCTGATGCTGCTGTCCTTCTTCGGCCTGGCACTGGGCATCGGGGGCCTGATCGTGCATTTCGTTCCCATGCTGCTGGATGGCGGCATGGACGCGGCCATGGCGGGCCGGACCGCCGGACTGATCGGCATCGCCCTGATCTTCGGGCGGATCGGCGCGGGCGCGCTGATCGATCGCGTCCATGCGCCTTTCGTGGCATCAGCCATGCTCACCGCCGCCGCGATCGGCTGCGTGCTGCTGGCGATCGGCGGCACGCATCTCGCCGGGGTCGCCGCCATTCTCATCGGCCTGGCGATGGGCGCGGAGGTGGACCTGATCGGCTTCCTCGTGGCGCGCTACATGGGATTGGCCGCCTATGGTTCGGCCTATGGCATTCTGTACGGCACCTTCGTCGCCGGCTCGTCCATCGGTCCCTTTCTGGTCGGCCTGTCGTTCGATGTCACCGGAAGCTATCATGCGGCGCTGATCTGCGCCGCGTCGTTACTGACAGGGGCGGCGATCCTGCTGTCGCGCCTTGGGCCCTATCCTGTGGAGGCAGCCGAATGAGCATCGATCGGGTAACGGTAGTCGGCTGCGGCCTTGTCGGCATCGGCTGGGCCGCGACATTCCTTGAGCGGGGATTGCACGTCACGTGTACCGATCCGGCGGCGGGCGCCGAGGCCCGCCTGCGTGAGGGCGTGGCGTCGGATCTTCGCCTCCTCGGGCTCGACCGCGAACGGGTGGCCGACGCGCTGAACAGCCTGCGTTTCGAACCCGATCTCGCCAGCGCCGTGCAGGACGCCGACTGGGTGCAGGAAAATGGCCCGGAGACGCTCGCCGCCAAGCGCGACCTGATCGCCGCCATCTCCCGGGCGGCGCCCAGCCATGCCGTCATCGCGTCCAGCAGTTCCAGCATCACCGCCAGCGCGATGCAGACGGATGCGGTGCGGCCTGAACAGGTGGTGCTTGGCCATCCCTTCATTCCCGTGCCGCTGATGGCGCTGGTGGAGGTGGCCGGAGGCAGTCTCACCGCGCCCGCCACCGTGGACAGGGCGATGGCCTTCTACCGCGCCATCGGCAAAAGCCCGATCCGGCTGAAGCGGGAGGTGCCGGGCCATGTTGGCAACCGCCTGCAGGCCGCCATCATGCGGGAGGCATTTCATCTGTTGCAGCAGGGAGTCGCCACGGCCGAGGACATCGACCTCGCCGTGACGGAGGGGCCCGGCGCGCGCTGGGCCGTTTCCGGCCCATTCATCAGCCATCATCTGGCTGGTGGGGCGGGGGGCGCGCGCCGGGCTTTCGAACATCTCGGCCCCGCCCTGCAGGCGATGTGGGCCAGCCTGGGCACGCCAGAGCTCACCGACGAGCTTCAGCAAAAGGCAATCCAGGAGATCGAGCAAAGCCTCGCCGCGCGCGGCGCGCGGGAACCGGTGGAGGAACGGGTGCATGTGCTGCACGCGATCCGTCACGCGAAAAAGACGTTCAAGGAGCGGGTCGACCATGATTAAGAGCAACAAGGCCATCATCACCTGCGCGGTGACGGGGTCCGTGCATACCCCGTCCATGTCGGACCATCTGCCGATCACGCCCGACCAGATCAGCGAGCAGGCCGTGGCGGCAGCGGAGGCGGGTGCGGCGATCCTGCATCTCCATGCGCGCGATCCCCGCGACGGCAGACCGAGCGCCGACCCCGAAATCTTCATGCAGTTCCTGCCGCGCATCAAACAACAATGCGACGCGGTGGTGAACATCACGACCGGCGGCGCCGTCGGCATGTCGATGGACGAGCGGCTCGCCGCCGCGCGCCGAGCCGAGCCCGAACTGACGTCCATGAACATGGGCACGATGAATTTCGGCCTGTTTCCGGCGGCGGAAAGAATAACCGAGTGGAAATATGATTGGGAAAAGCCCTTTCTCGAAGGGTCCCGCCGCACGTCGATGAGCAACAGCTTCGAACAGATCGAGATGGCGGCGACCGAACTGGGCGGACGCTTCGGCACGCGCTTCGAGTTCGAATGCTATGATGTCAGCCATCTTTATACCCTGGCCCATTTCGCCGACCGGGGCGTGGTGAAGCCGCCCTTCCTGGTGCAGTGCGTGTTCGGCATATTGGGCGGCATGGGTCCGGAACCCGAAAACCTCATTCACATGGTCGGCGTGGCCGACAGGCTGTTCGGACAGGACTGGTATCTTTCGGTCCTGGGAGCGGGACGCCATCAAATGCCGCT
>DATEJA010000053.1:0-3258 GCA_035278405.1 Sphingobium sp. | reverse complement strand
TCAATACCGATAGGAAAAGGCCATACGGAATCGCCGCAAGGGCGCGGCAGATCATGTCGCCGGGTAGCGCAGCCGTCCGATGAAGCGCGCGAGGCTCAACCGCTCGCCGCCGCCTATGCCCTTCCACCGCGCCTTGGCGCGTTCAAAGCGCATCACCCCGTCGATCCGCCGGGCAAGGAAGGCGCGGCTCTGCGCCCAGTCATCGCTCTCGTCATCGACGAAGACCAGCAGGGTCGCGGCATAAACCGCCGCCAGCGTCATGCGCTTGCTATAATGATTGAAGTCCGTCGCCTTGTCCCCGGCGGCCCGCCACATGATGTCGGCGGCGCGCCAGCCCAGCCGCGCCGCGCGCGCGCTGTTCTGCGGCATGGCCATGATCGCCATCGCCCGGCGCAACGCTTCGCGGTCGCGCGCGATCAGCTTCAGGCGCGCTTCCACCAGGCTGGTGATACGCTGGCGGATGGGCAGGGCGGCCAGTTTCTGGGGCGGCCAGGCATCGATCATGCGGGCGTCGATGCTGGCGAACCAGGCGTCGATCATGTCCATCGCGCCGGCGGAAAAGGCGAGCTGCGCCAGATCCGGTTCGATGCCGCGCTCCGCCGCCGCCATGGCCACCGCTTCCGCGCGCCAGCCATCGAAGGCGGCGTGGCGTGGCAGGACGGGGGCGAGCGCCGCCCGGATTTCGTCCAGCGTCATGTCTTCTGCCGTCTGTGTCATGGCGCCATCCTAGGGCCGAGGCCCGCGCGGCACAAGCCGGCGGCGCAGCGGAGCAAGGTTCGGAGCGCATAAACGCGATGTTGCAACATCTCATAAGATATGATGTAACATAGCAAAGTGCGGTGAGACGACCGCGCGAGACATGATGGAGGACGGGATGACGCTGATGAGGCTGCACGCGACCAACGACCGGGTGATGACGGGTTATCGCGGCGGGGGTGGATCGCCGATCGGCGTGGGCGGCGCGGTCGCGGTGCATGCGCTGGTGATCGGCGCTTTCCTGCTGATCCCCAAGGAGGTGATCGCGCCCTATGTGCCGACCATCCTGATCGGCCGCGCCATTCCGCTCGACCCGCCGCCGCCCGAAGCGGAAAAGCCGCAGCCGCCCAGCAGGACGCCGCTGCAGCCGGCGCGCGATCCGCAGCCCTCCCGGCCCGACGCGACGATCGACCTGCCGCCCACGGGTGGGGAGATGGTGCTGGGCGAAAGCGGCAGCGGCGAAGGGCAGGGCAGCGGCGAGGTCGTTCTGCCGCCGCCTCCGCCGCCACCGCACGAACCGGCGCTGGTCGAACCGCGCATCGACCCTCGCGCGCTGGCCGCCTTCCAGCCCGACTATCCCGCCGCGATGATCCGGCTGGGGTTGGAGGGGACCGTGACGGTGCGCGTCGCGATCGCTGCGGACGGGCGCGTCACCGGGATTGAGCGGCTGTCCGCGACGGACGAGGCCTTCTGGATCGCGACCCAGCGGCATGCCCTGCGCAAATGGCGCTTCCGCCCCGCGACTCGCGACGGCGAGGCGGTCGCCAGCAGCAAGATATTGACCGTCCATTTCCGGCTGACGGACCTTTGATCCTGCGCTTCGCGCCGGGGGCGGGCCATGCCTCGCCCCCGGCTTTGCATCCGGTGCCGGCATACCCTATATGTTCGCGATGGCGATCTTCCCCCGTCCCGTATCCCCCAAGAGCGCGCTTGGCGACCTGTGGAGCTATTTGCGCCAGAACCGGCCGCACAAATGGCCGCTGCTGGGCCTGTCGGTGGCGATCACCTGGGTCATCATCTGGGTCTTCGTGGTGGACGCCAACACCAACACCATGCCTACCCGCAACAAGATCATCTATGTCGAAAGCTGGGACGCCAACCGTTCCGACGCGGCGGTGATCCTGCAGCAGAAGATCGACCTCGCGAAGCGCGAGGCGGCGCTGCAGAAGGAGCAGAAGCGCATGCAAGGCTGGGCCGACGAGTTCGGCATCGACTGGCGCGCAGACGAGGCGCGCAACAGCGCCCGGCGCAAGGAGGCGCTGAAGGCGATCAACGCGCAACTCGACGCGCGGCTCGCCAAGGCGGAAGCGGCGGAAAAGGCGCCGCCCAAGGCCCTCCAGCCCCCGACCAGCCAGCCCTGAGCGCGCGGACATGACGGCCGATCCCGCCGCCGACCGCCGCTTCATGGCCGCGGCGATCGCCCTGTCCGAGCGCGGCCGGGGGCTCTCCACCCCCAATCCCAATGTCGGCTGTCTGATCGTGCGCGAGGGCATCATCGTCGGGCGCGGCTGGACGCAGAAGGGCGGCCGGCCTCATGCCGAGGCGCAGGCGCTGGAGGAGGCGCTGGACCGCGCGCGCGGGGCGACCGCCTATGTGACGCTGGAGCCCTGTTTCCACCTGTCCGCGCGCGGGCCGCGCTGCGCCGACCTCATGGTGCGCGCCGGGGTCGAACGGGTGGTGATCGCGCTGCGCGACCCCGATCCGCGCACCGACGGCCAGGGCGCGGGACATTTGCGGGCGCATGGCCTTGCCGTCGAGATGGGGCTGATGGCGGAGGAGGCTGCGGCGGCGATGCGCGGGTTCGTGCTGCGCCAGACGCTCGGCCGGCCGGCGGTAACGCTGAAGCTTGGCCTGTCGCTCGACGGGCGGATCGCGCTGGCGAACGGATCGAGCCAGTGGATCACCGGCGATGCCGCGCGGGCGCATGCGCATCTGGAGCGGGCGCGGCATGACGCGATCCTGGTCGGCGGCGGCACGCTGCGCGCCGACGCACCGCGCCTCAACGTGCGGCTCGCCGGGCTGGAGCGCCGCTCGCCGCGCCGGCTGCTGCTGACGCGGGGCGAGGCGCCCAAAGGCTGGGAGCGCATCGTCACGCCGGAGGATATCGCGACGCTCGCCCGCGTCGATCATCTGCTGGTCGAAGGCGGCGCGGAAACGGCGGCGGCCTTCCTGCGCGCCGATCTTGTCGACCGGCTGCTGCTTTATCGCGCGCCGATCCTGGTCGGCGCGGGGTTGGCGGGCATCGGCGACATCGGCCTTGCCGATCTGGCGCAGGCGCATGGCCGCTGGCGGCTGAGCGACGAGCGGCGGCTGGGCGTCGATCGGCTGGAGGTTTACGAGCGGGTCCGGAACGCCTAAGCCCGCTTTCCATCCCGCCCGGACGTTGATTTCCATAGGATCTGACCCATGTTCACCGGCATCATCACCGACATCGGCACCATCCGCTCCGCCGAGCAGCGCGGCGACCTGCGCCTTGTCATCGGCACCGCCTATGAGACGGAC
>DATEJA010000052.1:0-14235 GCA_035278405.1 Sphingobium sp. | reverse complement strand
GGCGCCGGTCCTGTTCATGAAGCCGCGCGGCGCGCTGACGGCCCATCGGGTGAGCGTGGAGCAGGGCAGGCAGATGGTCGCGTCGCCGACCGTGGCGCTGCTCTTCGGCCGTGACGCCAGCCGGGTCGCGCGGGACGAGGTGGCGGGCTGCATCGCGGCAATGGCGCTGGCGGTCGATTTTTCGCTGCCCCAGGCCAATTATTATCGCCCGTCCGTGTCGGAGCGGAGCGGCGACGAGACGCTGCTGCTGGGGGCTTTTGCTGCGCCGGTGCTGCCGGACAAGATCACGACCTTTGTCGATGGGAACGAGGCGCATGGCTGGTCGCTCGACCGGCTGGTCCGTCCGGTGGACGAACTGGTGAGCGACTTGTCCGCCTTCCTGACGCTGAAGGCCGGGGACATATTGATGATCGGCCTTCCCGGCGACGCGCCGACCACGGGCGCGGGCCAGTCCATCCGTGTCGAGGCCGAGGGCCTGCCCGGCATCGAAGGCAGCATGAAGGAGGTTTCGCGGTGAAGCGCGCGCGTTTGTATCATCGGGGTCGGGATGTCTGGGCGGTCGTGGAGGCGGACGGCGCGCAATTGCGCCTGCCCTGCGGCACCATCATCGCCGCCGCCGACGCCCAATGGCTGCCGCCGGTCCAGCCCGGCGCGGCGGTCTATGCGCTCGGGCTCAATTATGCGGACCATAATCGCGAACTGGGCTTTGCCGCCAAGCAGGAAAAGCCGCTGATCTTCATGAAGGGCGGCAATTGCTTCGTGGGGCATGAAGGGGATACGCCCCGCCCGGCGGACGGGAACCAGATGCACCCCGAATGTGAGCTGGTGGCGGTGATCGGCCGGCCGGCGCGCCATGTGGCGGAGGCGGACGCCCTGTCCTATGTGTCGGGCTATACCGTCGCCAATGATTACGCGATCCGCGAATATCTGGAAAATTACTACCGCCCCAATGCGCGGGTGAAGAACCGCGATGCGACGACGCCGATCGGTCCGTGGATCGTGGATGCCGCCGATATCGCCGATCCGCAGGCGCTGGCGCTGCGCACCACGGTCAACGGGGTCGAAGTGCAGCACGGATCGACGGCGGACATGATCATGAGCGTGGCGGCGCTGATTGCCTATCTGTCCGCCGTGACCACGCTGATGCCCGGTGATATGATCCTGACCGGCACGCCGCATGGGGTGCATTTCTGCGACGCGGGGGATGTGGTCGTGACGGAAATCGAAGGCGTTGGCCGCCTCGTCAATCATCTGGTGGCAGCATGAGCCTCTATCAGCTTTCCAAATTCCTCTATGTGCTCAATCGCGACGATGGCGCGAAGGCGCGATTTCGGGAGGATGCAGAGGGGCTGACCCGCGACTATGCCCTGACCGACGAGGAGCGCAAGGCGCTGGTCGAGCAGGATATCGGCCTGCTCTACGTGCTGGGTGTCAACGGCCAGATCCTGATGCACTTCGCGGCTTTTTGCGGGATCGCCTGGCCCGATTATCTCCAGCAGATGCGCGACGGCGTGACCCGATATGGCCCGGTTCGCGCCGGCCTTTATGCGATGACGACAGGAACGGACGAGAAGGTGGCAGGCGTATGACTCTGGTCTTCACCGGCATTTGCAGCCATGCGCCCGGCATCACGGCCCGCGCCGACCTCGCCCCGCCCGAGCAGAAGGACGCGCTCTACGCCGCGATGGACGACATGCGCCAGGCGATCGCGGACACCAAGCCCGACGCCATCATGGTGATCGCGGCCGAACATTTCGCCAATTTCTTCATGAACAACATGCCGGCCTATGCGGTCGGCATGGGCGAAAGCTATAGCGGGCCGATCGAGGACCCCGAATGGCTGCGCATCCCGTTGCGGCAGGCGCGGGGCAATCCCGACCTTGGCCGGCGACTGGTCAGGGAGATGCTGAACAGCGTCGATGTCGCCTATTGCGAGGAATGGCAGTTCGACCATGGCATCATCGTGCCGCTCCATTTCCTCGATCCGCACAATGAATTGCCGGTGATCCCGGTCAATATCAACTGCCAGGGGCCGCCGCTGACCCCGCTGGCGCGCGCCTGGGCCTTTGGCGAGGCGATCCGCCGGGCGGCGGACAGCGTGCCGGAACGGATCGCGCTGGTCGCGACCGGCGGCATCTCGCATTGGCCCGCGACACCCGACAGCGGCAAGATCAACGAGGATTGGGACCGGGATTTCCTGGACCGCTGGCTGACCAACGACCGGGACCGGCTGCTCGACTATAGCGACGAGGATACCTATCGCGATGCGGGGCAGGGCGGCTTTGAAATCCGCACCTTCATCGCCGCCGCCGCCGCCGCGCGGGGCAGGGGGACGCTCCATTATTTCCAGCCGATCCCGATCTTCGCCGTCAGCTGCACGGTCGCGACGATGGAGATCGTGTGATGGCCCATGTCACGATCGAGTGGACGGACAATCTGGAAGGCGAGTTCGACCTCCAGGCGCTGATGGCGATGATCGCGCAGGACATGCGGGAGCGCGCCGACGGCGTATTCCCGGTGGGCGGCATCCGGGTGCGCGCCTACCGGCTGGCCGACTATGTCATCGCGGACGGGGCCTGCGCGCAGGACGCCTTCATCAACATCGACGTGAAGATGGGCGTCGGCCGCAGCGCGGAATTCAAGCAACGCTATTTCGATGCGCTGTTCGCGCGTGTGCGGGAGTCGCTGGGCGACCTGTTCGACCGCCGCCCCTTCGCCCTGTCGCTCTATGTCGAGGAGTCCGACGGGTGGAAGCATAATAATATTCACAAGCGTTTGGAGAAGTAGAGCATGGCGCTCGATCAGAATATCGTCGAAGAGCTGGCGCTGCGCCTGAATGAAGCGGAAAAGTCCCGGACGCAGATCAGCCAGTTTTCGCTGGAATATCCGGACATGAACCTGGATGACGGCTATGCGATCAGCCGGGCCTGGACGAAGATCAAGATTGCCGAGGGTCGCAAGGTCATCGGCCACAAGATCGGCCTGACATCGCGCGCCATGCAACGGTCTTCCAATGTGAATGAGCCGGATTTCGGCACGTTGCTGGACGACATGCTGTTTCCCGATGGGCAGGATATCCCGTTCGAACGCTTCATCGAACCGCGCGTGGAGGTAGAGCTGGCCTTCATCCTGAAGGATCGGCTCCAGGGGCCGGGATGCACTTTGTTCGACGTGCTGAACGCGACCGACTATGTGGTGCCCGCGATCGAGATCATCGACGCGCGGATCGAGCGGCTGGACAAGGCGACCGGCGTCACCCGCAAGGTCTATGATACGATTTCCGACAATGCCGCCAATGCGGGCATCGTGATTGGCGGCCGGCCGGTGCGGCCCGACGCGGTCGACCTGCGCTGGGTGAGCGCGCTGCTCTATCGCAACGGGGTGATCGAGGAGTCGGGCGTCGCGGCGGCGGTGCTGAACCATCCGGCGACCGGCCCGGCCTGGCTGGCGAACAAGCTCGCCCCGCATGACGAATATCTGGAACCGGGGCAGATCGTGCTTGGCGGCAGCTTCACCGCGCCGGTCTTTGCGCGGCCGGGCGACAGCTTCCATGTCGATTATGGCCCGCTGGGCGCCATTTCGGTGCGGTTCGTATGAGCGTGTTTCGCGAGACGCTGGCGGGGGATCGCCCGTTGATCGGCCTGTGGCAGGCGCTGGCCAATCCCTATACGGCGGAGATTTGCGCGCGGGCGGGATATGACTGGCTGCTGATCGACGGGGAACATGCGCCCAATACGGCGACCACGCTGCTGGCGCAGTTGCAGGCGGTCACGCCCTTTCCGGTCGAACCGATCGCGCGCGTGCCGCTGGGCGAGCCGGTGGCGATCAAGCAATATCTCGACCTTGGCTATCGCACGCTGCTGGTGCCGATGGTCGACAGCGCCGACCAGGCCCGCGCGATCGTTTCGGCGACCCGCTTTCCGCCGCTCGGCACGAGGGGCGTGGCCAGCGCCACCAGCCGCGCTTCCGGATTCGGCGCGGACAGCCGCTATCTGGCGGAAGCGCACCTGAAAGTGACGCTGATCGTCCAGATCGAAAGCGGCGCGGCGCTGGATGCGATCGATGAGATCGCGGCGGTGGAGGGGGTGGATGCGCTGTTCATCGGCCCGGGCGATCTTGCGGCGTCGCTGGGGCATCTGGGCAATGCGCAGCATCCCGACGTGCAGGCGGCGATATCCAGGGCCAAGGCGGCGATCGACCGGGCGGGGAAGCCGGCGGGGATCTTCGCTTTGTCGGCTGAGGACGCGAAGCGGAGAATTGCCGAGGGGTTCAGGTTCGTGTCGGTGGGGACGGATATCGGGATATTGTCCAAGGGCGCGGCGGCGCTGTTGGGGACGGTTCGGGGATAGCTCTAGTGGTTCCCCGGCGCAGGCCGGGGTCTGTGGCGAGGGTGGAACTGGGCCCCGGCCTTCGCCGGGGAACGGTGGTTCGCCGGTTGACAGCTTCTGACCTAGGACGCATGGTTAGTTAACATGTTATGGAGTTGCGGCGATGTGCAGCCGCGATCCATCCGATTTTGGAGCATCCACAATGCGCTCACTCCTGTTGGTCAACGGTTCGATTCAGACTTGTGACGATGCCGGCAGCATGGTCGAGGCGCTGGCGGTCGCGAACGGGCGGATCGTTGCGGCGGGCAGCGTCGCGAACGCGCGGGCGGCGATCGGCGAAGATCATGAGCTGATCGACCTGGATGGCAAGGCGGTGATGCCGGGGTTGGTCGACGCGCATAATCATCATGCGCTGGGCGGCCGCGCGGCCCTGTTCGAAACCCATGTGCCGCCGACCGCAAGCTATGACGAACTGCTGGGCCATGTCCGGCAGGCGGCGGGCAGGACGCCGCCGGGCCAGTGGATTTTCGGCGGCATGTTCGACATCGGCCTGGCCGACCGGCTCAATAGCGCGGCAGGCCTTGCCGACCTGGACGCTGCGTCCGATGGCCGGCCGGTCGTCCTGCGCGACATGTCCTATCATAATCGCTGGGCCAATTCGGCGGCGCTTGCCGCGGCGGGGATCACCGACCAGACGCCCGATCCGGTCAGCGGCACCATCGCGCGCGATCCGGCCACGGGCAAGGCGACCGGATTTCTGCTCGAATCCGCCTGCGGCATCGTCGATGCGGCGATGGAGCACCAGACGTTCGACGCGTCGACCAACCAGAAGGTCGCGCGCCACGCCCTTTCCATCCTCAACCAGTTCGGGGTCACCGCGATCCAGGACGCGCTGACGTCCCAGCCCATGGCGGAAACGGTGGCCGCGCTGGACCGTGACGGCCAGCTGACCGCCTGGGTCGTCACCAGCCTGATCGCGCATGAAGCGCCGCTCTATATTCCGGGGCCGATCGGGCGGGAGCTGTTCGCCATCAAGGACCAGTTCGCGACCGAGCATGTCCGTCCATATTTTGCCAAGATCCTGCTCGACGGCGTGCCGATGACCGGCACCGCCGCGATGATCGAACCCTATCGCGCGTCGGCGGGCTTTGGCTGCTGCTATCGCGGCGGCACGACGATGACCCTGCCGCAATTGTCGCGCCTGCTGGCCGATATCGAAAAGGCCGGACTGGCGGCGAAGATGCATTGCGCGGGCGACGCCGCGACGAAGCTGGCGATCGACGCGATCGAGATCATCCGCGATTTCAACGGGCCGTCCGACGCCCGCCATCAGATCGCCCATGCGAGCCTGATCGACAGTGACGAGATCAAGCGCATGGCGCAGCTCAACATCACCGCCGAACTGTCGCCCATGATCTGGTATCCCAACATATTGGGCGCGGCGGTCGCCGAGGTGCTGGAAGAGGCGGTGCTCGCCAAATCCTTCCCGATGGCTGACTTCCTGGCGGCCGGCGTGCTGATTGCGGGTGGGTCCGACTGGCCGGTCGCGCCGTCGCCCGACCCGTGGATCGGGATCGAAACCATGGTCACGCGCAGCGACCCGGATGGCATCTTTCCGGGCGTGCTGCGGCCGGAACAGGCGCTTTCGCCGCTCGACGCGATGCGGGCCTTCACCCTTTATGGCGCGCGCGCCATCGGGCTTGGGGATGAGATCGGCTCGCTGGAGGTGGGCAAGGCGGCGGACTTCGTCATCCTGGATCAGGACCCGGCCCATTGCCCGGCGGAGGACATTGCCGATACGAAGGTCCTGTCGACCTGGTTCGGCGGGCGGAAAGTCTATGAACGATGACGGACGGCAAATGCCCCGTCATTCTGCTGACCGGATTTCTGGGGAGCGGCAAGACGACGCTGCTCAACCGGCTGCTGCGTGATCCGGCATTGTCTGACAGTCTGGTCATCGTCAATGAATTTGGCGACATTCCGCTCGACCATTTGCTGATTACCCATGTGGATGAGAATATCCGGCTGCTGGATACCGGCTGTGTCTGCTGCACGGTGCGCGGTGACTTGATCGACACGTTGATGGATCTGCGCGACCGCCGGGCGCGGGGGGAGATTCGTTTTTCGCGGGTGTTCATCGAAACCTCCGGACTGGTCGATCCCGCGCCGATCTTTCATTCCTTCGCGGTCGATCCGGCGCTGACGGCGGACTGGGAATTGTGCGCGGTCGTCACCACCCTGGACGCGGTCAATGGCGCGGCGACGCTCGCCCGGCATGAGCAGGCGCGGCGGCAGGTGGGGCTGGCCGACCTCGTCATCCTGACCAAGGGGGATATTGCGGCCCCCGACCAGGCGAGCGCCGCCGCCGGCGAGGCCGAGCGGCTGAACCCTTATGCGCGGCGGGTCACGGCCGACAGCGATAGGCTGGCGGCACTCCTGACCTCTCCCGACCTGCGGCAGAGCCTGGCCGTGCCGGCGGCGGGTCACGGCCATGACCATGACCATTCGCATCCGTCGACCATCTGCTCGCGCTCGATCTTCCTCGACGCGCCGGTGCCGCAGGCGGTCGTGCTGGAATGGATCGACCTGCTGGCGGCCTTGCGCGGCGAAAGCCTGCTGCGGGTCAAGGCACTGATCCGCACGGCCGAGACGCCGGATCGGCCCTTGCTGGTGCAGGTCGTCCAGCATGTGGTCCATCCGGTGCAACAGCTGGATGCCTGGCCGGACGGGGAGCGGCGGTCGCGGATCGTCATCATCGGCGACGGGCTCGACCTCGACAGGGTCGAAGACAGTTTGGGGCGCCATCTCGAACGGGCGCAGCGCGGCTCCGGCTGAGCGCGCGGCGCGACCTTCAGCCGGAGCCGCGCTGCGCCCGCGCGGCTTTGGGTGACATGCCGGTCCAGTTGCGGTGCGCGCGCCAGAAGGTCGTGCCGTCGGCATAGCCCAGCGTCTCGGCGAGATGGGCGAGCGCCGGCGCGCCGGCTTTCAGTTGCTGTTCCGCCAGCTGCTGCCGATAGTCGCGCAGCAGCATCCGCAGCGAGGTTCCTTCCTCTTCGAGCCGGCGCTGCAGGCTGCGGGGCGAGATGGCAAGGTCGGCCGCCAGCCGTTCGATGGTCACGGGACGATGGCCGAGCGAGACGGCGATCAGCGCCAGCACCTTGTCGCGCCAGCTGGCCTTTCCCGCATTGCGCGGGGCGCTTTCGG
The DNA here is from genome assembly GCA_035278405.1 of Sphingobium sp. Lineage (GTDB taxonomy): Bacteria > Pseudomonadota > Alphaproteobacteria > Sphingomonadales > Sphingomonadaceae > Sphingobium. Next base: position 6,703 of record DATEJA010000052.1, on the reverse strand, counting down.
CGAGATGGCGCTCCAGCACGTCGATCATGTCGCGATCTTCGCTGCGGCAGGGCGCCCGCGCTTCGTCGACCAGAAACGTTACGCCATTGACCGCCGCGCCATATTGCACCCGGCAGCCGAGCAGCCGTTCGAGCGCCTTTCCGGACTGCGGGGTCACCGGCCTATGTTCGAACTGCGCCTCGACCGGCTGCCAGCCTGTCCTGAAGGTCGTCCGGAACAGGCGCAGCAGCGAGGACATGGAATATTCGGCGTCCTGCCGCCTGGGCCAGATCGCGGCGTCGTCGAGGCGGTAGGTGCAGATCAGCATGCCGTCTTCTTCCCGCATGTCGGCGTGCGTCGACTGCTGCAGGCTGTGGAAGAAACGGTGCATGCGGGCGAGCGCGGCCCTGAGCGATCCCGACCGCGCCATGACGAGCCCGGCGGGGCCGAGGTCCACCGGGCGCATGGCCAGGCCGAGCCGCGCGCCGAGCAGCGGTTCGTCGAGCAGCTCCGCCATCTGTTCGAACATGGCGACATAGCTGGCGAGCGGCACGCTGGCATAGGGGTCGGCCAGGATCTTCTCGTCCAGGCCGAAGCGTTCGAGCAGGCCGCCGCGATCGCCGCCGCGCGCCGCGAATTCGGTCAGCACCGCCGCTACGATCGATCCGCGAACTGACGCAAGCGCAACCAACGTCCATGCCTTTCCGACGAACGACATGCCGGGGACATGTCACGGAAAGGACATATAGCATCGCGCCCGCGCCGCGCATCAGAAAAGCGGCAGGAGAACGCGCCTATCAGGGCAGGAATCGCTCCAGCCGGTAGGGGGCGGGATCGATGATCGGATCGGCGCCGGTCAGAAGGTCGGCGGCCAGTTGCCCGGCGCAGGGCGCCGTGCCGAAGCCATGCCCCGAAAAGCCGGTCGCCAGGGTCAGGCCCGGCAGCGCGGCGACCGGCCCGACGACGGGTAGCGAGTCTGGGGTGACGTCCATCATCCCCGCCCAGCTTTCCGCGATGGTCGCTTGCGCGAAGGCCGGCCAGGCGCGAGCGACATTCCGCATCGCTTCGGCATTGATGCCGTGATCGACCGGCGGATCGATCATCCGGACCCTTTCGAAGGGGGACTTGGCGGTCGCCTTCCAGCGCCGCGCCGTCATCAGGTCCTGAACGAAATCCCGGCCCAGCGAGATCCGCAGCGCATGGCGCTGATAGCGCAGCGCCGGCAGATAGTAGCGGCCGAGCAGCAGGGAATCGAGCGTCAGAGGCGCCTTGAGCGCGCCGCGCTGGGTGATGGTGTAGCCGCCGTCGGCACGCTTGCGGAAGGAGAAGTCGGGACCGCCCACGGCAATGTCCGTCGGGCCGTCGAGAGGCGCGGTGCGGATGACCGAGAGGACCAGCGGCAGGATGGGCAGGTTGACGCCCAGATTGCCGAGGAAACGGCGCGATCCCATGCCGCCCGCCAGCAGCACCTGGTCGCAGCCTATCTCTCCGGCCTCGGTCACGACGCCGCTGACCTTGCCGGCGGTGAAGGAGAGGGTGCGGACGGCGCAATTCTCAATAATGACGGCGCCCTTGCGGATCGCCGCGCTGGCGATGGCGCTCGACGCCAGCGATGGTTCGGCGCGGCCGTCCGACGCGGTGTAGAGCGCCCCGGCCCAGACGCCGCGCCCGCCCGGGATCAGCCGGTCGATCTCGCTTTGGCCCAGCAGCCGCGATCCCAGGGCGAAGGATTGGACCGACTTGTGCCATCCGTCATGCATGGCCATTTCGGCCTCGCTGCCGGCCAGGAACAGGACGCCCGTGCGCCGGTAGCCGACGTCGGCGCCGACCCGTTCGGGCATCGCGGCCCACAGGCGATCGGATTCCACCGCCATCGGCAGGTCGGCGGCGGAACGACTGGTCTTGCGCACCCAGCCCTGGTTGCGCGACGATTGTTCGCCCGCCAGCCTGCCCTTTTCGAGCAGCACGACCGGGACGCCGCGCTCGCTCAAGGTCAGTGCGGCGGTCAGCCCGACGATGCCGCCGCCGATGATGACGACGGTGGTGGAGGTCGGGATGGACCGGGAAGTCTGCACGGGAGCGATGAGCGGCGCCACGGGGTTTCCTTGATGATATCGGTCGAACGAGTCAGAGGGAGAGGGTGATTTCCTGGACTTCGCTGCGCGACGCGCCGCGATAGGCGGTCACTTCGATCTCCACCTTGTAACTGAGCGAGCCGAGCGGCGGGCAGGTCACGGTGCTGACGGGGTCGATGCCGCGGAACTTCTGGCCGATTTCGCCCATGACCGCAGCGGTATCGGCCGGGTCCTGGATGAAGACGCGCGAGGCGATGACATCGCCCAGGCAGGAATCGGCCGCCGCCAGCGCCGTTTCGATATTGGCGAAGACCTGGCGGGTCTGTTCGATGATGTCGTCGGGAATTTCCTGGGTCTGCGGATTGCGACCGGCCGTGTTGGACACATAGATCCAGTTGTCGACCGCGACGAGCCGCGAATAGCTGGCAATTTCTTCAAACCTGGAGCCGGTCTTGATCTTGATGATCTTCGTCATGATGTCTTTGCTTTTCGAGGAATGGGACGGCTGCGGGATGGGTCAGCGCAGGGCCGGCGTGTCCCAGAGGTCGAGCGTGACGCCCAGGCCCTTGCTGACCGCATTGTCATAGACCACCTTGCCCCAGGCGACGTCCTCGACCGGCATGCCGCCCACCGACATGATGATGATTTCCTCGTCATTCTGACGGCCCGGCGCGTCGCCGGCGACGATCTTGCCCAGATCTTCGACCTGTTCCTTCGTCATCTTGCCTTCCGCGATCATGTCCATGAACTTGACGCCGATGATCGGGACGAAGGCATGGGCGGGCTTGGGCAGTTCGTCGAACCAGGCTTCGTAGAGGCCGGTATTGTCGACTGCCTTGCGGATGTCGGCCTGTTCCATGCCTTCGTCCATGTCGCAGAGGGCCGGCATGACCAGGAAGGCGCCCGGCTTGACCCATTCGCGCTTCACCAGCGGATAGGTGGAAGGATCGCCGCCCGAACCCGAATTGCAGTAGCTGACGATGTCCGATCCGCGCACGACGTCTTCGAACGTGTCGACTTCCTGGATGGTGGTGATCTGCGGGAAGCATTCGCGAACCCAGCCGATGAAGCTGTCCAGATTTGTCCGGCCGCGCCCCTTGATCTTGAGCGTGTCGATGTCGGGGCAGGTCGCCATCAGCGCCATCAGGGTCGTGCGGCCCATCACGCCGGGGCCGGAAATGCCCACGATCCGCGAATCCTTGCGGGCAAGGTAGCGGGCGCCGACGCCGGGGACCGCGCCGGTGCGATAGGCCGACAGGAGATTGGCGGACATGAAGGCCAGCGGCGCGCCGGTATCGGCATCGTTGAGGACGAAGGTCAGGATGGAGCGGGGCAGCCCCTTTTCGCGATTGTCGATGTTCGATCCATACCATTTCATGCCGGCGGACCGGAAACGGCCGCCCAGATAGGCGGGCATCGCCATGAAGCGGCGGTCGGGGCCGGGCTTGGGCATGTCGGGGAAGGGCGAATTTTCCGGAAAGAAGACCATCGCGCCATGCGAGTCATTATTCGCGCCGGCCATGCGATAATCGCCATGATAAAGCAGCGAGAACATCTCTTCCATGGTGTCGACGCAGGCCGGCATGTCGGTGACGCCGGCTTCGATCATGTCCGGTTCCGACAGATAGATGAACTGGATCTTCGTTGAATTGCTCATGGCCCTCTTTCACTTCACCGAAATACGGGCCCACCCTTGCCGCGTGCCCTGTTTTTGCCATGGCGATTATTCCGCGCGCGGGCCGGTCGGAACCATTGCCATATGCGCCAAAGATTCGATAATTCGCGCCACGGTCGGCGCGTCGTGGATCAACGGGCGACTGGCGATCGAGAGGGGGAAGATGCCGATCCTAGGCGGGAATGGCGCAGGACGCCAGCCTTGCCTTCAGGTCGGCTGGAGCGATGCCACATGGTCGGCGCGCCAGGCCGAGGGCACCTTGCCGGTATGAGCCTTGAAGGCGCGGCTGAAATGGGCGGGGTCGGTATAGCCGATGACCTCCGCGACCTCGGCCACGCTGATCATGGTGAAGAGCAGCAGGCGTTTCGCCTCCTGCATGATGCGCGCGCGGATGACGTCCGACGCCCGCATCCCCATCGCTGCGCGGGTGGCGCAATTGAGCAGATAGGGGGTCGTTCCCAGCCGCGACGCCAGCCGGTCCACATTGGGCTGGGCGCGCAGTTCCGCTTCCAGCATGTCAAGGAAGCGCGACAGCAGCGCCGCCCGGGGCGATGCCGACCGCTCGCAGGCGACCAAGGCATCGGCGCGCCGGGCCAGTTCGATGAAGATGAGCCGCGCCCAGGCGCCGATCGCCACCGGCTGGCCCCAGTTGGTGACGCGATATTCCTGCTCGACCGCCTTGAACCAGGCCGCGAGGGGTTGCTGTCTGTCCGGGAGTGGATCGATAACCAGATGGTTATGGCGCAATCGGTCGGGGCGGCCGCCCAGCACGCCGCCCAATTGCTCCCTGGCGAAGTCGTCGGACATGGACATGACGATGGCGTCGGCGTCCGGTCCGATCTCGAACCCATGGATGGTGCCGGAGGGCATCCAGCATAATGTCCCCTGTTTCACGGCATAAACCGCATCGTCGACGAAGAAGCGCCCCTCCCCAGCCAGCCAGAAACTCAGCTGATGCAGATGGGGATGGCTGTGCGCGGGGACATCGCCATGGTGCAGCATGGATCGATCGGACACGCGTTCGACATGATAATATTGCGGCTCCAGCAAGCTGGGGGCCATGCCGAAGATGGAATAGAGCGGCGTTTCAGGCTCTTTGGGCATGGGTCGATTTTGAGCGATTGGCCATTGTTTTTCAACCGTCCCCGTCACGCCGGGCGATCCTGGCGAGTTAGGATCGTGCGATAGTTGAGGGGAGACAAGTCTGATGTTCATTCGCAACGCCTGGTATGTGGGCGCCTGGGCTCATGAGCTGACGGGCGACAATATGGTCTCTCGCAAGCTGTTGGGCGAAACCCTGCTCTTCTACCGCACCAGCAGCGGCGAGGTGACGGTCGTGCGCGACCGTTGCAGCCACCGCTTCGCTCCGCTGTCGATGGGACGGCGCGAAGGCGACTGCGTGCGATGCATGTATCATGGCCTTGTCTTCAACGCCGACGGCCAATGTGTCGAGGAGCCGGGGCGGCAGGGCGTCAGTCCCCATACCGATGTCAAACGTTACCCGTCGGTCGAACGATACAGGCAGATCTGGGTCTGGATGGGGGATGTCGACAGGGCGGATCCCTCATTGATCCCGGACTGTCATTTCCAGGACGATCCGAATTGGGCGTCGACGCCGCGCTATGTCCATTACAGGGCCAATTATCAGCTGATCCTCGACAATCTGCTCGACTTCTCGCACCTGACCTTCGTGCATGAAAAGACGCTGGGCGGATCGGCGCAATTGGCCGAAATCCGGCCCAAGGTGGAAAAGATCGACGGCGCGGTGCGGCTGACCCGCTGGTATCTCAATGAAGCGGAGATCGCGCCCTATCTGCGCGGGTTCGAAACCTTCGACGGTCCGGTCGATCGGTGGCACATCTACGAACTGACGACGCTGGGCAATGTCTTTTCCATGGACTCGGGCAGTTCTCCCGCCGGGACCGGCGCGCCGGAGGGCCATCGCGTGCCACAGTCGATGCAGTTCCACGCGACGCAGATCGTGACGCCGGAGGATGAGCGCAATTCCCACTTCTTCTGGTCCTATGCGCATAATTTCAACATTCACGACCCGGTCTTCACCGAAAGGCTGGCCGATCGCATCGCGGAAGGGTTCGACGAGGACCGGCTGATGATCGAGGCGCAGCAGCTGATGGTCGACGAAAGCGGCGACGATGCGATGGCCTTCATCCTTGCGGACAACGGCCTGGCGCTGGGGCGGCGCCTGATCGCCGCGAAGCTGCAGGAGGAGGCGACCGCCGGCTGATCATCGGCGCGATCATAGCGGTGACCGACATCGGCCTCGACCCGGTCGAGGCCGAGCCGATCTCAGGCGGGGATCACCGCGATGCGCAGCGGACGGGCGCCCGCCACGATCGCCAGCAGGCGGTCGACGTTGGGATGCGCGCCCGGCCGGTCGCGGGCGTCGGCGGTGTGCTCGCCGAACAGGGCCAGGCCATGGTCGGCGGCCTCTGCGTCCAGGGCATCGAAGCATTGGCCAAGATAATGGTAGACCGCCAGCGAGCCCTGCTTGCCGGGCTGGTTTTCGATGCTGTGGACGATGCTCCCCTGTTCGTCGAGCAGGTCGATCCGTTGCACGCCATCGATGGAAGGCAGTTGCTGCAGATTGTCCTTGAACGTCGCACTGGGGTGTATCGTCGCCGGCATTTTTTTCCCGTTTCCGAAGTTGGTCGCGCGGGCCCCTAGCATCTTCTTCGGGCGTTCGCCATCGGGCATGCCGGGGCCGGCGCTTACGGGAACAATCCGCGCAGTTGGTTGGCGGCGCCGACCCGGCTCAATGCCTCGACCATCGCGGCGGTGCGCATGTCGACCTTTTCCGCCTGGGCGCGGCGCTGGGTGCGGGCGAGCGCATCGGTCAAGATGGTCCGCATCCGGCTGTTGATCTCTTCGAGCGGCCAGGTGAGATTCTGCAGCCCCTGCACCCATTCGAAATAGGACACGACGACGCCGCCGGCGTTGCACAATATGTCCGGCA
>DATEJA010000051.1:0-9781 GCA_035278405.1 Sphingobium sp. | reverse complement strand
TGGGCTGCCTCAACATCCATGCGTCCCTGCTGCCGCGATGGCGCGGCGCCGCGCCGATCCAGCGCGCCATCCTGTCGGGCGACAATGTGACCGGCGTGACCATCATGGACATGGAAGCGGGCCTCGACACTGGCCCGATGCGCGCCAAGCATGTGACGCCGGTCGAGGACAAGACCGCCGGCATGCTGACCGAGGAGCTGGCGCAGGCCGGCGCGGCGCTGATGGTCGAGGTGCTGGACGACCTGTCCGCCCACCCCTCCGTGCCGCAACCGGAGGACGGGGTCACCTATGCTGCGAAGATCGACAAGACCGAAGCGCGCATCGATTTCGCCCGCGACGCGCATCAGATCGAACGGCAGGTCCGCGCCTTCAACCCCTTCCCAGGCGCCTTCTTCGAATATCGCGGCGAACGGTTCCGCATCCTCGCCGCGCATGTGGAGGAGCATGGCGGGGCGCCGGGTGAACTGCTGGACAACAGCCTGCTCATCGGCTGCGGCCACGGCGCCATCCGCCCCACCCTGATCCAGCGCGCGGGCAAGGGTGCCATGTCGCCGGGCGAACTGCTGCGGGGGTACGACATGCCGGCGGGAAGCCGGGTGGATGGATAGCTTGGGTTCGGTCACATCCCGTCATTCCAGCGAAGGCTGGAATCTCAGGAGGCGATGCGCGAGATGGCCCGGTGACGACCGGGGGGCAAGCCTGACCCCATGACCCGCTTCGCCTTCACGGTCGAATTTGACGGCCGCCCCTTCATGGGATGGCAACGCCAGGCGCACGGGCCCAGCGTCCAGCAGGCGCTGGAGGAGGCCATCCACGCCATCACCGGCGAACGGGCGGTCATCCATGCCGCCGGCCGCACGGACGCGGGGGTCCACGGCCTCGCCATGCGGGCCCATGCCGACATCGCGAAACAGATGGCGCCCTTCCGCTTGATGGAGGCGATGAACGCGCGCCTGCGCCCGCAGCCGGTGGCGGTGCTGGACTGCCGGATCGTGCCCGATGACTGGCACGCGCGCTTTTCCTGCGTCGGCCGCGCCTATGTCTATCGCATCGTCAATCGCCGCGCGCCGCTCACGCACGAAAACGGCCTCGCCTGGCGGATCATCCAGCCGCTCGACGAAAGGGCGATGCAGCAGGCCGCGCAACTTCTGGTCGGCCGCCACGACTTCACGACCTTCCGCTCCGCCCATTGCCAGGCGGAAAGTCCGGTGAAGACGCTCGATCGCCTCGATGTCGGGCGCGCGGGCGACCGCATCGCCATCCATGCCGAGGCGCGGTCCTTCCTCCACCATCAGGTCCGGTCGATGGTGGGCTGCCTGGCGCTGGTCGGCATGGGCCGCTGGTCGGTCGACGACATGAAGGCGGCGCGCGACGCGAAGGACCGGGCGGCGCTGGGGCTCAACGCCCCGCCCGACGGCCTCTATTTCGTGAACGCCCGCTATCCCGATTAGCTGAGCTGCGTCCGGAACGGCGTGAAATTGGTGTGCGCGTCGTAGACGTCGAGCCCTTCGGCACGCTTCAGGCTGTTGACGATCAAATAGGTGACGGGCGTCAGCACCACTTCCCACGTCACCTTGAGCAGCCAGTTGGTCACCATCACAGTCAGCACCTGGCTGTTGGTCCACTGGCCATAAAAGGCGAGCGGATAGAAAAGCAGGCTGTCCAGCCCCTCCCCCACGATCGTCGACCCGATGGTGCGCATCCACAGATGCTTGCCCTGCGTCAGCAGCTTCATCTTGGCGAGGACGAAGCTGTTGGCGAACTCGCCCGCCCAGAAGGCGGTCAGCGAGGCGAAGACGATCCGCCAGGTGCTGCCGAACACCGCCTCATAGGCGCCCTGGTCGGGCCAGCCTTGCGCGGGGGGCAGCTTTACGACCACCCAGCTCATCAGCGCCATGAACAGCATCGCGCCGAAGCCCGCCCAGACGCAGCGCCGCGCGCGGGCATAGCCATAGACTTCGGTCAGCACGTCGCCCAGCACATAGCCGAGCGGAAAGAAGAGGATGCCCGCGCCAAAGGTGAAGCCGAACAGCGTCGACAGCTTGGCCGCGCCGATCAGGTTCGAGAGCAGCAGGATCGCGACGAACGCGGCGATGAAGAAATCGAAATAGCGCATCGGCCGCTCAGAGAGCGCCTGCGCGTCGATTTTCCGAACCCCCTTATCGGTCATGCGCCCCTGCATATCGGGAGCGCAGGCAAATGCAATGCCCCTGCTGATTGCAAGGCCGCGTGAGGCCCGCTATCGAAGCGCGTGTCCGGCCCCGTAGCTCAGCTGGATAGAGCATTCGCCTTCTAAGCGAATGGTCGCAGGTTCGAGTCCTGCCGGGGTCGCCATCCGCCGCCGTCTGTCACTCGCCATCCAGCGCGCTGTCGAACGGCCGGCCGCGCAGCAGCAGGTCGTCGGTCACCGTCATGGTGAAGATGGGATCGGCGTTCGGTGGCACTTCTGCGATCGCGTCGACAAAGGCCGCGCGGGTTTCGGGATCGTCATAGACCATTTTCTGGTCGAACGCGGCGCGCCAGGTCGCCTCGTCGGGCCATTCGGCATAGCCGACGAAGCGCCCGTCGGCGTCGCGATGCAGGCGCGAGCCGTAGCTGCCGTATTTTTCGCGGATAAGGTCCGTCCCGCGCCGCCAGGCCGCGCGGAACTGGTCTTCCTTGCCCGGATGGACCCGCCACCAATAGACCGCGATGAACATCGATCCTCTCCTTTATGGGAAGCAGAATGATGCGGGCGGCCAGAGGTTGCGAGTCCGTCCCTCGTCAAAATCATGAATGAAGTGGCGAGAAAAACGCGACTCCGGAATTTGGTGTATTAGTCGATTAAAGCACCGACTGGCCGGTCTTTTCCCAGTCGGCGAGGAAGCCGGCGATGCCCTTGTCGGTCAGCACATGGTTGAACAGCGCCTTGATGACCGAGGGCGGCGCGGTCATCACGTCGGCGCCGATCCGCGCGCTTTCCAGCACGTGGATCGGGTGGCGGACCGAAGCGACCAGGATTTCGGTGTCGAACTGATAATTGTCGTAGATGAGGCGGATATCCTCGATCAGCTTCATGCCGTCGAAGCCATTGTCGTCATGCCGGCCGACGAAGGGCGAGATGAAGCTGGCGCCCGCCTTGGCCGCGAGCAGCGCCTGGTTGGCCGAGAAGCAAAGGGTGACATTGACCATCGTGCCTTCGCTGGTCAGCGCCTTGCAGGTCTTGAGGCCGTCGATCGTCAGCGGCACCTTGATGCAGACATTGTCCGCGATCTTCCGCAGCACGGCGGCTTCCTTCATCATCGTCGCATGGTCGAGCGCGACGACTTCGGCCGAGACCGGACCGTCAACCAGGCCGCAGATTTCCTCGACCACTTCCAGGAACTTGCGACCCGACTTGTGGATCAGCGAGGGGTTGGTGGTGACGCCGTCGAGCAGCCCGGTGGCGGCAAGCTCGCGGATTTCGGCGGTGTCGGCGGTGTCGACGAAGAACTTCATGGAATAAGGCTCCGGGCGGATGTGCGAATCGGTCCCCCTTTAGCGGCTGACAGGGTGATTGGCCATGACGGGCGGGCCAAAGCCTTTGACCGCAAGGGCCCGGCACCATTATGAGGCGGGCACCTTTCCAAAGGACCGATCAATGCTTTGTTGCCGGCGCCCACGCCACATTTCGGGCGCGCTGCTGCTCGCAGCCATGCTGACCCCCTTGCCCGCCGCGGCTGCCACGGAAGAAGCGCAGGCCTGGCTCACCGAATCGGTGAATATCGCCGCCAGTCCCAGGGACACGGTCTCGCTGGATGTCAGCGAGCGATTCCGGCGCGACAGCTCCGGCGGGGACCAGCAGACCGTGCGCATCCTGATCGACCACCGCGTCGCCAAGGGCGTGCTGCTGGGCGGGGGAATTGCCTTCTTCCACTCCGGCCCGGAACAGGAACTGCGCTTCTTCGAACAGGCGAGCGTCACACGCGGCATCTTCCTCGCCCGCACGCGGCTGGAGCAGCGCTTCTTCGACACGACCGAGCGGACCGGATGGCGGCTGCGGCAGCGGTTTCAGGCGTCGATCCCGCTCGGCTCCGCCAAGGCCCCGACGCTGGTCGCGGCGACCGAATTCTTCTTCCAGCTGAACCGCGCAAAGGCGAGCGACAAGCCGGGTCTGGCCATGATGCGGCAGCAGATCGGCCTGCGCCAGCCGCTGGGTCGGTCGGTCGACCTTCAACTCCTCTATATGCGGCAGCAGAGTTTTCGCGACCATCGTCCCGATGCGGTGGCGCATGTGCCCTGGGCGACGCTCAGCTGGAAGATCTGAGCGATATTCCGCCAGCCTGCCCACCATATCACCGTCATTCCAGCGGAGGCTGGGATTCCAGGCAGCAGGGCACGACATGGGGCACGAGGTCCCAGCCCCCGCTGGGACGACGGATTTGGCACGCCAACCCTTGCCTCCCCCGCCCCGCTCGGTAGGGAGGGGTCAATGAGTTCGCGCGCCCGTGTCATCCTGCTGAACGCCGCCCTGGGGCCGCTCGACTATCGCGTGCCGCACGGCATGAGCGTCCAGCCGGGCAGCATCGTCGTCGCGCCGCTGGGGCCGCGCCAGCTGGTCGGCGTGGTGTGGGAGGAGGATGCCTTCCCCGATGTGGAGACGGTCGGCGACAACCGGCTGCGCAATCTCGTCGGCCTGGTCGACGCGCCGCGGGTGCCCGAAACGCTGCGCCGGCTGATCGAATGGACGGCAGATTATTATCTCGCCCCGATCGCCGCCGTGCTGCGCATGACGCTGGCATCGATGAGCGCGCTGGAAGGGGCGCGGACCGTCATCGAATATAAGGCGACCGGCGACCTGCCCGAACGCATGACCGAGCAGCGCGCCCAGGCGATGGAGCGGATCGGCGAGCGGCAGGGGCTGATCCGCGAACTGGCGATGATCGGTGGGGTGAGCGACGCGGTCATCCGGGGGCTGGTGAAGGCCGGCGCCTTCGAGGCGGTGGAGGTGAGCGTCGACACGCCCTTCCCCATGCCCGATCCCGATCATGCCCCGCCCCAGCTTTCGGACGGACAGGCCGTTGCCGCCGACCGATTTGTGACGGCGGTCGACGACCGCAGCTTCGCCCCCTTCCTGCTCGACGGCGTCACCGGATCGGGCAAGACGGAGGTCTATTTCGAGGCGATCGCCGCCGCTCTGCGCGCGGGCCGGCAGGTGCTGGTGCTCCTCCCAGAGATCGCGCTCACCGAACCTTTCCTCGAACGGTTCGAAAAGCGGTTCGGCACCGTGCCCATCAGCTGGCACAGCGGGCTGCGACAGTCGGAGCGCCGCCGCGCTTGGCGCGCGATCGCGGCGGGCGAGGCGGCGGTGGTGGTCGGGGCGCGATCGGCGCTGTTCCTGCCCTACCCCAATCTCGGGCTCATCGTCGTCGACGAAGCGCATGAGGCGAGTTTCAAGCAGGAGGATGGGGTCCATTATCACGCCCGCGACGTGGCGGTGATGCGCGGGCTGATCGAGAAATTCCCGGTCATCCTGGCGTCGGCCACGCCGGCGATCGAGACGCGGCATCAGGTGGAGCTGGGCCGCTATCAGGAAATCAAGCTGCCCTCGCGCTTTGGCGGCGCGGAAATGCCGGCGATCGAGGGCATCAACCTGCTCACCGACCCGCCCGAGCGCGGCCGCTGGATTGCGCAGCCGCTGGTGAACGCCATCGACGAGACGATGGCGAAGGGCGAGCAGAGCCTGCTCTTCCTCAACCGGCGAGGCTATGCGCCGCTGACCCTGTGCCGCCATTGCGGCTATCGCTTTCAATGTCCCAACTGCACCAGCTGGATGGTCGAGCATCGGCTGACGCGGCGGCTGGCCTGCCATCATTGCGGGCATGTCATCCCCTCGCCCCGCTTTTGCCCGGAGTGCAAGGAGGAGGACAGCCTGGTCGCCTGCGGCCCCGGCGTCGAGCGGATCGCCGACGAGGTGAAGGCGCTCTGGCCGCAGGCGCGCACCGCCATCGTCACCTCCGACACGCTCTGGTCGCCCGCCAAGGTGGCCGAGTTCGTGAAGTCGGTGGAGGCCGGCGCGGTCGACATCATCATCGGCACGCAGCTGGTGACCAAGGGCTATCATTTCCCCAACCTGACGCTGGTGGGCGTGATCGACGCGGACCTGGGGCTGGAGGGCGGCGACCTGCGCGCGTCGGAGCGGACCTTCCAGCAGATCGTGCAGGTCGCGGGACGCGCCGGGCGCGGGCAGAAGCCCGGGCGCGTCTATATCCAGACCCGCATGCCCGAGGCCGAGGTGATCAAGGCGCTGATCGCGGGCGATTCGGAGCGTTTCTACGCGGTCGAGACGGACAATCGCCGCCGCGCCAATGCCCCGCCCTTCGGCCGCTTCGCCGCGATCATCGTGTCGAGCGAGGATGCCGATGAAGCCGCACAGGTCGCGCGGATGATCGGCAAGTCCGCGCCAGAGCTGGACGGGATGCGAGTCTATGGCCCGGCGCCCGCGCCACTGTCGGTACTGCGGGGTCGGCATCGCCATCGGCTGCTGATCCATGCGACGCGGGCGGTCGACGTGCAGGGCGCGATCCGCGAGTGGCTGGGCACTCTCACCTGGAAATCAGGGACGCGCGTCGCGGTGGACGTCGATCCCTACAGTTTCATGTGATGGCCTGAGACTCCCATGGAAAGCCCCTGCGTCAATATCTGCAAGCTCGACAAGGCCGGGCGCGTCTGTCTGGGCTGCGGGCGGACGGTCGAGGAGATCGCGCGCTGGCGGGGGATGAGCAAGGCGCAGCGGCGCGCGGTGATGGAGCGGTTGCGGAAGGGGTGAGGGTTGGAGCGGGCCTTGTCCACGTCAGTCATTTGCCGGCTTTCTCCCGGTCCAGCAGACTCTTTTTCCGCTCCAGGCCATAGGCATAGCCGCCAAGGCTGCCGTCGCTTCTGAGTACCCGATGGCAGGGGATGACCAGCGCGAGGGCATTGTCGCCGCAGGCCGTGCCCGTCGCCCGCACCGCGCTCGGCCGGCCGATCGCGGTTGCGATCTCGGCATAGCTGCGGGTTTCGCCCGGCGGGATGGCGCGCAAGGCCGCCCAGACCGCCTGCTGGAAAGCGGTGCCGCCCAGGTCAAGCGGCAGGTCGGGTGCCCGATCCGGCTGCTCGATCAGGCAGGCCACCTGCTCCGCGAGCGCCCCCAGCCGATCGTCGGCGGGCTCGATCCGCGCCTTGGGGAAGCGCGCCCGCAAATCGGCCTCATCTTCATCGAAACTGACGCGGCAAATCCCCCGATCGGTCGCCGCGACCAGCAGGGGCCCAAGCGCCGTTCCGACAATGCAATGCCGAATCACCACGCCCCGTCCGCCGTCGCGCCAGGCGCTGGGGCTCATGCCCAGATGCTTTTCGGCATCGGCATAGGCCCGGCTCGGCGCGTTATAGCCTGCCTCATAGATCGCCTCGGTCACCGATCCGCCCTCCGCCAGCGCGGCCTGGAAGCGGTCGGCGCGCAGCGAGCGGGCGTAGGCGGCGGGGGTCATGCCCGTTTCGCGCTTGAACAGGCGGTGGAAATGGTGCGGCGCATAGCCGGCCCGGGCGGCGATCGCTTCCAGCGGCGGCGGCGTGTCGGCGGCGGCGATGAAAGCGATGGCCGCCTCCACCGCCAGCCGATCGCGCCCGACCTCGTCCGGGCGGCAGCGCAGGCAGGCGCGGAACCCCGCCGCGCGCGCGGCGTCCGGGTCGGGCAGGAAGATCATGTTCTCCCGCCTTGGGTGGCGCGCCGGGCAGCTTGGCTTGCAATAGATGCCGGTGGTCAGCACCGCGCCGACAAAGGCGCCGTCGCGGCTGCGATCGCGGTGCAGAAAGGCGGCCCAGCAATCGTCGGGGTCCGGCAGGGTCTGGGCCAAGGGCGAGCGGAGGTCGGTCATCTGGTTCATAGATAAGGCATAGCGCGGCGGGAGCCACCCCGCTTCCCGCGCCTTGCTTCCAAAACATGCGGCCGCAATTACAGATTGCGCGCGGCGGGGCTTCGCATATGAACGCGCAATCATGGTCGCTTATCTTCGTCGCCTCTGCCTTCTGCTGGCCCTTGCGCTGCCGCTCGCCGTCCCCGCCGTCGCCAGGGCCGAGCAGCAGGACATCGCCGCCGCCGCGCGCAGCGTGGTGCGCGTCGCGATCGTCGCCACCGATGGCGCGCAGGCCTATTTCGTGGGGCATGGCAGCGGCATCGCGGTCGCGCCGGACAAGGTGCTGACCAACGCCCATGTCGTCGAACTGACGCGCGAGGAGAAGAATCTGGTCATCGGCGTCATCCCTTCAGAAGGGCGCAAAAGCTATGGCGGCAAGGTCATCGCCTATTCGCCGGGCAACGACCTGGCGCTCATCCAGCTGGAGGAAGGGCGGCTGCCGGTCAGCACCTTCTATGCCGGCGCGCTGTCGGATGGGCAGCATGTGACCGCGATCGGCTATCCCGGCACGGTCGACCGTGCGCAGGGGCTGGGCCTCAAGGACCTGGTCGAGCCGCTGAGCACGGTCAAGACCAGCGGCAACATCTCCTCGGGCCGGTCGAGCCAGAGCTTCGACACCATCCTGCACACCGCGCCGCTGGCGGCGGGCAACAGCGGTGGGCCGCTGGTGGACGATTGCGGAAGGGTGCTGGGCGTCAACAGCTTCGGCTCGGTTTCCGACGGCAATGACGCGGAATTCGGCTTTGCCGTGTCCTGGCGCGAAGTCGCCTCCTTCCTGCGCCAGGCGGGCGTGTCGTCGCTGCACACCGTCGTCCCCTGCCGCTCCATGGCCGAAGCCGACGCCGCCGAAGCCGCCCTCACCCAGCGCGAGCAGCAGCAGAGCGAAGAGTCGGAACGCGCCCGGGCCGACGCGCGCGAGGCGGCGGTCGCCAAGGCGCGCGACACGGCCGAGCGCGACGTCATCTCCGCGCGCGAAAATGCGATGGCCGGCGCGGCCGTGCTGCTGGCGCTGGCCGTGCTCGGGCTGGGCGCGGGCGGGCTTTTCTACAGCCAGGGGCGGGAGAAGCGCGCGACCTGGTTCCTGGCGGGCGGCGGCTTGCTGCTGATGGGCGCGCTCGCGGTCTTCTTCCTGCGGCCGAGCTTTTCCAGCGTCGATGAACGCGCCAGGCTGCCCGAGGACGACCGCGTCTCCGGCAACAACGCCTATGCGTGGGAAGGCGACAATATCTGCCGGATGGACCTCAACCGCAGCCGCCTCACCGTGTCGGAGGCGACCGACATCCCCTTCCACTGGAGCCAGACGGGCTGCGCCAACGGCAATCTCCAATATGTGAGCGTGGGCACCGGCTGGGAACGCGCCACCATTCCCGACAGCGGCAATTTCGTCACGCTGAGCCGCTTCGACCCGGCGACCGGCACATTGCGCGTCCAGCGCTGGCTGCCCGACATCGACACGATGGACAAGGTTCGGGCGCTCGCCAAGGACGGGCCGATCCGCAGCTGCGGCGAGGATGGCGCGCTGCAGGCGAAAATCGCGTCGCTGCAATCGAACCTCGCCGCGCTGCTGCCGGCCCAGCCCAATGAGCGGCTGGTCTATCATTGCCAGAAGGGCCGGCTGACCCCGTCCGATTCCCCGGGCTGACCCGATTTTCCAACCGGAAAAGCACAGGCGCGCGGGCTGATTTCCATCCGCATGATGGAATCTCGCTACATGACTTGCATAGTCATAATCCCGCTGCTAACCGGCCCGGCAACAGGGGACCGGGGCATTACTGCTCCCCTCTTTTTGCATGACCGGCAAATCTAGTGGAGGACGGTAAGCGCGTGGAGACTACCGGCGGTATTCAGGCAAGCCTCAGCGGCCGCTA
>DATEJA010000050.1:0-6260 GCA_035278405.1 Sphingobium sp. | reverse complement strand
GGGCTGATCTCGTCGGCCAGGATGACGCGGCTGTAATCGCCGTCCCACAGGCGGCCGAACTCCAGCTTGAAGTCGATGAGGCGGATGCCGATGCCGGCGAACAGGCCGCACATGAAGTCGTTGATGCGGATCGCCATGTCGGCGATGTCGTGCATCTCTTCCTGCGTGGCCCAGCCGAAGCAGGCGATATGTTCTTCGGACACGAGCGGGTCGCCCAGCGCGTCGTCCTTGTAGCAATATTCGATGAGGGTGCGAGGCAGCTGCGTGCCTTCCTCGATCCCCAGTTTCTTGCTGAGCGAACCGGCGGCGACGTTGCGGACGACGACCTCGATCGGAACGATCTCCACCTGGCGCACCAACTGCTCGCGCATGTTGAGGCGGCGGATGAAGTGGGTGGGCACGCCGATCTGGCCGAGCAGGGTGAAGATATGCTCGGAAATGCGGTTGTTGAGCACGCCCTTGCCGGAAATCGTGCCCTTCTTCTGCGCGTTGAAGGCGGTGGCGTCATCCTTGAAATATTGGATGATCGTGCCGGGCTCGGGGCCTTCGTAGAGGATCTTTGCCTTGCCTTCGTAGATCTGGCGGCGACGGGCCATGCGCGGTTCCTGTCTTCCCAAAAAAGAAATGTGCCCCGGCAAACGCGAATCGGTAAGGATCAGCGGGTGCCGGGGCTGCTTGGCCTGCGCCCATAGCCCAAAGCAGGCGGGGGTGCAATTAGGCCGCTGATTTCGGGCGCAAGCCGGGAAGGGCCGCTATTCGGCCGCTTCGATCTGCGGCTTTTTTTCCTCGACCTCACGCCGGACGGCGAGCAGCCGTTCGGTGAAACATTGCCGCCACCAGCTGATGTCCTGCTGTTCGACGCAATCCATCATCGACCTCCAGCGCCGCTTGCGCTCGTCGAGCGGCATGGAGAGGGCGCGGTTGATCGCGTCGGACATTTCCTCGGGGCTGTAGGGGTTGATCAGCAGCGCGTCCTTGAGTTGCACCGCCGCGCCCGCGAAGCGCGAGAGGATGAGGACGCCGGGATCCTCGGGATTTTGCGCCGCCACATATTCCTTGGCGACCAGGTTCATGCCGTCGCGCAGGGGGGTGACCAGCCCGATCTGGGCGGCGCGGTAGATGCCGGCCAGCTTGTCGCGCGGATAGCCCTGGTTGACGTAGCGCACCGGCGTCCAGTCGACATCGCTATATTCGCCGTTGATACGCCCGGCGAGCGCGTCGAGCGTGGCGCGGATATGCTGGTAGCTCTGCACATCCTCCCGCGAGGGCGGGGCGATCTGGGCGAAGACGACGCCACGATGATGTTCGGGATGGTCTTTCAGGAACCGGGCATAGCCGTTGAAGCGCTCCTCCAGCCCCTTGCTGTAGTCGAGCCGGTCGACGCCAACGATCATCGAGCGATCCTGCAGCGACCGCCGCACCTTTTCGAACATCTCGCTGGCGGTGTCGGTGACGGCGGCGTTGGCGAATTCCTGGGCGTTGATGCCGATCGGGCAGGCGATCGCCTGGATCGTGCGGCCGCCCAGCGTGACGAAGTCGCCATTCACCGTGCCGCCCATCTCCCGCTCGACATAATGGCGGAAGGATTCGAGCCATTCCTCCGTGTGGAAGCCGATCACGTCATAGGCGAACAGCGTCTGCACCAGCTTGGTATGGTGGGGCAGCGAAACCAGCAGCCGGGTCGGCGGCCAGGGGATGTGGAGGAAGAAGCCCATGCGATTGTCATGGCCCTTGTCGCGCAGCATCTGGCCGAGCGGGATCATGTGATAATCATGGACCCAGATGATGTCCTCAGGCTCGATCAGGGGGCTGGCGGTGTCGGCGAAACGCTGGTTGACGCGGTTGTAGCCGCCCTCGAAATCGCGGGCATATTCGGCCAGGTCGATGCGGAAATGGAAGAGCGGCCAGAGCGTCTTGTTGGCATAGCCATTATAATATTCGTCGATATCCTGTTCTTCGAGGTCGATCGTGGCGGTCTTGACACCCTGATCTTCGGAAAAGCCGATATGGCCGGTGAAATTTTCCGTCACCTCGCCCGACCAGCCGACCCAGATGCCCCGGCTTTCGCGCAGCGCCTGCGCAAGAGCGACGGCAAGACCCCCCTGATTGCCTGACTTGTTGGGTCTGCTGACCCGGTTGGAAATCACGATCAGGCGGCTCATCGCATCACGCTCCAGGGTTTGCTCAGCAGCACGGCGCAATTGATGATGCCGACCAATGAGTAGGTCTGGGGATAATTCCCCCATAGTTCGCCGGTGGCTGGATCAATGTCTTCCGACAGCAGGCCGGCAGCGGTCCTGCGGGACAGCATTTCCTCGAACAGCAGCCGGGCTTCTTCGGTGCGTCCGGTGCGGTGAAGGGCTTCGATCAGCCAGAAGGTGCAGACGTTGAAGGCGGTGACCGGCTCGCCGAAATCGTCGGGCGCGCTGTAGCGGAGCATGTCGTTGCCCCGGCGCAGGTCCCTCTCCAGCGCCTTGAGCGTGCCCAGGAACATGGGATTGTCGGCGGTGAGGAAACGCAGGTCGAGCAGCTGGAGCAGCGAGGCGTCGCGCGCATCATCCTCGAAATTGGCGGAGATGGCGTTGCTGCCGGTGCGCCAGGCCGATTGCAGTATGCGCGCCTTCATGATTTCGGCTCGCTCGCGCCAGTGAACCTCCCGTTCCGACAGGTCGAGCGCCCCGGCCGCATGCGCCAGGCGATCGCAAGCGGCCCAGCACATCACGGCGCTGTAGCTGTGCACATGGGCGCGGGTGCGCAATTCCCACAGGCCCGCATCGGGTTGGTCGTAGACCGACCAGGCGCGCTCGCCCACCGCCTCCAGCGCTTCGAAATCGGCCATGCCGGCCATGCGGAGGAGTCGTTGGTCGATGAAGCCCTGGACGGAAGACAGCACGATCTGGCCATAGGCGTCATGCTGGATCTGCGAATAGGCGGCGTTGCCCACGCGCACCGGCCCCATGCCGCGATAACCGGGGAGGTTCTTCGCCTCCTTCTCTTCCAAGGTCGCGTTGCCGCGCACGTCGTAAAGCGGTTGGATATGGCCGCCGCGCGCGCCGTCGACGATGTTGCGCAGATAGACGAGATAGCTTTCCAACACGTCGAGCGCGCCCAGACGGTTGAGCGCCTCGACCGTATAATAGGCGTCCCTGATCCAGCAGTAGCGATAGTCCCAGTTGCGCCCCGAATCGGCATGTTCGGGGATGCTTGTGGTCAGCGCCGCGACGATGGCGCCGGTTTCCTCATGCTGGCAGAGCTTGAGCGTGATGGCGGAGCGGATCACGGCTTCCTGCCATTCGGCGGGAATGGCCAGGCCCCGGACCCAGACCTGCCATTCGTGGATCGTGTCGTCCAGCATCCGCTCGACCGCCGGCCGCAGCGCGTCGGAGAAGCTTTCGTCCGGGCCCATGAAGAAATGCATGTCATGTTCGAGGCGGAACCAGCTTTCCTGGGAAATGAGGCCGATCGGCGCGTTGGTCGACACGCGCATCGCCATGTAGGACAGGACCAGGCGGATATGGTTCGACCCATAGCTGATCGGCACGGTTTCGGAATGCCAGGATGTGGTGGGACGCAGCCGCACCCGCACGCGCGGGCTGCCCGCGACCGGACGGACGATGCGCGCGAACGCCACCGGGCGATACATGCGGCCCATGTGCCGATGGCGCGGGCAGAAGTCGTACAGTTCGATCGCATTGCCCTGGTCGTCGCTCTGGCGCGTGACGAGGATCGGCGTGTTGCGGACATAATATTGTTCGACCGAGGTGCAGTTTTCCAACTCGATCGCCCAGAAGCCCCGGGCGTCGGGCGAATCCCAGCCCTTGTCGTCGAGCAGCGCGGAAAAGACGGGGTCGCCGTCCACGCGGGGCACGCACGCCCATATCATCCGTCCCGCGCGGTCGATCAGGGCGGATGCCTGGCAATTGCCGATCGGCCAGAGGTCGAGCGTCCGCTCTTTCCCGGCGCCTATGGTGTCACTGTGCCTTACTATCGTCCTGCCCCCTGGTTCATGCGCGCGACAGGGGGCGCCGGTCATCGATCAATCGGTCGCGGCGACCCCCTGCGACAGATAATGCCTGACGGCGACAACCTGTTCCAAGCAGAATGCGGCGAGCGTTGCCCTGGGCGGGCCGACCAATATGCCCGCGCCGCCCAGTTCGGTGGCGGCCGCGAAACCTTCCTCATCGGTCACATCGTCACCGATGAAGAGCGGGGTGCCGCCGGCCATCGGGGCGCGTCCCATCAGGACATGGACCGCGCTGCCCTTGTCGGCGCCGCCCGGTCGAAGCTCGAACAGCATCTTGCCGGGCTGCACCGCCAGGTCGAGCTGCTGCGCCAGCGACCGGGCCAACTCGCCCGCTTCGACGCCCCATTGCGGCGCGCCGCGAAAATGCAGCCCGACGCTGATCGACTTGCGCTCGACCAGCAGGCCCGGCTTGTCGTCCGCAAAGCCGTGGAAGGCCGCTTCCGCCTTGTCCACGGCGGGGTCGCGCGGCGGCGCTTCCACCGGATGGCCGGGCGAGGCGAACTCCAGCCCGTGGGTGCCCGCCAGCAGGAAGTCGGCGAAACCCAGTTCCCGCAGCGTGGCGACCGACCGGCCGCTGACGATCGCCAGCCGACCGTCCAGCATGTCACGCAGCCGGCCGAGAAGGGCCAGCAGCGCGTCGTCGACCGCCACGCTGTCGGGCGTCGCAGCGATCGGCGCCAGCGTGCCGTCGAAGTCGAGGAACAGCGCCGCGCCCATGAGGAGAGAAGGCGGAGGAGCCGGCAGGTCGGGAAGCGGGGAGGGGGAATCGGACACGCGCGCAAAGTGGCGCGTGGCGCCAAATGTGCAAGCCCCCGCGATGAAGCTCCCGCCGATTTTTCCGCAGCTTCATGATCCTCCCCCCGCCGAGGCGGGTGGAGAGCCGCAAACTCCGTTTCCGTTTTGTCGCGGCGCTGCTATTCCGGCCGGGATGACTGATTTTCGCGACCCGTTCGACGCCATCAAGGACCACCCGTTCGACGATGCGCTGTCGCAACGCTATCTCGTCTACGCGCTCTCCACCATCACCGCGCGATCGCTGCCCGACCTTCGCGACGGGCTGAAGCCGGTGCACCGCCGCCTGCTATGGGCGATGCGGCTGCTGCGGATGGAACCGGCGGGCGCCGCGCCGGACGTGCTGGTCGCCAATCCTTCGCGCAACACGACATCCTACAAGAAATGCGCCCGCGTCGTCGGCGACGTCATCGGCAAATATCACCCGCATGGTGACACGTCGGTCTATGACGCGATGGTGCGCCTGGCCCAGGATTTCTCGCTGCGCACGCCGCTGGTCGACGGGCAGGGCAATTTCGGCAATATCGACGGCGATAATGCAGCGGCCATGCGCTATACCGAAGCGCGGCTGACCCAGGCGGCCGCCGACCTCATGGCCGGGCTCGATGAGGGGACGGTCGATTTCCGCCCGACCTATAATGGCGAGGATGAGGAGCCGGAGGTCTTTCCCGGCCTGTTCCCGAATCTGCTCGCCAACGGCGCCAGCGGCATTGCCGTCGGCATGGCGACCAGCATCCCGCCGCATAATGTGTCGGAACTGATCGACGCCGCCAGCCTCCTCATCGACAATCCCGATGCCGAACATGCCGACCTCATGCAGATCGTGCGCGGGCCGGATTTCCCTACCGGCGGCGTGCTGGTGGACAGCGCGTCGATCATTTCGGAAGCTTATGCGACGGGGCGCGGCTCGTTCCGCACCCGCGCGCGCTGGCACAAGGAGGATGGCGGGCGCGGCACCTGGGTCGCGGTGGTGTCGCAAATCCCCTTCCAGGTGCAGAAGTCGAAGCTGATCGAGCAGATCGCGGCGCTGATCAACGACAAGAAGCTGCCGATCCTGGCGGACGTGCGCGACGAAAGCGATGCCGAGATCCGCATCGTCATCGAACCGCGCGCGCGGACGGTCGATCCGGACGTGCTGATGGACAGCCTGTTCCGGCTGACGGACCTCGAAAACCGCTTCCCGCTCAACCTCAACGTGCTGGATGCCACGCGCACGCCCCGCGTGCTGGGGCTGAAGCCGGTCTTGGTCGAATGGCTCAAGCACCAGATCGACGTGCTGGTCCGGCGCGCACGGCATCGGCTGGACAAGATCGCGGCGCGGCTGGAACTGCTCGACGGCTATATCATCGCCTATCTCAATCTCGACCGGGTGATCGAGATCATCCGCACCGAGGATGAGCCCAAGGCGGTGATGATGGAGGAATTCCAGCTGACCGACCGCCAG
>DATEJA010000049.1:0-10914 GCA_035278405.1 Sphingobium sp. | reverse complement strand
CGCGCGCTGCTGCTCGACAGCCTGAAGACCGCGCGGCGGCGGGGAATTCGATCGATGAACCTGGAAGTGCGTTCGTCGAATACAGCTATAAAGCTCTATGAAAATACTGGATTTGAATATGTTCACCGCCGCCCCGGTTATTACCGTGGTAACGATGGTCAACTTCATGATGCATTGAGCTTTCGTATCGAAATGCTCAGCTAGTCTGCATCAAGCCTTGCCAATCGGAAGTTGCAGGTATAATCGGGACGTACCGCTCCTGAAATGATTTTCCCCGGGCGGGTCGCAGTACAATCAGCCTTGGCAGGATACAAGAAAATGGAAATCGAATCAGCGCAGAGCGAACTTCTGATTACTTTGACATCGGACATTGTCGCGGCACATGTGTCCAACAACAGCGTCGCCGTGTCCGACGTGGCGTCGCTGATCCAGAATGTGCATGCCGCACTTTCCGGTCTGGCCACGCCGACCGCCGCGCCCGAAGTAAAGCCCGAACCGGCTGTTTCGGTACGATCGTCGATCAAGCCCGATTACATCATCTGCCTTGAAGACGGCAAGAAGCTGAAGATGCTGAAGCGCCATCTGATGACCCATTACCAGATGACGCCGGAAGATTATCGCTCCAAATGGGGCCTGCCGGCCGATTATCCGATGGTCGCCCCCAATTATGCGGAACAGCGTCGCTCGCTGGCCAAGAAGATCGGCCTCGGCACGAAGCGCCGTCGCGTGCGCGCCAAATAAACACAACATCCCGACGATCTATCACGAGAAGGGGCGCATCAGCCGTGCGCCCCTTTTATAGTTTCTGAAAAGTCGCTAGGTGATTTCCCCTATCAGCCGACAAATTGGAATGAGCGACACCGCATGAACCGCAAGATCGATGTTGAAGCCCTTTGTCATGAAAAGGGTCTGCGCATCACCGAGCAGCGCCGGGTCATCGCTCAAGTGCTGAGCGATGCGTCCGATCATCCCGACGTGGAGGAACTGCACCGCCGTTCCTCCGCGATCGATCCGGGCATCTCGATCGCCACCGTCTACCGCACGGTGCGCCTGTTCGAGGAAGCCGGCATCCTGGAACGGCATGATTTCGGCGACGGCCGCGCCCGTTACGAAGCGGCGCCCGAATCCCATCACGACCATCTGATCGATGTCGAAACCGGCAATGTGATCGAGTTCGTCGACCCCGAACTGGAACAGTTGCAGAAGCAGATCGCCGAAAAGCTGGGCTTTCGCCTGGTCGATCACCGCATGGAATTATACGGCGTCTCGATCGATCGGAAGAACTGACGCGCTTGGCTGGGTTCCGCCGGATCCTGCGTTCAGGAGCGCTGGCCGCGAGCCTGCTGCTCTGTCTCCTGCCGCATCTGCTCTGGCGCCTGGCCGGCCGCCGATCGCCCTGGCCGCGCCGCTTCCTGGGACTGGCGGCGCGGGCGGTGGGCGCGCGCGTGCGGATCGAGGGGCACCCCTTCCACGGCGACAGCTTCATCATCGCCAATCATGTCAGCTGGGTCGACATATTGGCGCTGGGCGGCGCGACCGGCGCCGCCTTCGTCGCGCATGACGGGATCGCGCGCTGGCCGGTCGTCGGCTGGTTGGCGGCGCAGAACAACACGCTGTTCGTGGCGCGCGACCGGCGCGGCGCGCTGGCCGGGCAGATCGATGCGCTGCGCACGGCTCTGGCCGGTCACCAGCCGGTCGCGCTGTTCCCCGAGGGCACGACGAGCGATGGCCATGCGCTGCTGCCGTTCAAGCCGTCGCTGCTGGCGGTGCTGCTGCCCCCGCCCCGCGCCGTCATGATCCAGCCGGTGCATATCGATTATGGCGCGGCGACGACGCAGATCGCCTGGCACAGCGGCGAACCGGCCGGCGCCAATGTGAAGCGGCTGCTGGAACGGGCCGGACGCCTGGACGTGACGCTGCGCTTTCTGGAGCCGTTCGACCCGGCACTTCGCCCCGATCGCAAGGCTTTGGCGGCGCTGGCGCGGGATCGGATCGGCGCGAGCATCCTGGCGCACCAGCCGCCTTTCACTCCGGCGCCTGCCCCTGTATAGCTGGACCACATGAATCGTAACGCCCCTACCAGCCCGGCCACTTTCCACGTCAAATCCTTCGGCTGCCAGATGAACGTCTATGATGGCGAGCGCATGGCCGAAATGCTGGGCGAGCGGGGCATGACCGCCGCCGCCGAGGGAAGCGAGGCCGACCTCGTCATCCTCAACACCTGCCACATTCGCGAAAAGGCGGTGGACAAGGTCTATTCCGACATCGGCCGGATGACGCGCGAGGACGGATCGCGCCCGATGATCGCCGTCGCGGGCTGCGTCGCCCAGGCCGAGGGCGGCGAGATCCAGCGGCGCGCGCGCAATGTCGACATCGTCGTGGGACCGCAGGCCTATCATCGGCTGCCCGACCTGATCGACAAGGCGGGTCGCGGCGAGCAGGCGGTCGACACCGACATGCCGCTGGCGTCCAAGTTCGGCGCCTTGCCCGCACGCACCAAGCAGGCGCGGCCGACCGCCTTCCTGACGATCATGGAAGGCTGCGACAAATTCTGCACCTATTGCGTGGTGCCCTATACGCGCGGCGCGGAGATCAGCCGGTCCTGGTCGGCCATCCTCGACGAGGCGAAGGCGCTGGTCGACGGCGGGGTGCGGGAGATCACGCTGCTCGGCCAGAACGTCAATGCCTGGACCGGCGGGGATGACAAGGGCCGTAGCCAGGGCATGGACGGGCTGGTCCGCGAACTGGCGAAGATCGATGCGTTGAAGCGCATCCGCTACACCACCAGCCATACCAACGACATGAGCGACGGGCTGATCGCCGCCCATGGCGAGGAGGAGAAGCTGATGCCCTTCCTCCATCTGCCGGTGCAGTCGGGCAATGACCGGATCCTCAAGGCCATGAACCGCAGCCATGACGCGCAAAGCTATCTGCGCATCATCGATCGGGTGCGGGCGGCGCGGCCGGACATCGCGCTGTCGGGCGATTTCATCGTCGGCTTCCCGGGCGAGACCGACGCCGAGTTCGAGGATACGCTGAAGATCGTCGAGCAGGTGCGCTACGCCCAATGCTACAGCTTCAAATATAGCCCCCGCCCGGGGACGCCCGCCGCCGACATGGACGGCCAGATCCCGGCGTCGGTGATGGACGAGCGGCTCGCGCGGCTACAGGCGGTGATCATTCGGCACCAGGCGGACTTCAACGCCGCGACTGTCGGCCGGCGCACCGCCATCCTGCTGGAGCGCAAGGGCCGGCATGCCGGGCAATTGATCGGCAAGTCGCCCTGGCTGCAGTCGGTCGTGGTCACCGCGCCGGACCTTGCCATCGGCGACATGGTCGAAGTCGATATCATCAGCGCCGGCCCGAACAGCCTGGCCGGCGAACCCAGCAGGAGGAAGGCCGCTTGAACCAACTCACAGTCGTTCCCGCGCAGGCGGGAACCCATCTCCCCACCTGTCCGCCAGGCGCAAATGACAGGAGATGGATACCCGCCTTCGCGGGTATGACGAATGGGAAGGGAGGCTGCTGAATGTCGAAGAAACCGAACCAGAACCACCGCGCCGACATTGCCGAGCGCGCGCGCCTGGAAGTGACGTTCGACCGGCCGCACCTCCTGGGCGCGCTGTTCGGCCAATATGACCAGAACCTCGTCGCGATCGAAAATCGGCTGGGCGTCTATATCGCCGCGCGCGGCAACAAGCTGCAGATCGAGGGCGAGGCCGAGGCCGCCGCCCGGGCGCGCGACGTGATGACGGGCCTCTACAACCGTATCGTCGCGGGGCAGGAAATCGACGCCGGCGCGGTCGAGGCGGTGATCGCGATGTCGGCCGAACCGACGCTGGACGGCATCATCCGCCACGATGTCGCCGAACCGCCCAAGGTGATGATCCGCACGCGCAAGAAGACGATCGTGCCGCGATCGGCGACGCAGGTCACCTATATGGAGGCGCTGACGCGCAACGACATCATCTTCGCGCTGGGGCCGGCGGGCACGGGCAAGACCTATCTCGCCGTCGCGCAGGCGGTGAGCCAGCTCATCACCGGCAGCGTCGACCGGCTGATCCTGTCGCGGCCGGCGGTCGAGGCGGGCGAGCGGCTGGGCTTCCTGCCGGGCGACATGAAGGAGAAGGTCGACCCCTATCTGCGCCCGATCTACGACGCGCTTTATGACACGTTGCCGGCCGAGCAGGTCGAGCGGCGGATCGCGAGCGGCGAGATCGAGATCGCGCCGCTCGCCTTCATGCGCGGGCGGACGCTGGCCAACGCCTTCATCGTGCTGGACGAGGCGCAGAACACCACGGTCGCGCAGATGAAGATGTTCCTCACCCGCTTTGGCGAAGGCAGCCGCATGGTGATCTGCGGCGACCCGCGCCAGGTCGACCTGCCGCAGCCGGGCATATCGGGCCTGGCCGACGCGGTCGCGCGGCTGGAGGGGGTGGACGGCATTTCCGTCGTGCCCTTCGGCATCAGCGACGTGGTGCGCCATCCCGTGGTCGGGCGGATCGTCCAGGCTTATGAGGGGCCCGATGCATGATTGAAGTCGCCCTCCTCCACGACCGGGGCTGGCCCGACAGCGACTGGGAACTGATCGCGCAGCGCGCCGTGGTCGCGGCGATCACGCACAGCCCCTACGCCTCCTTCGCGACGGAGGAGGCGCTCTATGAGGTCGCGGTGAAGCTGACCACGGACGAGGAGGTCCACGGCCTCAACCGCGCCTACCGGGACAAGGACAAGCCGACCAACGTCCTATCCTTCCCGATGGTGCAGTCGGACCTGCTGGAGGCGACCGCCAACACCGATGATGGCGAAGTGCTGCTGGGCGACATCGTCCTGGCCGAGGGCGTGTGCGCCCGGGAAGCGGCGGAAAAGGGCATATCCGTCGTGGATCATGCCGCGCATCTGATCGTTCACGGGACTTTCCATTTACTGGGATATGATCATATGGAAGATGCCGAGGCCGAGGCGATGGAAGCGATGGAGACGCAGTCGCTGCTGAGCCTGGGCATTTCCGATCCCTATGGGGATCGCTGATCGACGAACGGAACGGGAAGAAAGATGGCGGAAGGCAGTCCGAAGGACGGCAACGGTTCAAAGGAATCGGACAGTAGCGGCCAGGAAGGCGGTTTATGGAGCGGCCTGAAATCGCTGCTCTTTGGAGAGGAAGAAAGCCATAGCCTCCGCCGCGAGCTGGAGGAAGCGCTCGACGAATATGACGAGGAGGAGCAGGACGAACGCACCCCCTCCCCCGGCACGGGCGACCTGTCGGCGATCGAGCGGCAGATGGTGCGCAACCTTCTCCATTTTTCCGAACATACGGTCGACGACGTTGCGGTGCCCCGCGCGGACATCGTCGCGATCGAGGAAAAGGCGAGCTTCGCCGATCTTGCCGCGCTGTTCGCCGAAGCCGGGCACAGCCGCATCCCGGTCTATCGCGGCACGCTCGACACCATCGTCGGCATGATCCACATTCGCGACGCCTTCGCCATATTGGCGGGCAAGGCGCCGGTCCCCGACAGCATCGCGCCGCTGATCCGCCAGCCGCTCTACGTGCCCGAAAGCATGGGCGCGCTCGACCTGCTCGCGGAAATGCGCGCCAAGCGCACCCATCTGGCCATCGTGCTCGACGAATATTCGGGGACCGAGGGGTTGCTGACCTTCGAGGACCTGGTCGAGGAGATTGTCGGCGAGGTCGAGGACGAGCATGACGAGGCGCCCGAAGCGCTGCTGGTGCCGCTGGACGATGGCCTGTGGGAAGCCGATGCCCGCGCCGAACTGGAGGATGTCGGCAAGGAAATCGACGAGCGCCTGGCCGAGGTGGAGGAGGATGTCGACACCGTCGGCGGCCTGGCCTTCGTCCTGGCGGGGCGCGTGCCCGACGCCGGCGAGATATTGGAGCATCCGCAAAGCGGCTGGAAGCTGGAAGTGGTGAGCAGCGACGGACGACGCGTCACGCGGCTGCGGCTCCATCCGCCAGCGGACCGCCATGGCGACGAAGGCGAATGACGCGCGCGCATGACGATGGCGCGACGCGGCGCCATGCAGGCGAAATATTAAGGGCTAGGCGATAAGGTGCCGCCGCTCCGCTTCCTGGGGCGGTGGGGACTGAACAGAGCGTGCGGCACGAACGAATAGCGGTTTCGCGGGCAAGCGGTGCGGCCCTGCCCTTCGCGGTTCCGGCCAGCAGGATGCAGCGCTGGCTGTTCGCGCTCATCTGCCTGGCGACGCTGGCCTTCGCGCTGCTGACCCCGCCCTTTCAGGCGCCCGACGAAAACCAGCATCATATGAAGGCGCTGCTGCTGTCGCAGGGGCGCCTGCTGGCCGAGGCGCGCCACGGCCTGGTCGGCGCGGAGCTGCCACGCGCGGCGATCGACCTGCATGCGGTGGATTTCCCGACCGATGTGCCGCCGACGGGGCGCCGGTTCGACCGCGCGATGGTAGAGAAGGCCTGGCATGAAGATGCGGGCAGGCCGGGAACAATCTTCGCGGAATTTCCCAATGTCGCCAATTATGCGCCCACCCTCTATGCACCGGGCGCGGTCGGCCTGAAGCTGGGCGAGGCGATGGGCCTGCCCGCCATCGGGCGCTTCTATGCGGGGCGGATCGCCAACGCGCTGGCGGGACTGGCGCTGCTCGGCGCGGCGATCGCCCTGATCCCGTTCGGGCGCAATGCCCTGCTGGCGACGGCGCTGCTGCCAACCTTTTGCTATCAGACCGGATCGCTCTCGCCCGACGCGGTCATCAACGGGCTGGGATTTCTGGGCCTGGCGCTGGCGCTGCGGATCGCCTTCATGGGAGCAAATAGCGGACGTGCCACGATGCTGCTGATCTTCGCGCCGCTGCTGGCGCTGGCCAAGGGCGTCTATCTGCCCTTGATCGCCGCAGGGCTGCGCTGGCCGGAGGGACGACGCGACCTGCGGCCATGGCTGCTGCTGGGCGCGATGCTGCTGGGCGCGGCGGGATTCCTCGTCTGGATGAAGATGTCGGGCGGCACGCCGGCGCTCTATCATATCATGTCGCGCAAGACCGGGCAGACGGTGATGACGGCGCCGCTGTCGGCCCAGCTGGGCGTCATCCTCGCCGATCCGACAGCCTATGCGCGGCTGCTTGTCGCCAGCGTGGCGGAGCGGGCGCCGGTCTATGCGCTGCAGATCGTCGGGCGCTTCGGCTGGAACGCGATCCTGCTGCCGCTCGCCGCCTATCCGCTGGCCCTGCTGATGCTGGCGGCAGCGGTACTGAGCGGGTCGGGCCTGCGGATCGGCATGGGGCAGCGGCTAGGGTGGCTGGCGATCGCGGCCGGATGCGCGCTGCTCATCGAAACGGCCATGTATCTGACGGGCACGCCGCTGGGCGCCGATTATATCCAGGGAACGCAGGGCCGTTATTTCCTGCCGCTGCTGCCGCTCCTGTTGCTGGCACTGATGCCCGAAAATGGGGCGCGGGCGGCGCGGATGCTGTTCGCGGGGTGTGCGGCGCTGCTGCTCCTGGTGGCGATGGCGAGTGCGTTCGACAGTTTCTGGATAAAGGGCTTTGTCACGAGCGA
Source organism: Sphingobium sp. (assembly GCA_035278405.1). Lineage (GTDB taxonomy): Bacteria > Pseudomonadota > Alphaproteobacteria > Sphingomonadales > Sphingomonadaceae > Sphingobium. The sequence continues at coordinate 3,374 of DATEJA010000049.1, read as the reverse complement.
CGGCATGCCACCGCATGAGCGGCTGCGCGACGCGCTGCTGCTGCCTTCACCGCGCTGGGTGGATTAGGGTGTTGTTCCCCCGGCGAAGGCCGGGGTCGAGTTCCATCGTCTCAACTGGACCCCGGCCTTCATCGGGGAACGGCAAACCCAAGGGTCAACCCCTGCCCTGCGGCTTCCGCGCGTGGCAAAAGGCAAGCCAGCCTGCGCCTTCGACCCAGCCGGCGAGCACGTCGCTGGGCCAATGGACGCCCAGCCAGACCCGGCTGACGCCGATCACCAGGATCGCAAGGGCTGCGGCGACATAGGCGCCCGGCCCATCCATCAGCAGGGCAAGCGCACCGAACAGCATCATGTTGCCCGACGCATGGCCGCTGGGGAAGCTGTAGCTGTGCACCTTGTCGAGATGGGGCAGCAGTTCGGGCCGGGGGGCCGCGAAAATCTGCTTGAGGCCAAGGTTCAGCAAGGTGCCGCCCGCCATCACCAGAGCCAGCCAGCGTGCCGCCGCGCGCCGGCCCGCCCAAAGCAGGGCGGCGAGGGAAAGCCCGACGATGATCAGGCGGCCGAGATCGTCGCCGATCCGGGTCGCGGCGATCATCAGCGTGGTGACGGCGCCAGCCTCGCCGCGCGCCGTTCCCATCAGGGTCATGCCCGCGACATTGAAGCGGTCGAGCGCGCCGCTACGCTGGAGCAGCGCGATCGCGAAGACGCACAGGAGCGCGAGGGCAAACGCCCCCGCGCCCGCGCGCCAGGAGCGGCGGTCAGATGTGGAGCGCGCGCCCATAAGCGGCCAGCACGCTTTCGTGCATCGATTCCGAGATGGTGGGATGCGGGAAGACCGTGTGCATCAGTTCGGCTTCGGTGGTTTCCATCGTCTTGCCGATGGTGAAGCCCTGGATCATTTCGGTCACTTCGGCGCCAACCATGTGCGCGCCCAGCAATTCCCCGGTCTTGGCATCGAACACGGTCTTGGTGAAGCCTTCCGCTTCGCCCAGCGCGATCGCCTTGCCATTGCCGATGAAGGGGAACATGCCGACCTTCACATCATAGCCGGCTTCCTTCGCCTTCGCCTCGGTAAGACCGACCGAGGCGATCTGCGGATGGCAATAGGTGCAGCCCGGGATGTTGCGCGGGTCCATGGCATGGGGATGCTTGCCGGCGATGGCTTCGGCGGCGATCACGCCCTCATGGCTCGCCTTGTGCGCCAGCCATGGCGGCGCGGTGATGTCGCCGATCGCCCAGATGCCATCGACATTGGTGCGGCAGGCCGGATCGGTCTTGACGAAGCCGCGATCGTCCATGGCGACGCCCAGTTCCTTGAGGCCGATATTCTCCGTATTGGGGACGATGCCAATGGCGACGATCATGTGGCTGAACTCGGCATCGCTGACCTTGCCGGCCTTGTCCTTGAGCTTGGCCTTGATGCCGCCCGCGCCGACCTGGATATCGCTGACGCCCGCGCTGGCCATGATGGTCATGCCCTGCTTCTTCAGCGCCTTTTCGAGGAAGGCGGACACGTCCGCATCCTCCACCGGCACGATGCGGTCCATCATTTCGACGACCGTGACATCGGCGCCCATGTCATTGTAGAAGCTGGCGAATTCGATGCCGATCGCGCCCGATCCGACGACCAGCAGCTTGGTCGGCATTTCGGACGGCGTCATGGCATGGCGGTAGGTCCAGACGCGCTTGCCGTCGGTGGGGGTGCCGGGCAGGTCGCGGGCGCGGGCGCCGGTGGCGAGGATGATGTTCTTCGCCGTCAATTCCTCGCTCTTGCCATCCTTGGTGACGGTGAGCTTGCCCTTGCCGGTCAGCTTGCCGTCGCCCATGTGGACGGTGATCTTGTTCTTCTTCATCAGGTGCCCGATGCCCTGATTGAGCTGCTTGGCGACGCCGCGTGACCGCTGAACGACGGCCGCGATGTCCGCGCTGATCTTTTCGGCGGCCAGGCCATAATCCTTGGCATGGTTCATATAATGGAAGATTTCCGCCGAGCGCAGCAGCGCCTTGGTCGGGATGCAACCCCAGTTGAGGCAGATGCCGCCGAGATTTTCGCGCTCCACGATCGCGGTCTTCAGGCCCAGCTGGGCGGCGCGGATGGCGGCGACATAGCCGCCGGGTCCGGAACCCAGAACGATGAGGTCGTAATTCTCAGCCATGGTCACACTCTCTTATGTTTTGGGGTTGATCATTGGGACGGCGCCGGCAGCGGCGGCACGGAACGGGGCTGGCGGTCTTCGCCGATCGCGACGAAGGTGAAGATCGCCTGGGTCACGCGATAGGAGCGATCGTCATGGCGCGTGCGGCGCCAGGCTTCGACCGCGATCTTCATCGAGGTGCGGCCGACCGACAGCAACCGGGCGAAGACGGAAACCTCGTCGCCGACGACGACGGGACGCAGGAAGGTCATGCCCTCCACCGCGATCGTCACCGCGCGGCCCTTGCTATGGCGGGCGGCGACCGAGCCGGCGGCCGAGTCCATCAGGCTCATCAGCCAGCCGCCGAATATGTCCCCATAGGGATTAGTGTCGGCGGGCATGGCGATGACCCGCACCGCCGGGCTTTCCTCCGGCGGCTGTTCGTCGGGCGTGGCCATCAGGCCAGCATGCCGATCGGATGTTCGACCAGTTCCTTGAAGGCCTGCATCAGGCGGGCGCCGTCGGCGCCGTCGATCGCGCGATGGTCGAAGCTGCCCGTGGCGGACATGACGGTCGCGATCTGGAGCGCGTCGTCGACGACATAGGGCCGCTTGTCGCCCGCGCCGATCGCCATGATCATGCCCTGGGGCGGGTTGATGACGGCTTCGAACTGCTTGATGCCGAACATGCCCATGTTGGAGAGCGAGGCGGTGCCGCCCTGATATTCCTCAGGCTTCAGCTTGCCGTCCTTGGCGCGGGCGGCGAGGTCCTTCATCGCGGCCGAGATGGCGGCCACGCCCTGGCTGTCGGCGCCGGTCACGATCGGCGTGATGAGGCCGCCGGGGATCGACACGGCGACCGAAATGTCGGCGCGCTTGAACTGCAGCATCTGGTCGCCGGCGAACTGGACGTTGCACTCCGGCACCTGGATGAGCGCGACGCCCAGCGCCTTGATGAGCAGATCGTTGACCGACAGCTTGACATTGCGGCTGGCGAGGCCGGCGTTGAGTTCGCCGCGCAGCTTCAACAGCTTGTCCAGCTGCACATCGACGGTGAGGTAGATGTGCGGCACCCGCTGCTTGGATTCGGTGAGGCGGCGCGCGATCGTCTTGCGCATGCCGCTGAGCTTGACGACGTCATGCGGGATGCCGAAGTCCTGCGCGGCGGCGGGCGCGGCCGGCGCCAGTGCCGGCGCGCTCGGCTTTGCAGCGGGGGCAGCGGCGGTCGGGGCGGCGGGCG
>DATEJA010000048.1:0-2567 GCA_035278405.1 Sphingobium sp. | reverse complement strand
TCATGGCTGGTCAGCCCGATCGTCACCCCGTCCCGTCGCTCCAGCCGCCAGCAGAAGGCGAGCGTGGCAAGCGCCTTCTCCAGCCCCTCCAGCCCGCTCATTCGCGTATCTCCACCAGCGGCACCGAAGGCGCCTCGCCCGCCGCGAAGGTCGCGCGATTGATGTCCAGCCGGTCCTCGGCAAAGCGCACCGGCACGTCGAAGCGAAAGCCGGCGGTCAGCGCCGCCCCCACCGCCGGCGCCGTGTCGAAGGCGATGATGCCCATCCCGACATGGCTCCACCCCGCGCCCAGTTCGACACCATCCACCGCCACGCGAATGGAACCCGCCACCGGCCGCGTGATCCGCCGCACCTGCGCCTCCTCGCCCAGCCCATAGAAACGCTGCAAGGGGAACTCCGCCGTCACCCCGTCGCCCATCCCCAGCCGCTGGTCGAGCGCGCTCACCCCCTCGCCGACGCCACAGCTGCGATCATCATAGGGATCGGTGAAGCGGAACCCCCGCGCCGCCCCCCTTCGCGCGCGAAAGAAAGCGATCAGTTCGGCAATATCCGCCTCCGACCGCACCCCCGGCCCGGCATCGAAGGACAGCCGCGCATCGGCCCAGTCGCTGCTGCGCCGCTCATGGCCCGAAGGGCTTTCGACGATCTGCGTCGAAAAGGCCGGCGCCAGGCTCGCCTCCCGCCCGATGCCGAGCGGAAAGGCTACATCGTCAAAGGCTTGCATCTCGTCATCCCCTGAAAGTCGAAAGCAGGTAAAGCCGTCCCGCGCCACCTGCGGCAGCGCCCAGACAAAGGTCGCCGCCGTCCCCCGCGCCACCGCGTCGTCGGCCGCCTGCGCGATCCGCCGCCACTGGCTCGCTTGCTCCGGCATCAGCACGAAGCCCGAAAAATAATGCTGCTCCCCGATGGGATAGCCCAGCCGCGCTGTCGCCAGCTCCACCCCTCGCGCGGTCAGGCTCCGCCGCCCCTCCGTCACCCAGTCATAATCTTCCAGCTGCAGCACGTCGAAGGCGGGCGAGGCCCAGCCGACCGGCATGTTGGCCCGCTTGGCCTCGGGCGCCTGCGGGTCAAGCACCGTCGGCAGATAGGCCAGAAGATGCGTCACCGCCTCGGGCGCGATCCCCTTGACCCAGGCACAGAGCGCCGCCGTCGACGCCGCCAGCACCGCCCCGGCCTGATCCAGCAGAGCCTTTTGCGGCGCGCTCAACGCCCCCCGCACATCCGCGATCGACACCGGGCTCCCGCCAAAGGCCGCCCGCGCCGCATCGTCATACAGGCAGATGCGCCCGTCGCCCGGCATCACCCACCACCAGGGCTCGCCCACCTGGAACCTGATCGCCAACCCCGCCGTCAGCCCGATGCCGACAAAGGCCCCCGCCACCAGCCGCAAATAGCTCATCGCCCCGCCATGCGCGGGCGACAGCAGCGTCGATGCCGGCACCCATCCGGTCAGCGCCGGATCGCCATTTTCCGCCCGCTGCTTCCAGTCGTTCCAGCAATGCGCGTCGAGCAGTTCATAGGAGAGCGACCAGATGACGCCGAAGCCCAACGCCTTCGCCCGGCCTGCGAAATCCGCATGCCACGCCGCGCAAGGCGCGTTGAGCACGCCCCCGGCGAGGCTTGCATAAAAGCCCTCGCCCAGCGGTTCGAGCCGGAAATAATGGCTCATTCCCACATAATGGTTGATGTCGCCGCGATAGCCCAGCGCATGGATCGACGCGACGATCCGCTCGGGCGTCTGGTTGAAGCCATCATCATAGCCCGTCGCCATCGACAGCCCATGTTCGGGCAGCATCACGTCGCCGACGCGCAGCACCGATCCCGCCCCGTCGCAGCGCAGGTCGGACAGTTCCGCCCAACCCTCCACCCCGGCAGGAAAGGTCGTCGCGCCGCCGTCATAGCCGGGCGGCGCCAGCGAAATGAACATCCGGTCGACGTCGCCCGCCCACACCGGATCGGCCTCGCCCGGCAGCAGGAAGCCGCCATCGAGCGCCGCGAAGTCCAGCACGACCTGCGCATCCTCCGGCCCGCCCTCGGCATAATTCCACAAGCGCACATACCAGTTGCGTGGGGAGCCGCCCGCGTCCCGCCCCTCGATCGTCAACGTCGGCCCATGCACCTCGTCCAACCGCTTGAGGCCCCCGCTGCGCCAGCGAAAGCGCAGCACGCACTGGCGAAAATCCCGCGCCGTCTCATAAGCGAGCAGGGGATGGCTCCATCTGTCCTCCGCCTCCCAGATCAGCCCCGCCAGATCGCCCGACCCATAAAAGACCGCGTCCACGCGCAAGCCCTGTCCCGAGCCTGTCGAAGGGGCACCCGCCGCCGCCGTGACGATGCTCGCCATCATCGGCCGGGGAAAATTGACGGTCCAATGCGTCGACGCGAACCGCTTCATGAACCGCGTCTCCTGCCCACGGCGCGCATCGGCCATCTTCGGGGCCAGCCAGTAATCGATCCCGCTCATCCGTTCAGTGCCCCCCTCACCGCCCGCGCCACCTGCCGCGCGCTGCGCGCCAGCATCCGCGCGCCATCCTGCCCCTCGCCGCGCCCGGAAACCGCGATGCTGA
>DATEJA010000047.1:0-5602 GCA_035278405.1 Sphingobium sp. | reverse complement strand
TTTGTAAGAGATCTGCCCTTTAAATTATGGGAGATTTAAGAAAAATCGCAGAGCCTTTAAAAATCATAATCATTAAAATCAAACTATTAACGCTTAGTCCTAATCTGAAAAGCGCGCGTAAATCGCCTTTGTGGGTTGTAGGTTTAACCGGACCGCGTAAAGTAGCGCTCAACGGCGCTGCTTCTCTCACCGCTGCCCTGGTCGCTGATCCCAGTGGCGGCAGCGTTGATTGGCGGCAGCTGGATTTGGACGCGGCCCGAAGGTGGCGGGTTCTGAAGCAGAGCCGTTGCCCTGCGGGCGGGGAGCCAGTGGTGAGGCTGGAGCTGGGCCCCGACCTGCGCCGGGCAACGTGATGAGTTGGATCTTCGGCGGTCAGTTCATCGCCAGGATCATGTTGCGGACCTGGGGAAAGACTTCCTTTTCCCATTTGCGTCCGGAAAAGACGCCATAATGGCCCGCGCCGATCTGCAGATGATGGCGCTTGAGATGGGGTCGCAACCCGTTGCAGAGGGCGTGGGCGGCGGCCGTCTGGCCTACGGCGCAGATATCGTCCTTCTCGCCTTCGACCGTCAACAACGCCGTCTTGCGGATGGCGCCGGGATTGACCGGACGGCCGCGATGCGTGAGTTCGCCCTTCGCCAGAAGCGCGCGCTGGAACACGCGGTCGACCGTCTCCAGGTAGAATTCCGCCGTCATGTCCAGCACGGCGAAATATTCATTGTAGAAGCTCTTGATCCTCGCCGCTTCGGCATCCTTGCCATCGGCCAGCAGCTGATAAAGTTCGCGATGCTGGGCGCCATGGCGCTCCAGATTCATCGACATGAAGGCGGACAGTTGGAGGAAGCCCGGATAGACCCGGCGCCCGGCGCCGCGATAGCGCATCGGCACGACCGTGATCAGATTGCGTTCGAACCAGTCGATCGGCCTTTCGCTCGACAGGTCGTTGACCACCGTCGGGGCGGCACCCGGATCGATCGGGCCGCCCATCAGCGTCATCGAACGGGGGGTGGCGGCGTCGCCATCCTCCGCCATCAGCGCCACGGCGGCGAAGGCGGGGACGCAAGGCTGACACACCGACAGGAGATGCGCGCCCGGCCCCATTTCCTGCAGGAAGGTGATCACATAATCGATATAATCGTCGAAGCCGAAATGGCCGGCCACCAGCGGCACGTCGCGAGCGTTCTTCCAGTCGGTGATATAGACGTCATGGTCGCGCAACAGCGTCTGCACCGTGCCGCGCAGCAGCGTGGAGAAATGGCCGGACATCGGCGCGACCAGCAGCACGCGCGGCTGCTCCGTCTCTACATCGTCCTTGGCGAAGTGGAGCAGGTTGCCGAAGGGCAGGTCCAGCATCACTTCTTCTCGCACCGCAACAATCGCATTGCCGCAGCGCACCTGATTTATGTTGTATTCCGGGCGCTTATGCGTCAGCCTTGCGCCCTGGAAGACGTCCATCAGCGCGAACATGCGGCGCGGCATCGGCCAGTCGGCCACCGGACCCATTCTGTCCCGCATGTTGAGAGCCATCTGAGCCCCGAACCGGGCTGGCGCCAACATGTCGTCCAAAGCTTGGTAACCGCTATACAACATCATCATACTATGAATTGCGCCCCAAAATGTTCCCGACCCGCGATTCGGTGTTGCACATTCGTATAGCGCCCTTTCGTATTGCGGTGCATCATGTTTAATGCAAGATAGGAATATCGTGGGAGGAATGTCATGGCGGTCGCTGAGCTAACCATTTCCAGCAAGACCTATTCCTCATGGTCGCTTCGGGGTTGGCTGCTGTGCCGCCTCGCCGGGCTGCGGATCGTCGAAAAGATGATCGCCTTGGAAAATCTGGAAAATCGCGCGGAATTGCTGTTGCTGACGCCCTCCGTGCTGGTGCCCCGGCTGACGCATGAGGGCGCGAGCGTGTGGGATACGCTGGCGATCGCCGAATATCTCAATGAACTTTATCCCAATGTCGGCATGTATCCCAAGGACCGGATCGCCCGCGCGCATTGTCGATCAGTGTCGGGCGAGATCCATTCGGGCTTCGCCAATCTGCGCTCCGCCCTGCCGATGAACCTGAAGGTGCGGCACGAGAAATTCCCGATCTTCTCCGGCGCGAAGCCCGATATCGAGCGGGTGGAGGCGATCTGGACCGAATGTCTGCAGGCCCATGGCGGGCCCTGGCTATTCGGCGCGGAGCCGACCGTCGCCGACGCCATGTTCGCGCCGGTCGCCCAGCGTTTCCTGACCTATGCGGTGCAGCTCTCGCCCACGGCGGCGGCCTATTGCGACACGATCAACAGTTGGGACCTGATGCGCGAATGGATCGACGACGCGCGCCGCGAACCCGACGAGGTCGAGGAACTGGACATCGAATTCTGACGCCCTCAGGCGCGCAGATTATCCAGCCACTCGGCGATCATCGCGCGGCCAGCGGCCACCGCGCCGGGCCCATGTTCGTCATGGTCGCGGCGCAACGCCATGCCGCACTGTCTGGCGATGTCGAGATCGGCCCAGAAATGCGTCAGCCAATCCTCAAACCGGGGGTCCTCCCCCATTTCGGCGTGGAATTGCAGCGCCAGCAGATTGCGCCCGCGCCGGAACGCCTGGTGCGCATAGGCTGAGGTCGACGCCAGCAGGTCGACGCCGCGCGGCAGTTCGAACGTGTCGCTATGCCAGTGCAGCACCGGCACGTCCTCAAGATGGCGCAGCGGCGAATCCGCGCCGACCGCGTTCAGCGTCACCGGCGCGAAGCCCAATTCCATGGCGTGACCGGGATAGACCCGCGCGCCGAGCGCCGCCGCGATCATCTGGCTGCCCAGGCACACGCCCAGCGTCGGCAAATCCTGCTCCAGCCGGGTGGCGAGCTTTTCGATCTGGTGGGGAATCCAGGGATGGACGTCATGTTCATAGACGCCCATCGGACCGCCCATCATGATCAGCAGGTCAGGCGTGCACAGGTCAGCGTCGACGAAATCGGGGCTGGCGACGTCGATCCGCTCGATCTCGTAGCCGGCGGCTTCGATCGGCTGGAGAAATCCCGCCGCTCCTTCTCGCGGCACATGTCGGACGATAAGCGCTTTTTTCATTGCCGCGCGATGGGTAACCAATTCGGGCGCGCGCCGCTACCCCAGCCTTTCTTGAGGGTGGGATATTCCTCCTATCGATCGCCCGCGCGCTTCGCCTGGCCGATGCGCCAGAGCGCGGCATAGCCGATCGCGCCCCAGACGATGTTGAGCGCCATCGAGGGAATGGCGCCATGCCACCAGGTATTGACGACGAAGAAGCTGGCGCCGAGCGCGTTCATCCATTGGAAGGCAGCGGAATTGCCGGACAGCCGCCCGCTGGTGACGAGAATATAGGCGCCAAGGACGAGGATGGCGCCGACCCAGCCGATGGTTTCGATGATGAATGTCATGCGCACTCCACGGTTCGTGCTCCTGCTTTCGCAGGAGTACGGAGTTGGCCGTGACGGGAAAGGCAAAGGGCCCCCTCCTTCCCGGAGAGAGCCCCTTTCCTCACTCAACCCGACAGCTGATCAGGCCGCCAGCTTGCGCAGGACGTACTGCAGGATGCCGCCGTTCAGGAAATAATCCAGCTCGTTGACGGTATCGATGCGGCAGAGCGCGGTGAAGGTGAAGGTTGAGCCGTCGGCGCGCTTCACGATCACGTCCACGTCCTGGCGGGGCTTCAGCCCGGCGACATTCTGGATGGTGAAGGTTTCATCGCCCTTCAGGCCCAGCGTGTCGCGCGTTTCGCCATTCTTGAACTGCAGCGGCAGCACGCCCATGCCGACCAGGTTCGAACGGTGAATACGCTCGAAGCTCTCGACGATCACGGCGCGGACGCCGAGCAGGTTGGTGCCCTTGGCCGCCCAGTCGCGCGACGAGCCGGTGCCATATTCCTTGCCGCCGATGACGACCAGCGGCGTGCCGTCGGCCTTGTGCTTCATCGCCGCGTCGTAGATCGGCATGACTTCGCCTTCATAGCTGGTCATGCCGCCTTCGACGCCGTCCAGCATCAGGTTCTTGATGCGGATGTTGGCGAAGGTGCCGCGCATCATGACTTCGTGATGGCCGCGGCGCGCGCCGTAGCTGTTATAGTCGGCCTGGGCGACCTGATGCTCGCTCAACCACTTGCCCGCAGGGCTGGTCGCCTTGATCGAACCGGCCGGCGAGATGTGGTCGGTGGTGATCGAGTCGCCGAAGATCGCCAGCGGCTTGGCCTCGACGATGTCGGTGACCGGCGCCGGGGTCATGGTCAGCCCTTCGAAATAGGGCGGATTGGCGACGTAGGTCGAACCGGCGCGCCAGCTGTAGGTGGCCGAACCCGTGACGTTGATCGCCTGCCAGTGAGCGTCGCCCTTGTAGACATTGGCGTAGCGGGCCTGGAACATCGGACGGTCCATGCAGCCGGCCATGGTCGAGGCGACTTCGTCGTTGGTGGGCCAGATATCCTTCAGGAACACGTCCTGACCGTCCTTGCCCTGGCCGATGGGAGTGGTGATGAAGTCTTCGACCACCGTGCCCTTGAGCGCATAGGCGACGACCAGCGGCGGGCTGGCGAGGAAGTTGGCGCGCACGTCGGGCGACACGCGGCCTTCGAAGTTGCGGTTGCCCGAGATGACGGCGGCGGCGACGAGGCCGTTTTCGTTGATCGCCTTGCTGATCGGCTCCGCGAGCGGGCCCGAGTTGCCGATGCAGGTGGTGCAGCCATAGCCGACGAGGTTGAAGCCGACGGCGTCGAGGTGCGACTGAAGCCCGGCCTTTTCCAGATAGTCGGTGACGACCTGCGACCCCGGAGCGAGCGAGGTCTTGACCCAGGGCTTGGGCTTGAGGCCCAGCTCGTTCGCCTTCTTGGCGACGAGGCCGGCGGCGACCAGGACGCCGGGGTTCGACGTGTTGGTGCAGCTGGTGATCGCGGCGATGGTGACGTCGCCGTCGCCAATGTCGAAATCCTTGCCCTCGACCGGAACGCGGGCCTGTTCCTTCTTGTAGACGTTCGCCATGTCGGCGTTGAACACGTCATCGACTTCCGGAAGCGAGACACGGTCCTGCGGACGCTTGGGACCGGCGAGGCTGGGGACGACGGTGGCGAGGTCCAGTTCCAGCGTGTCGGTGAAGACCGGCTCGATCGACGGATCGATCCAGAAGCCCTGCTCCTTGGCATAGGCTTCGACCAGCGCGATATTTTCGTCGCTGCGGCCAGTGAGGCGCATATAGTCCAGCGTCTTGTCGTCGATGCCGAAGAAGCCGCAGGTCGCGCCATATTCCGGCGCCATGTTGGCAAGCGTCGCGCGGTCCGCGAGCGACAGCGAGGCGAGGCCCGGGCCGAAATATTCGACGAAGCGGCCGACGACGCCCTTGGCGCGCAGCATGGCGGTGCAGGTCAGCACAAGGTCGGTCGCGGTGACGCCTTCCTTGAGTTCACCCACCAGCTTGAAGCCGACGACTTCGGGGATGAGCATGGAGACGGGCTGGCCGAGCATCGCGGCTTCGGCCTCGATGCCGCCCACGCCCCAGCCCAGCACGCCCAGGCCGTTGATCATGGTGGTGTGGCTGTCGGTGCCGACGCAGGTGTCGGGATAGGCGACGGTGACGCCGTCAGG
>DATEJA010000046.1:0-5359 GCA_035278405.1 Sphingobium sp. | reverse complement strand
TGCGGCGCAGGGCGTGCGCGTGAACTGCGTCAGCCCCGGCGCCACCGCCACGCCGATGAGCGCGATCGCGCCCCAGGCGCTGACCGACGCCTATTGCGAATCGATCCCCATGGGCCGCCAGGGCAGGCCGGAGGAAATCGCAGACGCGGTCCTCTACCTCGCCAGCCCGCGCGCGTCCTTCATCACCGGCCAGAATCTGCTGGTCGACGGCGGCATCTCCGCCCACACCGGCCAGCCCAACATCCCCGCCATCTTCGCCAAGCTGCAGGGCTGAAGAGACGTCCCACCGCCGCCTCGTCCGCCAGCACCAGCATAATGGCGAGTTGCGCGATCGCCCTTCGGTGGCGAACTGATTCAGGTTAGGGGAAATGCTCGCCCTGGCGAGTCAGGTCATGGCGCGCTGGCGGGCAAGGCAAAGCCGACCGTGAGGCCCGGCGCATTGTCGTCGACCTCCAGCCTCCCGTCATGCATGGCGACGATGGCCGCGACCATGTTGAGGCCCAGCCCGTGGCCCGGTGCATTGCGCGCCCGATCGAGCCGCACGAAGCGGCGGAAGATGCTGTCGCGGGCGTCGGCCGGCACGCCCGGGCCGTTGTCGCGCACGATGACGCGCACGGCCGCCTCGTCCCGTTCCAGGCCAAAACGGATGACGGTTCGCACCGGCGTATGGACCTGCGCATTGTCGAGCAGGTTGATGATGGCCTGGGCCAGCAGTTCCGGGTCGCCCTGGACGCTGGCTGACGCGGCGATGTCGCAGCGGAGCGTGCGCCCGCCTTCCTCGACCGCCGGCGCATAGGTATCGCAGATGTCGCTGGCGAGCGCCGACAGGTCGACCGCGCGGAAGCTTGCCCGCCGCCGCCCGCCTTCGATTTCGCTGATGCGCAGGATGGCGGCGAACAGGGCCAGCACCTTGTCGGCCTGTTCCAGCGCGCAGGACAGGCGCTCGCGCTGCTGCACCGGGTCATTGCCCTCCTCCTCCAGGCTTTGTTCCAGATGGTTGCGTAGCCGGGCGAGCGGGGTGCGCAGATCATGGGCGATGTCGCCCGACAGCTGGCGCAGATTTTCCAGCAGGCCGGTGATGCGGTCCAGCATCTGGTTGAGCGACTGGGCGAGCGCGTCGAATTCGTCGTCGCGGCCGCTCGTCGGCACGCGGCGGCTGACGTCGCCCGCCATGATGCTGTCGGCCGCGCCGCTGATCGCCGACAGTCGCCGCCGCAGATAGGCGCCCAGCAGCAGCGCGCCGGTCAGGCTGAGCAGCAGCACCGCGGCGAAGGCGGCCAGGAAGATACCGCCCAGCATATGGTCGACCCGTTCGACCACGGAGCGATCCGCGCCCACCACCAGCCGCGTCCCATCCTGCAGGTCTACCGCCCAGGCGCGCGCCACGTCCGCCCCCTCCCGCTCGTCGCGGAAGCCAAGGTCGCTCCAGCCGGCAGCGGGCCGACGCGCCTGCAATCCGCCCGCGATCCTTCGCCCGTCGGGCGCGAACACGGCGTAGAGAAGTTCGTTGGTGCCGTTCCCCGCCTCCCGCTCCCCGATCGCGAAGTTCAGCCCCTCATGTCCTTCCAGCCGATATTCGGCCACCAGCGCGCCGCTGTCCTCGACGATCTGCGCCTCCAGCTGGCGCATGAAGGCGGCGTGGGCGAACAGGATGACCGCGATCCCCAGCGCCAGCGTCGCGGCGGCAAAGCCCAGCGCATAGACCAGCGCGATGCGATAGGCCGCGCTGCCCAGGAAACGGGGCACCGCCCTAGCCATGAATGACAAGGCGATAGCCGACATTGCGCACCGCCTCGATCGCGGCGGGCACGCCGCTGTCGGCCAATTTGGAGCGCAGGCGGCTGATATGGGTTTCGACGATGCTGGTCTGCGGGTCGAAGGTGAAGCTCCACACCCGCTCCAGCAGCATCGCGCGCGTCACCGCCTCGCCGGCCTGGCGCATCAGTTCCTCCAGCAACCGTAGCTCGCGGGGCTGCAGCGCCACCAGGCGGCCCTTGTAGCGCAGCTCGCGCCGCAGCAGGTCCAGCACCAATTCCCCCTGCTCGATCCGCGCGCTCGGTTCGGGCGCCTGGGTGCGCCGGACGATGGCGTGCAGCCGCGCCAGCAGTTCGCTCATTGCGAAGGGCTTGCCGACATGATCGTCCGCCCCGGCGTCCAGCCCCTCGACCCGTTCCTCGATGCCGTCCAGCGCGGTCAGCAGCAGCACCGGCGTGCGCCGACCCCGCGCGCGCCATTGCCGCAACAGGTCGAGCCCTGCCATGCCCGGCAGCATCCGGTCGAGGATCACGGCGTCGAAGCCGCGCGTCTCGACTAGCTCGGCGGCCGCCTCGGCGCTGGCGACGCTTTCCACCCCATGCCCCGCCCGGCCGAGCCCCGCCGCGACGAAGGAGGCCAGGTCTGGATCATCCTCGACAACCAGAATATGCAAGTGAAGCGGCTCCGTGCGCGACCAGTGCCGCGACATTAGGGGCAGGAGCGGATGGTGGAAACCTTACAATTTCCCACACTTTGAACTGTTATCGAACTGTCACCGATCCGTCACGACCCGCCCATAGCTGGCCCCCCGACGCCGACATGGCTGATAAAAGGGGGACGAGTTTCATGACGACCATCACCATGCGCCGGGCGCTGCTGCTCGGCACGATTGCGACCCTGTCGCTGGCGAGCGCCCAGGCCTTTGCCGCCGATGCGATTGCCGACGCCGCTGCCGCCGACGGCGCGAGCGTCGACCAGGGCATCGCCGAAGGCTCCAACATCACCGTCACCGCCACCAGGGTGAACGAGATCGCGCCGGTCACCGCCTCGCTCCAGGCGACGCAGCCGCAGGCGATCATCTCCCGCTCCTTCATCGAAGATTCGCTGCCGGCCACCGCCGACTTCAACCAGATCGCGCTGATCTCGCCCAGCGTCACCAATTTCGGCGGCGTGAACGGCGCGGGCCTGTCGGAATCCAAGGCGCAGATTCGCGGCTTCCAGGACGCTGAATATAATATCACCTATGACGGCGTGCCCTTTGGCGACACCAATGATCCCTCGCACCACAGCAACACCTTCTTCCCGTCGAACACGATCGAGACGCTGGTGGTCGATCGCGGCCCCGGCAACGCCTCGAACCTGGGCATCGCGACCTTTGGCGGCAGCATGAACCTCTTTTCCCGCGCGACCCGCGAGGATGCGAGCGCGGAACTCAAGGGCAGCTACGGCACCTGGAACACCTGGCTTGCCCGCGCCGTGCTGCAGAGCGGCGCCATTGACAAGCTGGGCGGCACGGAGATCATGCTGTCGGGCCAGCATATCGAATCCGACGGCGCACGCACCTACAGCCCGTTCAAGTCGAACAACATCTTCGGCAAGATGATGATCCCGATCAGCCCCGACGTGAAGCTCACGCTGCTCGGCACCTATAATGAAAATCGCTTCAACCAGCCGGACAAGGACGGCGCGACGCTGAGCCAGGTGGCGCTTTATGGCAAGAATTTCAGCCTGAACAATGATCCCAACAGCCAGACCTATTATGGCTACAACCACACCCACAAGACGACCGATTTCGAGATCGTGAAGCTGGAGGCCAATATCGCGCCCGGCTCGACCTTCGAAAACCGCGCTTATACCTACAGCTATGACAATGAGACGCTGAGCGGCAACGACGTGACCCTCTATGCGACGGCGACCCCGGCGCAGATCGCCACCGCCAACATGGTCGCTCTCAATCCCGCCAACACGAAGGCGCTGACCGTCGGCGTGCCCGGCTATACCAAGACCAACAAATATCGCGTCTATGGCGACATCGCCAAGACTCGCCTGCAGCTGACCGATTTCGCGACGGTGACGGCAGGCATGTGGATTGAATGGGCCAACACCTATCGCCAGCAGCGCGATGTCAACCTGGTCACGATGGCGCCCAACTATGTCGAAAAGGCCGTGAAGAATCCGATCACCGGCGTGGCGACGCCGGCGAACATCAAGTTTGATCAGGATAGCCGCACCAACCACACCGAACTGTTCGCCGAACTGGAACTGCGCCCGCTGCCCGGCCTGACCATCACGCCCGGGTTCAAGCATGTCGATTTCGAGCGGCGGATCAACGCGGCCTATAATCAGACAACCCGCTATGCCCAGAATATCAGCAACAATTACAAGGCCGACCTGCCGTTCGTCACCGCCAACTATGCCGTGACGGATCAGCTTTCGACCTATGCCCAGTTCGCCAAAGGCTTCCTCGCTCCGCCGCTCAGCGTGCTCTATGTGGCCAACCCGCAGCTTTCGACCGTCGAACCGCAAAAGTCGACCAACTATCAGGCGGGCGTCGTCTATCATGGCTCGCATCTGAGCCTGGACGCGGATGTCTATTATATCGACTTCCGCAACAAGTTCACCTCCTTCACCTCGGCCGTTCCGGGCGAAGGCGTGATCTTCATCAACCAGGGCAAGGCCGTCTACAAGGGAGTTGAAGGCCAGATCACCTATGCCTTCGACAACGGTTTGGCGCTGTTCGCCAACGGCTCGCGCAACTACGCCAAGACCAACAATCCGGGCACGACCCACACCCAACTCGCGAACGCCCCGATGTGGACGGCAGCGGGCGGCGTGCTGTTCAAGAGCGGCCCGGCCAAATTCTCGCTGATCGACAAATATACCGGCCCGCAATATGCGGTCGACGGCGAACCCGCCGCCTATCGCATCGCCGGCTACAACACGGCGATCCTGTCGGCCCGCTATGAGTTTGGCCCGGTGCGCGTCGGCATCGAGGTGAACGACCTCTTCAACTCGAAGCGCATCACCAACATCAACCAGGGCAAGACCGTACCCTTCGACCAATATTTCTACCAGCCCGGCCGGTCGGTCACCGGCGACATCACGCTCACCTTCTGAAGGTAACCCAGCATGGCCGGTGGCATGACAAGAATAACGATCGCCATCGGCCTCTTGTGGACGGGCGCGGCGTCGGCGCAGGAGCCGGCGCCGCTGTCCGCTTATGTGATGATGACGGGGCAGGGGCCGGTCGCGCGCGCGATCATGGTGGGGAGCGATGCTTGCCCGGCCCTGACGATCGACGATCGGCAGACTGCCATGGCGGTCCGCGCCGAGCCCGCCGATCAGCCGCTCCGCCCGACCCGATCGACGCCCGACCAAAGCAAGCCCTCCCGCTTTCCGGTGCGCGTGTGCGAAGCGGCCTTGCCCGCCGCCGCGCGCCTGGTGCGGATCGGCGACCGCGCCTTGCCGTCGCCGCATCGATCGATCCGCCGCATCGTCGTGATCGGCGACACCGGCTGCCGGATCAAGGCGTCGGACCACGCCTATCAGCCCTGTGATGATCCGCAGGCTTGGCCCTTCGCCCGGATCGCGGCGCAGGCGGCGG
>DATEJA010000045.1:0-7640 GCA_035278405.1 Sphingobium sp. | reverse complement strand
GCGCGGGCGATTCTCGGCCTGCCGGTGCCCGAGGTGCGGCAGGAGGGGCCGGCCGCTTCGGCGGTGCTGCTGGCGGATCGGGATGCGTCGGATTTCCGGGTCGAGGGGCTCGGCGATGCGCTCGCCACGCCGGGGGGCGAGGTGGATTTGCGGGTCTTTGCCAAGCCTACCACCCGGCCCTACCGGCGCATGGGCGTGACGCTGGCGCTGGCGGAGGATACGAACGCGGCGCGGCGGATCGCGGCGGAGGCTGCGGGGAAGTTGCGGATTGTTTATGGCTAATCTCGCCTATTCGTCATGCTGAATTTGGTTCGCATCCATCACGCCCCACGAACGGCGGTCTGTAAAGGCGCACTGAATCTTGAACCAGGTTCAGGATGAGGAAGGAGGATGCGGCGAATTCAAGCTCATTGCCCCTCCACCCTTCCGCCGGGAGGGAAGCTGTCCTAAAGGGGCAGGATGAGTGCCCCCCTCTACAATAAAGATATTCTTCGGCTTGCCGCCAGCATCCCCCATCATCAGCGCCTGGCGGACGCGCAGGCGACGGTCGAGAAGCGTTCGCCCACCTGCGGGTCGCGGGTGACCGCCGACGTGCGGATGGAGCGCGGCAGGGTCGCGGCCCTGGGGCTGGACGTGAAGGCCTGCGCGCTCGGCCAGGCTTCGTCCTCACTGATGGCGGCGCAGGCGATCGGCCTTACTGCCGATGAACTGGCTCAGGCGCGGGACAAGCTGACCGCCTATCTGGCGGGCGAGAGCGACGATCTGGACTTCTGGCCCGGCCTTGCCGTGCTGGCGCCCGCGCGCGGCTATCCGGCGCGCCACGCCTCGATCCGCCTCGGCTTCGAGGCGATCGCCGAAGCGGCGCGGATGGCGGACGCCTGATGCAGGGATCGACCGCAGCGGCCGCCCACGCGCCGATTTCCGCCACCGACATATTGCTTTCCGAAAGCGTCATCCTGCTGGGGGCGGCGGTCTTCTTCGTGATGCTGTTCCGCCGCTTTGGCCTGGGCGCCGTGCTCGGCTATCTGGTCGCGGGCGCGCTGGTGGGCCCGCAGGGCCTGGCGCTGGTCGGCGGCGGGCAATCGAAGCTCGCCATCGCCGAAATCGGCATCGTGCTGCTGCTGTTCCTGGTCGGGCTGGAACTGCACCCGCAGCGGCTGTGGCGGCTGAAGCGCGACATTTTCGCGCTGGGCCTCGCCCAGGTGGTGCTGTGCGGCCTCGCGCTCACCGCCATCATCTTCCTGACGACCGGCTTCACCTGGGGCGCGGCGATCGCGCTGGGCCTGCCGCTCGCCCTCTCCTCCACCGCGCAGGTGCTGCCGAGCCTCAAGAGCAGCGGCCGCATCAACTCGCCCTTTGGCGAGAAGGTCTTTTCGATCCTGCTGTTCCAGGATCTCTCGATCGTCCCGCTGATCACCATCGTCGCCGCCCTGTCGCGCAATCCGGCCGATGCTGGGGGGCCGCCCGGACTCCTGCTCGCCGGCTATACCGTGGCGGCCATCGTCGGGTTGGTGCTCGCTGGCCGTTTCATCCTGCGGCCGCTGCTGCAACTGGTGGGGCGACTGGGCGAGCGCGAACTGTTCGTGGCGGTGGGGCTCTTCACCGTTCTGGCCGCCGCCGCGCTGATGCACATGCTGCACCTGTCGACCGCGCTGGGCGCCTTCGTCGCGGGCGTGATGCTGGCGGATTCCCCCTATCGGCACGAGATAGAGGCGGATGTGGAGCCGTTCCGCTCCATCCTGCTCGGCCTCTTCTTCCTGGCGGTCGGCATGGTGCTGGACCTGCATGCCGTGGCCGCCAACCCGCTGTTCGTCGTTGGCATGGCGGTGGCGCTGGTCGTCACCAAGGCGTTGCTGATCACGGCCCTCGCCCGGCTGTTCGGCATGGAATGGAACCAGGCGGTCGGTGCCGGGCTGCTGCTGAGCCAAGGCGGCGAATTCGGCTTCGTCCTTTTCGCCCAGGCGCAGAACGCGCTGCTGATCGCGCCGCAGGGGGCCAGCCTGTTCAGCGCCATCGTCACCTTCTCCATGGCGACGACGCCTTTCCTGATGCTGTTTGCGCGCAAGCTGGAATTCGCCAAGCCCAAGTCGGCCGCCGGCCTGCCCGTGCCCGATGGCAGCACGCGCGGCACGGCGATCATCGTGGGCTATGGCCGCTTCGGCCAGACGGTCGCACAGATGCTGATGGGCCATGGTTTCGAGGTCGTGCTGATCGACAAGAAGCCCGCCCAGATCGAGGTGTCGAGCCGGTTCGACCAGAAGGTCCATTATGGCGACGGCACCCGCATCGACCTGTTGCGCCGGGCGGGGGCGGAGGAGGCACGGCTGATCGCCTTCTGCATCGACGACCCGTCGCTGGACAAGCGGCTGCTGGAGCCGATCGCCGAGGCCTTTCCGCAGGCGGCGCTGCTGGTCCGCGCCTTCGACCGGCGGCAATTGCTGGCGCTCAAGGACATGGACCTAGCCGGCGTGGTGCGCGAGCTGTTCGAATCGGCCGTCTGCATGGGCGTGCAGGCGATGGAGGTGCTGGGCGTGCCGCAGGACGAGATCGAGGAGGTCGAGCGGCAATATCGCGAGAATGACGAGCAGCGGCTGACGGTGCAGAGCGAACAGGGCACGCTGCTGGCGGCCAAGGATCTGATGTTCCGGCCGGGGCGGCGGATGCGCCTGATCGCGCGCGGAGAGGGAGAGGACGGGGCATGATCGGACTATGGGCTGCCCTGTCGGCGGCACTGGCGATCGCGGCGGGGGCTTTCGGCGCGCATGGCGCCTCCAGCCCGCAGGCGGCGGAATGGCTGCGCACCGGCGGGCTCTACCAGCTGGTCCATGCGGTCGCGGCGATCAGCCTGATGGGCATGGCGCGCGGGCCCGCCGTGCTGCTGCTGGTCGGCGCGGCGATCTTCGCGCTCACCCTCTACGCCATGGCGCTGGGCGGGCCGCGCTGGCTGGGCGCGGTGACGCCGGTCGGCGGCGTGCTGATGATCGGGGGATGGCTGTGGGCGGCGTGGATCTTCGTGCGCCGCTGACAGGCCGCCCTTGCCCCCGACCCTGCCCAAGCATAGATTAAGATATATGGCCGACCATCATCACCACCATCTTGAGCCGACCGGCACGAAGCTCGCCGATGCGGCGCGCGCGACGCTGGAGGCGCAGAACGAACAGTGGACGCCGATGCGCGCCGCGATCTTCGACGCGCTGGCGGCCGAGGAAAAGCCGGCGTCGGCCTATGACATCGCCGACAATGTGTCCAAGGCGCGCGGCAAGCGGGTCGCACCCAACAGCGTCTATCGCATCCTGGACCTGTTCGTGGCGAACAATATCGCGATGCGCGTGGAAAGCGCCAATGCCTATATAGCCAACGCGCATCCGGGCTGTCACCATGACTGCATCTTCCTGGTCTGCCGCAACTGCCGGCAGGCGACCCATGTCGACGATGACGTGGTCACCAATGAGGTGCGCGCCGTGGCCGAGCAGGAAGGCTTTCGGCCGGAACGCCCCGTTATCGAGATATTGGGAACCTGCGCCAAGTGCGCGGCGTGAGGCCAGGCGTTGCGCTTTCCCAAGGAACGGCCTAGCGGCTCACGGAGTCTATGTCCTTCATGAATGATCGCCCGTCCACGCCGCTGCTCGACCAGGTCAACTGGCCCGCCGACCTGCGCGCGCTGAAGCCCGAACAGCTGCGCCAGCTGGCCGATGAACTGCGGCAGGAAGTGATTTCCGCCGTGGGGGTCACCGGCGGCCATCTGGGATCGGGCCTGGGCGTGGTAGAACTGACCACCGCCATCCATTATGTGTTCGACACGCCCAACGACAAGCTGGTCTGGGACGTCGGCCACCAATGTTATCCGCACAAGATCTTGACCGGGCGGCGCGACCGCATCCGCACCCTGCGCCAAGGCGGCGGCCTCAGCGGCTTCACCAAGCGGGCGGAGAGCGAGTTCGATCCCTTCGGCGCGGCGCACAGCTCGACCTCGATCAGCGCCGCTCTGGGCTTTGCCGTCGCCAGCAAGCTGGCGGGCAAGCCCGGCAAGGGCATTGCGGTGATCGGCGATGGCGCCATGTCGGCGGGCATGGCCTATGAGGCGATGAACAATGCGCGCGAGGCCGGCAACCGGCTGATCGTGATCCTCAACGACAATGACATGTCGATCGCGCCGCCGGTGGGGGGCCTCTCCGCCTATCTCGCGCGGCTGGTGTCGAGCCGCGAGTTTCTGGGCTTGCGCCACCTTGCCAAGCGGCTGGCGCGCAAATTGCCCCGGCCGCTCCACAATGCGGCGCGCAAGACCGACGAATTCGCGCGCGGCATGGCGATGGGCGGGACTTTGTTCGAGGAGCTGGGCTTTTATTATGTCGGGCCGATCGACGGGCATAATCTCGACCAGCTCGTGCCCGTGCTGGAAAATGTGCGCGACGCCGCCGAAGGGCCCTGCCTCGTCCATGTCGTGACGCAGAAGGGCAAGGGCTATGGCCCGGCCGAAGCGGCGGCGGACAAATATCATGGCGTGCAGAAGTTCGACGTCATCACCGGCGCCCAGGCCAAGGCACCTCCGGGCCCGCCCAGCTATACCGCCGTCTTCGCCAACGCCCTGATCGGCGAGGCGAAGCGGGACGCGACCATCTGCGCGATCACCGCCGCCATGCCTTCGGGCACGGGGCTGGACAAATTCGCCGAGGCCTTTCCCGACCGCTCCTTCGATGTCGGGATCGCCGAGCAGCATGCCGTGACCTTCGCGGCAGGGCTCGCGGCGCAGGGGATGCGGCCCTTCTGCGCCATCTATTCGACCTTCCTGCAGCGCGCCTATGACCAGGTGGTGCATGATGTCGCGATCCAGAACCTGCCGGTGCGCTTCGCCATCGACCGCGCGGGGCTGGTGGGCGCGGACGGTTCCACCCATGCGGGCAGCTTCGACATCACCTATCTCGCCAGCCTGCCCAACATGGTGGTGATGGCGGCCGCCGACGAGGCGGAACTGGTGCACATGGTCCATACCTGCGCGCTGCATGATGCGGGGCCGAGCGCCGTGCGCTATCCGCGCGGCAACGGCATCGGCGTGGCGCTCCCTGAAACGCCCGAGCGGCTGGAGATCGGCAAGGGCCGGATCGTGCGCGAAGGGCGGCAGGTCGCGATCCTGTCGCTCGGCACCCGGCTGGAGGAGGCGCTGAAGGCGGCCGAGGCGCTGGAGGCCAGGGGCCTTTCCACCACCGTCGCCGACCTGCGCTTCGCCAAGCCGCTGGACGAAGCGATGATCCGCCGGCTGCTCACGACCCATGAGGTCGCCGTGACGATCGAGGAAGGCGCGATCGGAGGCCTGGGCGCCCATGTCCTGACCCTGGCGAGCGACCTTGGCCTCATCGACAATGGGCTGAAGCTGCGGACGATGCGCCTGCCGGACATCTTCCAGGACCAGGACAAGCCCGAAAAACAATATTCCGACGCCCGGCTGGATGCCGCCGCGATCATCGACACGGTGCTGACGGCCTTGCGCCACAACAGTGCGGGCATCGGAACGGAAGTCCGGGCCTGAGGGGATGATAGGCAACGCATAAGTTGCCCATTCATCCGGTCTTCTCTATAAAGGCAACCAGGAGGTTGCCTTTATGACCGACTCCATTGTCAAGACCATCGATATTTCTGCCCCTCTGGCCAAGGTTTGGGAGGCACTCACCGATCATGCGAAGTTCGGGGCCTGGTTCCGCGTCGCGCTCGACCAGCCCTTTGCGGTGGGTGAGCCGTCCACCGGGCACATGACCTATCCTGGCTTCGAGGATTATCGGTGGGAAGCGCGCGTCGTCGCGATCGAACCGATGCGCCGTTTCGCCTTCGAATGGCCGGCGACGGGCGGGGACAAGGCATTGATGGAGAGCGGCGTCGCGGTGGCGGAGTGGACGCTGGTGGAATTCCTGCTGGAGCCGTTGGCGACGGGTACGCGCCTCACCGTCACCGAAAGCGGGTTCGACAAGGTGCCCGAACCTCGGCGCACGAACGTCATGCGCAGCAATGAGGGCGGTTGGGCCGAGCAGGTGAAGAATATCCGCGCCTATGTCGAGGGCTGAGGTCGAGCCCCTCGCCGGCGTGGACACCGCCCGCCTGTTCGCGGCGCTGGGGGATGCGACCCGGCTGGGACTGGTGCTTCGGCTGTCGGACGGGCGCGCGCGGTCGATCGCGCAGATGGGCGAAGGCCTGACCATGAGCCGCCAGGCTGTGGCGAAGCATCTTGACGTATTGCTCGGCGCGGGACTGGTCCAGCGGACGAGAAGCGGGCGGGAGGCGCGCTTCGCCTTGCAGGAGCAAGGGCTGCATGCCGCGCGGGATTGGCTCAACGCGGTCGGCGCGCAATGGGACGCGACGCTCGACCGCTTCAGGACCTTTGTGGAGGACGGCGTCTAAGCCGCTGTCACCCCGCGATAATTATTGCTGGGGGACCGAGGCGCGTGCGCCCTGGCCGTCGCCTTCCGGCGCGGCGATGATGTCGCGGGTGGCCGCGCCCTTTTCGACGACATGGGTCGCCGGATCGCCCGCCGAGGAGCGGATGCCGGCGGCGGCATTGCCCTGGCCGGCGGCGCCCAGCGTTGCCGCTTCAGCCGCGCTGCGCGGGGCCGGGCCGCCGAACATCGCGTCCATCGCGGCGCGGCCGGAATCGACCGAGGCGGCGGCCGGCGTGCCGGGAGCCGGGGGAACCAGCGCATAATCCGGCGGGATCACCAGCGGAGCCTGGCGCGAGACGGCGAACTCATCGGGACGGTCGCGGTTGAACAGGCCCGAGGAACCGCAGGCGGACAGGGTGGAAACAAGGCCAGCGGCGAGGATCAGTTTACGCATCAGTTCAATGACTCCGTCTTTGCGCCCTTCTCGCGCAGCAGAAGCGCCCGCGCAAGCAGGATCAGCACGCCGAAAGTGATGGCCGCATCCGCCAGGTTGAAAATCAGGAAGGGCCGCCATTCGCCGAAATGCAGGTCGGCATAATCGACGACATAGCCCAGGCGCACCCGGTCGATGATATTGCCGATCGCGCCGCCCAGCACCAGCCCCAGCGCCGCGACATCCGGCCGCGCCTTTTCGCGCCACATCCACACGCCCACAAAGGCCGCGATCAACATGGTCATGCCGACCAGCAGCCAGCGCATCATGTTGGTATCGGCGTGGAAGAAACCCATGGAAACGCCGCGATTTTCCAGCCAGCGCAAGCGGAAGATCGGCAGGATTTCAATGCCCTCGTCCATTCGGCTCTTAAGCGCGAGCGGATAGGTGACGGTATATTTGACGAGCTGGTCGAGCGCGAGCGTGACGATCGCAACGATGAGGCCTAGCGGGCGGTGGTTGACGGGATTTGGCATCAATAAGTGCTCAACCTGCGTAACATGGGACATGTGTTCCTGCGCAGGCAGGAACCCAGTTCATATGGCGGGACTGGACTCCTGCCTTCGCAGGAGCACGATATGCTGGCAAGCGCTTCATGCTCACCCCTTCAATACCTCGTCGCAGCGGTGGCAGAGCGTGCCGTCCTCTTCCACTTCGGGCAGCAGGCGCCAGCAGCGGCCGCATTTGTGCCAGTCGCTGGGCTTGACCGAAATGCCCTCGCCCGTGCCCGTTTCGATGCGGGCGACGATGGCGATTTCGGCGAAGTTCACACCGTCGCTGGG
>DATEJA010000044.1:0-8632 GCA_035278405.1 Sphingobium sp. | reverse complement strand
CGCCGGCGACGGCTGCATCGCGAGCGACAGCAGCGGCGGCATGCCCGGCGTGGGATCAGGCCAGCTGCGCGCGACATTGTCGGCGTCGGTTTCCAGCCGGATGCTCGCCGGCCGCACCTTCGCCGTCCGCGCCCGCGCCAGGAACTGGTCGAGATAGCGCTGCTGTTCGAAGATGATCTGTTCGCGATTGTCGCCCAGATTGGCATAGCCCAGCCACACCGGCGTGCGCATCGCATGCAGCGTGTCGAGCAGCTGCGCATCCTCATCCTGCGGCTGGTCGAACAATATGTCGATGCCGATCGACTTCGCGCCCATCCCATCCAGATTACGCAGCGCGCGCGACAGCAAACCGCGATCCAGCGGCGACCGCTTGCGCGTCGCGATCAGCGTCTGGTCGTCATAGACCAGCATCAGGATGCGGCCGTCCTGCGCGACGCGGGGCGCGAAGGTCGCGGCGCGCCAGTCATAGAGGCCGCGCTCCGCATCGGCGGTCGGCATCTCCCGCTCCGCGCCCAGCGGCTTCGTCCAATCCCATCCGGCGACGAACAGCGCCAGCGCCAACAGCAGCGCGGTGCCGATCAGGCGCCAGCGGCCCGCATCCTGCACCACGCGCGCGCCCCGACGCAGCAGCCCTCGCGCCGCCATGGCGATCAGCGCCGGTCGATCAGCGGGCGCGCGCCATCGCCGACGATCGCGAAGCCCGACCAGTAGAAGGGATGCGACGTGTCGGCATCGTCCATCAGTTTGATCTGCGCGGCCCGCAGCGCCTGCGCTACCGGCTCGTCCGGCGCGGCGGCGAACAGGCCACCGATCAGCCGCTCGGTCGCCTGATATTCCTCGGGCGCGGGCCAATGGCTGGCGATCACCGACCGGCTGCCTGCACCGATGAAGGCGCGCACCAGCCCGTCGAGCGCGCCGCCGCCGCCCGACAGCCCCGCCGCCCGCGTCGTTTCCACGCCCGCCGCGCCCGCCGTGTCGCAGGCCGACAGCACCACCAGGTCAGCGTTGAGGCGCAGGTCGAAAATCTCGCCGAACTGCAGCAGCCCGTCCGATCCCTTGTCGGGCGCGAAGCTCGTCAGCAGCGCCGGTCGCGCCGGGCAGCCCGCGCGCGGCGGCGTGACCAGCCCATGGGTGGCGAAATGGAGGATGCGGAACTGGTCCAGGTCGCCGCGTGCCATCACCGCTTCATCGGTGAAGGCCGCGCCGGTCATCAACTGGCTGCCCTGGGCGCCGATCGCCTGCGCCGCCTGCCGCAGCTCGGTCGCCGGGATCGGATGGTTCCACTGGGCCGGCGACCAGCCGCAATCCTCGCCCGCACCCGGCAGCGCGCCACGGGTCAGCGCCACCAGGCGCGGCCCCGCGATCGGCGCATTGTCGCCAAAGCCGATATAGCTTTGCGCCGCCGTGGATCGCGGCGCGGCGCGCGCGTCGCGGAAGGCGCGGGCCGACAGCGCCGTGCTCACCGCATGGTCGCGGCCCAGCCAGTCGACGCCGCGAAAGTCGAACTCGTCGCCGCCCTTGGCCACCCGCGCCTCATAGGCGTCGACGCCAGGCTGGCTCGCCACCAGCAGGTTCACCGGCAGCTGCAACATCGCGCCGTCGGGCTCAAAGATCAGGTGCCCGACCGCCGCCAGCCGCTGGTCCACGGGTCCGAACAGGTCGAGATAGAGGCTGCGCGCCACCGGCAGATCGAGCGCATAGGTGGTCTGCACGCCATTGACGTCGATCGAGATCGTCTCGCGCAGCGCCGCGACCTTGCGCGCCAGGTCGCTCGCGCTCACCCCCAGCCGGTAGCCGGTCGCGCCCTGCCCATCGATCCAGACGGCATAGAGCGCGTCGCCCAGCTGGGCGAGCTTGTAATAGCCCTCGCCGGCTTTCAGCGTCGCCTGCATCTCGGGGAGCGTCAGCACCTGCGGGCTGACCGCGCGATATTGCGGATAGGCTGCCAGCGCGGCGAGCGTCGCCGCCTGTTCGCCGGCGAGCGCGTCGATATCCGTCCGCTCGCGCGCGGCCTCTTCGCGGGTCGCGCTGTCTTCCTTGCCCCCCTGATCGAGCTGAGCCAGCGCGATGCGGCTGCGTTCGATATCGCGGGAGAGCGACACCGACTGGCGGAACAGCCGCGCCGCTTCGGTCGTGCCGGCGGACAGTTCGCGGCTCAAAAGCTCCAGCGTTTCGGCGGCGCCTGGACGCACCAGCAGCTGCGACGCTTCGAACAGGTCGGCGGCCAGTTCCGGCCGGCGCGGCATTTCGCTCGCCAGCAGCGTGAAATAAGGCTGCAGCTGATTACCCATGCCGGTCAGCGTGCCGCGCCCGCCCTCGGTCGACGCCATGATCGCGCGATAGGTCTTCAGCGCATCGTCGGTCCGCCCCCGCCGCACCAGATAGGCACCCAGCCGGGCGCGCGCGCCGTTGAGCGCCATCGTTTCGGGATATTGCGCCGCGAGCAGCGCCAGCGCCTGGTCGAGGTAGGATTCGGCCGCGCCATAATCCCCCTCTGCCTCATGGGTCAGCGCGATTTCACCGAGCAACTGCGCGCGCAGCCGAGCGATCGAAGTCACCCGGCCGCCCCGGATGGCGACGGCATCGGTCAGCGCGGCGGTGAGCACGGCGCGCGCCTCGCGCGGCTGGCCCGACAGGCGCAGGATCGTGCCGCGCAGCTGCTGCGCCTGCGCGTCGAGGATCGCGGCACGCTCGGCGGGGCTCAGCCTGCTGTCCTGCCGCACGCCCAGCGCCCGCGTCTCGGGCGCGCCGCTGCTGAGTTCCGCCGCAACCTCCGCCGGCAGCGTCACCGCGCCGGCGTCCGTGGCCAGGGTCGCGCCGCCTTCGGGCGCATGGTCGAGCAGGGCGAGCGCGCCGGTCAGGTCCTGCCGGTTGATATGATGCGCCACCTCGAAATTGCGGCGCAGGCGCAGCTGCACGGCGTCGGCGGTGGCAATGCCGCGCGCCTGCGCAAAGGCGGCGTCGGCCTGGTCGAACAGGCCGAGGTTGGACAGCTGCAGGGCGCGATTGACCAGATATTCATGCGCCCGGTTCGCCCGCTCGGCGGGGGTGAGCGATTGCAGGTCCGGGTCGCGCGCGAGCCGGTCGGTCAGGCTGTCGAAAAATTCGGCGGCCTCGGCATAATTGCCGGCGGCGTTGCGGCGATAGCCCTCGGCAAGCACCGTCTGCGGGTCGAGCGTCGCCGCCTGCATCCGGGCGAAGGCGGCAGCGTTGCCCGCGCCGGTCGTCGCGATATCCACCTTGCCCGGGATGATACGGCCGGCGATCACGCTGCGGAGGCCGAGGTCCAGCGCGCTGGCATAGGCGGCAAGGCCCTGCGCGACATAGATCGTCTTGCCCCGCTCCACGACCAGGATGCGATAGTCGCCGGCCGGCCCGCTGCAATTGCGGGCGGAGGCAGCGCCGACGTCGGGCAGCGTCACGCCGCCGGGCGCGCCGCAGCTGACGGTTTCACGGCGCGAGGCGGCGAGCCGGTCGAGCAGCGCTGTGTCGCTGTCGCCCGATCCCCGGCGCAAGGCGTAAAGCTGGCCGACGGGACGCGCGGCGTCGCGGCAGACAAGCGTCCAGGCGCGGTCGAACATGGTGCGGCCCGACGGATCGCGATTGGCACTCTGCGCCTGGCACAGCGCGCCGCCACCGCTGCCGATGCGGAAACTGTCCTGCAGCAGCGGCTGATCGTCCCGCCGCTGCGCGCCGAGCGCCGTCGACAGGCACAGCGCCCCCAGCGCGATCAGGATGCGGCCCCTTTTCCCCATGACGCTCAATGGCTTAATCCCCCAGCTCCGCCGGACTTCGTCCGTGCGAACCCCCCGTGGCGCGACCCAGCGCGATCTTCATAGCGCCGCCGCGTGGCGCCGCAAGATCAAAAGCCGGGGAAGGCCGGCGTCATGCGAGAATGGGATTAACCGACATCAACGGTTCGTCACCCCGGACTTGATCCGGGGCCCCGTTTACCTGCTATCTGCGTCGAGACAGCGTCACTCCTCCCGCGCCTCATCCGCGCGCTTGTCCGCTTCGGGTTCCGCCTGCTTGCGGTGCATCGCGGCGAGTGCGCCGGCGGGTGCCACATGGGCGGCGGCGGCCTGGATCTTGTTCTTCCAGCCCGACACGATATGCGCCTTGCCCGCTATCAGCGCGTCCCAGCCATCCTGCGCGACCTTGGCCGGGTCATCCTTCTTCGCCTGGCCGACCTGCGTGTCGAGCATGTCGGCGCGGTCGAAAAATTCGGTTTCGGTCGCGCCGGGCATGAGGTTGGTGATGGTAACACCGTCCGCATCCTTGATCTCGTTGCGGATCGCGTCGGCGAAGCTGTCGATGAACGCCTTGGTCCCGTTATAGACGGCGTGGAAGGCGCCGGGGATGAAGCCGGCGATCGATCCGGTGATCAGGATCCTGCCGTCATTGCGCGCGACCATCGGCCGCAGCACCTTCTGCAGCAGGTAAAGCGTGCCGGTGATGTTGGTATCGATCACCCGCCGCCAGCCCGCGACATCCTGGTCGAGGAAGGCGTGGCCCAGGCCCCGCCCGGCATTGGCGCAGAGCAGGTCGATCTGCCGCCCACCGGCAGCGCCGATCAGCCGGTCGACACCCTCGATCGTCGCAAGGTCGGCCTCCACCGCCTGAACATCCGTGCCGTGCCGCGCGAAGTCCTTGGCCGACGCCTCGATCAGCGGTTCGTCGGCGACGACGATCAGGTCATAGCCCTCGCGCGCGGCGATATGGGCGAGTTCGAAGCCGATGCCGGTCGATGCGCCGGTGACGATGGCGAGTTTGGTTGCGGGCATTTCATCCATCTCCTTCAGGCCGCCTGGACCTGGTCCATGCCGGGCTTCAGCACGATCTTGGTCACTTCATTCTGCTTGTCGTGGAACATGCGATAACCCTCGGCCGCCTGTTCCAGGGGCAGGCGGTGGCTGATGAGGAAGGTCGTGTCGATCTTCCCCTCCATGATCGCGTTGAGCAGCCCCGGCATATAATGTTGCACATGGGTCTGGCCGGTCTTCAGCGTCAGCCCCTTTTCCATGAAGGCGCCCAGCGGGAATTTGTCGACGAAGCCGCCATAGACCGCCGGCATCGACACCCGCCCGCCCTTGCGACAGGCGAGGATCGCCTGGCGGATCGAATGGGCGCGGTCGGTGCCCATGAAGGTCGACACCTTCAACTGGTCGATGACATTGTCGCCGAAGAAGCCGTGCGCCTCCAGCCCGACCGCGTCGATGCAGGCGTCGGGACCGATGCCGCCGGTCATTTCCATCAGCGCCTCATAGGTCTTGCTTTCCTCGTAGTTGATCGTCTCGGCGCCGAAGCCGCGCGCCAGTTCCAGACGGCGCGGGAAATGGTCTATCGCGATCACCCGCTCCGCCCCCATCAGGAAGGCGGACTGGACCGCGAAGAGCCCGACAGGGCCACAACCCCAGACGGCGACCGTGTCGCCCGGCTCGATCTGCGCATTTTCCGCCGCCATCCAGCCGGTGGGCAGGATGTCGGACAGGAACAGCACCTTGTCGTCATCGACCCCATCCGGAACCACGATGGGTCCCACGTCGGAAAAAGGCACGCGCACATATTCGGCCTGGCCGCCGGCATAGCCGCCGGTCATGTGGCTGTAGCCGAACAGGCCCGACATGGGGTGGCCGTAAAGAGTCTGGGCGATGTCCTGATTGTCGGCGGGCAGGCCATTGTCGCAGGCCGAATATTGATGCTTTTCGCAATGAAAACAGTGGCCGCAACTGATGGTGAAGGGCACGACGACCCGCTGCCCCTTCTGCAGCGTCGACTTCGCGCCGACTTCCACCACCTCGCCCATGAATTCATGGCCAAGAATATCGCCCTTCTGCATCGTCGGGATGAACCCGTCGTAAAGATGCAGGTCGGACCCGCAAATGGCGGTGGACGTGATCTTGATGATGGCGTCCCGGGGATTGATGATCTCCGGATCGTCGACCGTTTCGACGCGAACGTCATGCTTGCCATGCCAGGTGAGCGCGCGCATCAGTTCCGTTCCTCCTCGGCTTGCCGCTTGGTGCGGGCGGCGGTGGCGATTTCGCCGGTTTCCATCAATTGCTTCAGGCGCCGCAGGTCGCGCCGCGCCTGGATGGCCGGTTCGCGCTGGAACATCTTGGCGATGACCTTGCCGATGATGCCGGCGGGCGGATCATAGAGGATCGTCGCGCTGACCCAGCTGCCCCGGCCGCCCGGAGCGTCGCGAAATTCGATCCGGCCACTGTTGGGGACATCCGCCCCCTCCTCCGACGCCCAGGCGATGCTCTCGCCGGGCCGGTCCTCGGTGATGGTGCTGGTCCATTCGACCGTGCCGCCGGCCGGCGCCTTCACCGTCCAGCGGGAGCGGCGTTCGTCCAGCCTTTCGACCGACACGACATTGTCCATGACCCGGGGCAGGTTGCTGACGTCGCGCCAGAAATCGTAAATCTCCTGTCGGGGGCGGTTGATCGTCACCGTCTTGGCCGCAAGGGCGTCGCCCTTCGCATCGGCTAGGCCGGCGCCTACGCCCTGCGCGGCACCAGATAGCTTGGCCGCGGAGATCGGCGCGTCGTCCTGTTGGGCATCATGTTGGGAGCTTGGCGCGAGAGTGTCGCCCATGCGGTCCTCCTGTGCTGGTCGGCTGTCCTGATGCCCTCGCCAACCAGCATGGCGGGGAGCCGTTCCCCGCCGCCTCGCGAAAACCGCCGATCGCTAACCTGCGTTATCTGCTTTGCCCTCTGGGACAGAGGAGCGGAACGGGGACGAGGCGGACTCGTTTTTTGAGGGAACCACCCAAGCAGGAGAATTGGCCATGGGAGCGCATACGAGCTTTCACCGTTTGACCCACGGCGGCGGTCGCGAAGCCCTGATCGGCGCGGGCATCGGCGCCAGCCTGGCGCTGCTGGGCGCGGCGGGACGCAAATTCGCGGTACAGGCGCCGACCGCGCTGGCAGGCGACTGGGACAAGGCGCTGGCGCTGGAGCACAAGATGACGCTCGCCCTGTTCGACAAGCTGAGCCAGACCGAGCCGGCGGCGAAGGCGCGGCGCTCGACGCTGCTCACCCAGCTGAAGCACGCCCTCGGCAAACATGCGATGGAGGAGGAAAACGCCATCTATGCCGCGATGCGGCTGGCGGGGATGCGCGAGGAAGCCGACGCACTCAACGACGATCATGGGCATGTGAAGCAATATCTCTACGAACTCACCGACCTGACCGACAATCATACCGCCTTCCAGGCGCGGCTGGCGCAGTTCCGGACCGATATCGAAGAGCATATCCGGCGCGAGGAGGAGGAACTGTTTCCGCGCCTCCGCCACGCGCTGAGTCCCGACGCGACCGCCAGGCTGACCCGACGGATGAACCAGGAAGGGCTGAAGCTGGCCTGATCGGGCCGACCAAGGAGAAACATGCCATGACCGATGCATCGCGCAGCGAACGCGACCTGCCGACCGAGCAGACCCGCGCGCCCAATATCTCGACCGAGAACCAACCCGAAGGCGCCGCCAGGCGGCCCAGCGACACGCTGGACCGGGAGCCGGATCGCGACCCGCAAAGCGGCGGGGCGATCCCGTCCGATTACAATCCCGAAAGCATGACCCGCCACGGCGAGGAAGAGGATAGCCGCGCGGGCCAGGAGGGCGCCGGTGAAAAGGCGCGCCGTTCCGGTGGCTAGGGACAGGTCGGAGCCCTTTTCAGCGCCGATCTACCAAGGTGACGAGGATGAGAATATCCGCGCCGCCAAGCCGACGCCGATGACGCAGGGCCGCGAGCATAATCGCGGCCATCGCGCTCCCGCCGAAGGATCGGGCGTGGTGGAAGGCAGCGGCGCCGGGGCGGGTGGGCGCGGCAATCCGGAAGATTTCGACAGCGATCCCGTCTCGGGCGGAACCGCCGAGGAGATCGGACAGGAAGGACAGGATGATGAGTGAGCAACCCAATCGCAGCCAGGGCCGCGACGACAGCGACCTTGACAATGACGTGCCGGTCGGCGGCCAATCGGGTGCCGGGGGCGGCAATACCGCGCGCGACGTGGGATCACGGGATGAGGAACGGACGGCCACCGGCGGCGATCCCGAACCAACCCGCGTGACCAAGCAGGACAAGATCCAGCCTGACACGGGCACGCAATCCGACCATGAAGGCGCGCAGGGTTTGGACGACGATCAGTAGCCCTCGTTCCCCGGCGAAGGCCGGGACCCAGTTCAGCCTCTCGACTGGGTCCCGCCTCCCGTGGGGAAGCAGCGCGTTTCAACGCGAGTGGCGGCGCCACACCCTCGGTGCGAGCAGCCCGGGGCGCTCCTTTAAGCCACCGCTTCCCCCGGACCCAGCGCCGCCGCGTTGCGTAGCGCCGGCAGGTCCGGGATCCGCAGCCATTTCGATTGCAGTTCCACCAGCCCGCGCGCGCGCATCGACTGCAGGGTGCGGTTGACATGCACCGGGGTCAGGCCGGTCAGGTCGGCGATCTCCATCTGCGTCAGCGGCATGGCGCATTGCTGGCCATAGGCCAAGCCCGAAAGGCGCATCCGTTCGAACAATTCCAGCAGCAGATGGGCCAGCCGCTCCAGCGCGGTCTTGCGCCCCAGCGTGACCAGCCAGTTGGTCTGCCGCTCGATCACATCGCCCAACTTGCGCCAGAAAAGTTGCTGCGT
>DATEJA010000043.1:0-6953 GCA_035278405.1 Sphingobium sp. | reverse complement strand
GGGCGGGCGATGACGGCGCCTTTGTCCGTGATGACGATAGCGCGTTCGATCAGGATCGGGTGCGCCGCCATCGCGTCGAGGACTGCCTTGTCGTCCGTGACGTCCAGGCTGATTTCCTTTGCCACCGCCTCGCCCTTGCGGGCGGCTT
Source organism: Sphingobium sp. (assembly GCA_035278405.1). Classification (GTDB taxonomy): domain Bacteria; phylum Pseudomonadota; class Alphaproteobacteria; order Sphingomonadales; family Sphingomonadaceae; genus Sphingobium. Next base: position 6,805 of record DATEJA010000043.1, on the reverse strand, counting down.
CGGAGGGGCGGACGCCCGCCTTGGCCAGCACCGCTTCGATTTCGGCGCGGCTGGGCGGGGTCTTCAAATATTCGACCACCTCAACCTCAACCCCCGGCGTCCCTTCAAGGATCGCCAGCGCGGCCCTCGATTTCGAGCAGCGGGGGTTGTGCCAGATGGTCGCTTTCGTCACGCCTGTTCGTCCTTCGCCAACCATTCTTCCAGCCACTTGATCGTATAGTCGCCGTTGAGGAAGTCCGGGTCGGTCAGCAGTTTCTGGTGGAGCGGGATCGTGGTTTTCATGCCCTCGATCACATATTCCTCCAGCGCGCGCTTCAGGCGCATGATGCAGCCTTCGCGGGTGCGGCCATAGACGATCAGCTTGCCGATCATGCTGTCATAATAAGGCGGCACCTTATAGCCTTGATACAGCCCGCTATCGACGCGGACGTGCATGCCGCCCGGCACATGATAGCTGGTGACGGTGCCCGGCGACGGCGCGAAGGTGCGGGGGTCTTCGGCGTTGATGCGGCATTCGATGGCGTGGCCGGTAAAGACCAGATCCTGCTGCTCGACCGACAGCGGCCGCCCTTCCGCCACGCGGATCTGTTCGCGGACCAGGTCGACGCCGGTGATCATCTCCGTCACGGGATGCTCGACCTGAAGGCGGGTGTTCATCTCGATGAAGTAGAATTCGCCGTCTTCCCACAGGAATTCGATCGTGCCCGCGCCGCGATAGCCCATGTCGGCCATCGCCTTGCGCACGACTTCGCCCATCTTGTCGCGCTCGGCAGTGGAGAGGACGGGGGAGGGGGCTTCCTCCAGCACCTTCTGGTGGCGGCGCTGGAGCGAGCAGTCGCGTTCGCCCAGGTGGATGGCGTTGCCGTTGCCGTCACCGAACACCTGGAATTCGATATGCCGAGGGTTGCCCAGATATTTTTCCATATAAACGGTGTCGTCACCGAAGGCGGCCTTCGCCTCCGAACCGGCCTGCTTCATCAGGGTTTCGAGCTGGTCTTCGGACGGCACGACCTTCATGCCGCGACCGCCGCCGCCCGAAGCGGCCTTGATCAGCACGGGGTAGCCGATCTTCGCGGCCACTTCCTTCGCTTCCTCGACGCTGGTGATCGCGCCGTCGGAGCCGGGGACCAGCGGCAGGCCGAGCGCGCCTGCGGTGCGCTTCGCCTCCACCTTGTCGCCCATGATGCGGATATGTTCGGGCTTGGGACCGACGAAGGCGATGTTGTGCGCCTCCACGATCTCCGCGAACTGGGCATTTTCCGACAGGAAGCCATAGCCGGGATGGATCGCGTCCGCGCCGGAGATTTCGGCGGCGGAGATGATCGCGGCGATGTTGAGATAGCTGTCCTTGGCCGCGGGCGGGCCGATGCAGATCGCTTCGTCGGCAAGGCGCACATGCATGGCATCGGCGTCGGCGGTCGAATGGACCGCCACCGTCTTGATGCCCATTTCATGGCAGGCGCGATGGATGCGAAGCGCGATTTCGCCCCGGTTCGCGATCAGCAGCTTTTCGATGGCCATGGGTGACGCGGCCCTTATTCGATGACGATCAGCGGCTGGTCATATTCGACCGGCTGGCCGTTATCGACCAGCACGGCCTTGACCGTCCCGGCGTTGGGCGCGGTGATCGCGTTCATCACCTTCATGGCTTCGACGATGAGGACGGTGTCGCCGGCCTTCACGGTCGAACCGACAGCGGCAAAGGGGGCAGCGCCGGGTTCGGCCGCGAGATAGGCGGTGCCGACGATCGGCGAGCGGATCGCATTGGCGGAAACGGCGGGAGCGGCAGCCTCAACCGGCGCGGCGGCAGGCGCGGCAGCGGCCAGCGGGGCGGGCGCGATCGGGGCGGGCGCGTAGGCGACCGCGTTGCCGCCGCCAACCTTGCGCGCGACGCGGATCTTGCGATCGCCGTCCTCGACCTCGATTTCCGTCAGGTTGGTGTCGTCGAGCAGCGCGGCGAGATCCCGCACCAGCTGCACGTCCACCTGCATCGCGCCCTTTTCAACCTTGTCGTTCATGTTCAGTCCCTGGACGGTGAATGTCGTTTATGCTGCCCGCGCCTATGCTGATTTGAGCCGGAGCGCAACTTTTGTGCGTCGAGTTACAGTTCGAGCGCCGCTTCGAGCGCCAGCATGTAGGACATGGCGCCAAAACCGGCGATGGTTCCCTTTGCGGCCATGCCTACATAGCTTTTGTGACGAAATGGCTCGCGCGCATGGGGGTTGGAAAGATGCACCTCGATCACCGGCACGTTGATGCCCTTGATCGCGTCGTGCAGCGCCACCGATGTATGGGTCAGGCCGCCCGGATTGAGGATGACGGCGTGGGCGCCTTCGCCATGCGCTTCCTGCAACCAGTCGATCAGATGACCTTCATGGTTGGACTGGCGAAAATCGATTTCGACATGGGCGCGCTCGGCTGCGTCCTCCATCCGCTCGGCAATGTCGTCGAGCGTGTCATAACCGTAGATTTCCGGTTCGCGGCTTCCCAGCATGTTGAGATTGGGACCGTTCAGCACATAGATTTTGCGCGTATCGGCCATGGCGGACCCCCTTGGTGTTGCGAGCGGAGCCTTGCCGCCCCTATATGCGCGTTGATCCTTAGCCCTTCGTGTCCCGCCAAGTCGAGACACGTTCTTTCGTTGAAGACAGGACAGAGCATTGCACGTCGACGGAACCGTATCGATCCACATCAATGGCGAGCATCGCCGTGTCCGCGCCGGCATGACGCTGGTGGAACTGGCGAGCGAACTGGGCTTCGTGCCGGAAAAGGTCGCGGTGGAGCGCAATCTGGAGGTGGTGCCGCGATCGACCCTGGCGCAGGTGTGCGTCGAGGATGGCGACGAACTGGAGATCGTGCATTTCGTCGGCGGTGGCGACGTGTCCCCGGTCGATGACGACAGCTGGACCGTGGCAGGGCAGACCTTCCGCTCGCGGTTGATCGTCGGAACCGGCAAATACAAGAATTTCGAGCAGAATGCGGCGGCGGTCGCGGCCTCCGGGGCGGAGATCGTCACCGTGGCGGTGCGGCGCGTCAATGTGAGCGATCCCAAGGCGCCGATGCTGACCGACTATATCGATCCGAAGAAGATCACCTATCTGCCGAACACGGCGGGCTGCTATACCGGCGAGGAAGCGATCCGCACGCTGCGGCTGGCGCGCGAGGCGGGCGGCTGGGACCTCATCAAGCTGGAAGTGCTGGGGGAGGCGCGCACGCTCTACCCCGATATGGTGGAAACGCTGCGCGCGACCGAGATTCTGGCCAAGGAAGGCTTCAAGCCGATGGTCTATTGCGTCGACGATCCGATCGCGGCGAAGCGGCTGGAGGATGCGGGCGCCGTCGCGATCATGCCGCTGGGCGCGCCGATCGGGTCGGGCCTGGGCATCCAGAATCGGGTGACCATCCGGCTGATCGTGGAAGGGACCAAGCTTCCCGTGCTGGTCGATGCGGGCGTGGGCACGGCATCGGAAGCGGCCGAGGCGATGGAGCTGGGTTGCACCGGCGTGCTCATGAACACCGCGATCGCCGAGGCGAAGGACCCGGTCCTGATGGCGGCGGCGATGAAGGCGGGGGTCGAGGCGGGGCGTATGGCCTATCGCGCGGGGCGGATGGGCAAGCGGATGTATGCCGACCCGTCGAGCCCGCTGGCGGGATTGATCTGAAGAAAAAGGTGCTCCTGCGAAGGCAGGAGCCCCGGTTCGGAAGTCGCCTTGTTGATGCAAGGGGGGACTGGCTCCTGCCTTCGCGGGAGCACGTGGCATTGGAATTTCGCGACCGCAGCAAATTGACCCTTTGCCCGCTTCCTCCTATGGCCTGAAGCAGGTTCAGGAGGAGGACTGCGATGGTGAAGAAGCTCTACCCCGATGCTGCATCTGCGCTGGAGGGGCTTCTCTTCGACGGCATGCATCTGTGTGCGGGTGGCTTTGGCCTGTGCGGGATTCCTGAACGGTTGATCGATGCGATCCGCGACAGCGGGGTCAAGGACCTCACCATCGCTTCCAACAATGCCGGGATCGACGGCGAGGGCCTGGGCAAGCTGCTCCGCACGCGCCAGGTCAAGAAGATGATCTCCTCCTATGTCGGCGAGAACAAGGAGTTCGAGCGGCAATATCTCTCCGGCGAGCTGGAGGTGGAATTCTGCCCCCAGGGGACACTGGCCGAACGCTGCCGCGCGGGCGGGGCGGGCATACCCGGCTTCTACACCAAGACCGGCGTCGGCACGGCGGTGGCCGAGGGCAAGGAGGTCAAGAATTTCGACGGGCAGGATTATATCCTCGAGCGCGGCATCTTCGCCGACGTCGCCATCATCAAGGGCTGGAAGGCGGACGAGAGCGGCAACCTCATCTTCCGCAAGACCGCGCGCAACTTCAATGCGCCCATGGCCACGGCCGCGAAGATCTGCGTCGCCGAGGTCGAGGAAGTGGTGCCGGTCGGCAGCCTGGATCCCGATGCGATCCACCTGCCGGGCATTTATGTGAAGCGCATGATCATCGGCGCGCCCTATGACAAGAAGATCGAATTCCGTACCGTGCGCCAGAGGGAGGCTGCTTGAATGGCCCAAGATATCAAAGGTTGGTCACGCGATGAGATGGCCGCGCGCGCGGCGAAGGAGCTGAAGGACGGCTTCTATGTGAACCTGGGCATCGGCATCCCGACGCTGGTGGCGAACCATATTCCCGAAGGCGTCGAAGTGACGCTGCAGTCGGAAAATGGCATGCTGGGCATCGGCCCTTTCCCGTTCGAGGGCGAGGAGGATGCCGACCTGATCAATGCCGGCAAGCAGACGATCAGCGAACTGCCGCAGTCGGCCTATTTCTCCAGCGCCGACAGCTTCGCCATGATCCGGGGCGGGCATATCGACCTGACCGTGCTGGGCGCGATGGAGGTTGCCGAAAATGGTGACATCGCCAACTGGATGGTGCCGGGCAAGATGATCAAGGGCATGGGCGGCGCCATGGACCTGGTCGCGGGCGTCAAGAAGATCATCGTCGTCATGGAGCATGTCGCCAAGGACGGCAGCCCGAAGTTCATCCCCGCCTGCACCCTGCCGCTGACCGGCAAGAATGTGGTCGACATGATCGTCACCGACCTGTGCGTGTTCCATCGGCCCGACCATGACAGCCCCTTCCGCCTCGTCGAACTCGCGCCGGGCGTGACGGGGGAAGAAGTCGCCGCTAAGACCAGCGCGCATTTTGTGAGCTGAAGGACGCGGCATGAGCCTGGACGGCACCTATGACGAGGGCAATGTCTTTGCCCTGATCCTGCAGGGGAAAATCCCTTCGACCAAGCTGTATGAGGATGAGCACACTTATGCTTTCCTCGACATCCAGCCGCAGTCGAAGGGGCATAGCCTGGTCATTTCCAAATGGTCCAAGGCGCGCAACATACTGGATGTGGAGGATGAGGCGCTGGCGCAGGTGATGGCGACGGTGAAGAAGGTCGCCACCGCCATCCGCAAGGCGCTGAACCCCGACGGCATCCATGTCGCCCAGTTCAACGGCGCGCCGGCCGGGCAGACCGTCTACCATCTGCATTTCCATATCGTGCCGCGTTGGGAAGGGCAGGCGCGGGGCTTCGTCGTCCATGCGCAGGGCAATTTCGCCGACCCGGCGGAACTGGAAGCGCTGGCGCAAGAGATCCGCGCCCAATTCTGATGCGCATTTTCCTGCTCGCGGGATGGGCGGCCTGACATGGCGCTCAAACCCTTCAAGGCCCCCGGTGCACGGCTGGCGCTGCGTTCCAAGCGGGAAAACCGGCGCTTTGCCGGCGGCGACCGGCCGGCCGAGGTGATCCTGGACATTTCGCGGCTGCTCTCGCGCAGCTTCCACGCCGCGCCGACCGGGATCGACCGGGTCGAATATGTCTATGCCCGCGAACTGCTGGCGCGGATGCCCGATCGGTTGGCCTTTGCCGCGGTGCATCCGGCGGGCGGCTATTATGGCCGGCTGAAGGATGCGGCGGTGCGCCAGTTCCTGGCCTTCACCGCCGCACGCTGGCGCAACAAGGAGGAGGTGGACGAGCGGGAGAGCAAGGCGGCGGTCATCCGCCACCTGATCGCGCTGCGCCCCCGCCCGGTGCCGTTGGCCGATGGGCCGCGCATCTATCTGCAGGTGTCGCCCCATCATCTGGACGATGCCGACCAGGTCGGCGCGATCCTGCGTGCCGAGGGCGCGAAGTTCGTGACGCTGGTGCATGATGTCATTCCGCTGACCCATCCCGAATTCGCCCGGCCGCAGGGCGCCGAGGAGCATCGGCGGCGGGTGCGGACCATCGACCTGCATGCCGACGGCATCATCGGCAACAGCCAGGCGACGATCGACGCGCTGGTCCCGCACATGACGCGCGGGCTCGACGGCCGCCATATCTGCGTCGCCCATTTCGGCGCCGACCCGCCGGACATGGTGGTGGAGGGCGGGCATGCGGTGCCCGAACGGCCCTATTTCGTCTATATCTCCACCATCGAGCCGCGAAAGAATCATCTGCTGCTGCTGAATGTCTGGCGGCGGCTGGTCGAACGGCTGGGCGAGGCGGCGCCGGTGCTGGTGCTGATCGGCCGGCGCGGTTGGGAAAATGAGAATGTCATCGACATGCTGGAGCGGGCCGAAATCCTGCGCGGTCATGTGATCGAGGCGGGCGGCGTGTCCGACAATGAGATGCATGCGCTGGTCGCCGGCGCGCGCGCGATGCTGATGCCGTCCTTCGAGGAAGGGTTCGGCATCCCGGTGATCGAGGCGCTGTCCGCCGGCGTGCCGGTGATCTGCAGCGACATCGTCGCCCATCGCGAGGTGGGGGGCGAGGCACCCGA
>DATEJA010000042.1:0-2850 GCA_035278405.1 Sphingobium sp. | reverse complement strand
CCCTCGCCGGCCAGCGTGCCGAGGTGGAGGCGGCGCTCCGCCAGATCCGCGACGCTCGCGAACAGGACACCCTGCGCCGCCAGCTCGCCGCCGAGGCCGTGCGCCTCTCGACCGCAAAGGGAAGCTGATGTTCTGCCTGTTCCTCCTCGCCGCCGCGCCTACCCTGCCCCCCGTGGACGAAGCCCGCCGCGTCATCGAATGGCAGCTGCGCGCGCCACCCCGCACCCCCGACACCAGCGGCCTCTCGCCCGAGGAAGCGCAAGTCCTTCGCCAGCTCTACCTCCAATCCATCGGCCAGCGCCCGCCGCAGCCGTCAACCATGCGCCAGGATCGATGATCCGCAGCCCTTCCCTCTGGCGCGATCGCCGGGGCGCCGTTGCGCCGATGATCGCGGTCCTCTGCGCCTCGCTGATCGGCGCCACCGGCTTCGCGCTCGACGCCGGACTCTACATCGTCGGCAATCGCGACCTGCGCGCCGCCACCGAAGCCGCCGCGCTGGCCGCCGCGATCAACCCGTCGCAAGCCACCGCCCGCGCCCGCGCCGCGCTCAGCCGCAACGGCTATGACCCGGCGATCCTGCGCGCCGTCGAACTCGGCCGCTACTGCCCCGACGCCCGCCTCGCCTCGGCCCAGCGCTTCGACCCCGGCCTCACCCGTTGCCCCGGCGACGGCCGCGTCAACGCCGTGCGGGTGCGAACGGGCAAGCCCAGCCGCCGCTATCTCACCCGCGTGCTGGGAAGCGCCGATCCCATCCCCGATCTCGCCGCCACCGCCACCGCAGCGCGCATCGACGAAGCCGGCATCGGCATCACATCGGGCATCATCACCGTCACCAACTCGCTCGTCACCAGCGTCAACGACCTGCTCGGCGCGCTGCTCGGCATCAAGCTGCAACTCAATGCCGCCGACATCCAGACGATGATGAGCGGCACCGTCGACGCCGGCCGCTTCTTCGACGCGCTCGCCGCGCGCGTGGGCGAAAGCGGCAGCTATCACGACCTCACCAACCGCACCGTCGGGCTTCAGGACCTGCTGCTAGCCGCCGCCAGCGCCGCCGACCAGCCCACGACCGCCGCCACCCTGACCCTGGTCGCCGGCCAGGTGAGCAACAGCTATAGCGTGCCCCTCGCCGGCCTGTTCGGCCTCGGCGTCTGGAAGAACATGCCGGTGGGCGAGGCGGACGATCGCCCCGCCCTGCGCGCCGGGCTCAACGCCTATCAGCTTTTCGCCTTCGCGGTGCAGGCCGGCAATGGCAGCATCGACCTGTCCGATGCCGTCAGCCGCGTCGTCAGCGGCAGCACGGTGCGCATCGCCGCCATGGCTACCGGCCCGATGGACCGCCCCCGCTTTTCCTTCGGTCCCGCCGGCGAAACCAGCGTCGGCACATCGGCGCTGCGCCTGCAATTGCTGCTGGGGCTCAGCCTCTCCATCCTCGGCACCGGCGTCGACCAGCTGCCCGTGCTGATCGATGTCGCCGCCGCCCGCGCCGACGTCACCGCCATCGACTGCCCCGACACCGCCGAGCAGGCGCGCGACACGCGCGTCTCCGTGCTTGCCAGTTCCGGCCTCGTCAACGCCTATATCGGCCAGGCGCCCGCCAACGCGATGAGCCGGCCCATGCCGCCAGTCTCTGCCAGCGACATCGCGCCGGCACGGATCCTCAACATACTGGGCCTCATCACCGTTGACGCCCGCGCCGTCGCCCAGCCGGTGATGGGCAATAGCGGCACCCTGACATTCGGCCCCGGCGGCCAGGGCACCATCGGCCAACCGGGCGCGCCCGGCATCCCGGCCAGCATCGGCAACGGATCGCAAGTCGGCCCGCTGCTCACCTCGCTGCTCGCCAGCCTCACCGCCGCCAACGGCCTGCAGGTCAGCGTGCTCAGCCTCTGCATCGCCCCCCTGTGCAGCGGCTCGGCCGTGCGCTCGCAGCTGCTCGGCGCGATCACCGCGCCGCTCACGGGCCTCATCGGCACCGCCGTCGACCCGCTGCTCGACAATCTGTTGACCGCGCTCGGCATCCAGCTGGGTCATGCGACGCTCTGGACCACCGGCGCCCGCTGCGGCGTGCCGGTCCTGGTCTGAAGATCGGCGGCCGGGCTCCCCTCCCCCGCGCCGCCGCCACTTTCCCGGAGGGACAAGGAGACGAACGATGATCATCAACAAGACCCGCCATTTCATCCGGCGCCTCGCGCGCGATCAGAAGGGGCTGACGGCGGTCGAATATGCCGTGCTCGGCGCCGTCGTGGTGGCCGCGATCGGCGCGGTCGGCCAAAGCTTCGAAGGCGAACTGACCGGCGCCTTCAGCGCGCTGTTCAATCAGGTCGGCGGATGATCCGGATCAGCCGCCGCCGGGCGCGATCGATGCTGGAGCGCGCTGCGTTGAATCCGACGCAGGACGCGCGCTCTGGTTTTCGGGGTCGCATCGCCTTTCGCGCAAAGCCGATTCCCGCTTTTGCGCGCGATGCGCTCAGATGCCAGGGCGGCATGGCCGCGCTGGAATTCGCCCTGATCGCGCCTGCGCTGCTGATGCTCGTCTTCGCGATCATCATCTATTCCTTCTGGTTTTCCGCCCTGCTCGGCGTTCGCCATGCCGCGACCGAAGGCGCCCGCGCGGCGATGGCCGGCCTCTCCGCCACGGAGCGCGCCAACCTCGCCCGCTCGCGCGCGCAGGCGGTGATCGCCGGCTATGGCCGCCTGCTGTCCAGCGGCGGTACGCCCCGCATCGATGCGACCCCCGACGGCACCGGCATGTTCAAGGTGGAGGTGCGCTACGACATGAGCGGATCGCCGCTGATGCGCTACGCCAGCTTCATCCCCCTGCCCTCCACCACGCTCGCCGCGACGGTC
>DATEJA010000041.1:0-3596 GCA_035278405.1 Sphingobium sp. | reverse complement strand
CTCGAACTCCTCGCGCATGACGGCGTAGAGCTTCTGGCGGTCGCCGAGGATCGCGAGATATTCGGCGATGGCTGCGGCGAGTTCGGCCAACTCGTTGCCGATTTCGTCCCGGCCGAGCGCGGTCAGGCGGTGCAGGCGCAGGTCCAGGATGGCGCGGACCTGCGTGTCCGACAGGCGATAGGTTTCGCCAGAGGCTTCGGTCTCGATCGCCTCGACGAGCTTCAGATAAGGCGCGATCTCCGCCACCGGCCAGTCGCGGGCGAGCAGGGTTTCGCGCGCCTCAGCGGGACTTGCCGAGCCGCGGATGATGCGGACGACTTCATCAAGGTTGGTGACCGCGATGACGAGGCCCAACAAGATATGCGCGCGGTCGCGGGCCTTGTTGAGTTCGTACTTGGTGCGGCGGGTGATGACCTCTTCGCGGAAGCGGACGAACGCCTCGATAATGTCGCGGATGTTGAGCAGTTCCGGGCGGCCGCCGCGAATGGCGAGCATGTTGGCCGGAAAGCTCGACTGGGCGGGGGTGTTGCGCCACAGCTGGTTCAGCACGACTTCGGGCGTGGCGTCCCGCTTCAGGTCCATGACGATGCGCACGCCTTCGCGGCTCGATTCATCGCGAATGTCGCTGATGCCCTCGATCCGCTTGTCCTTGGCGGCTTCGGCGATCTTTTCGACAAGGCCGTTCTTGCCGACCTGGTAGGGGATGGCGGTCAGCACGATGGAGCGGCGGTCGCCGCGCCCTTCCTCGATCTCATGGCGCGAGCGCATCATGATCGACCCGCGCCCGGTATGATAGGCGCTCCGCGCGCCCGACTGGCCTAGGATCAGCGGGGCGGTGGGGAAGTCGGGGCCGGGGACGATCTGGATGATGTCGTCCACGCTGATGTCGCCCTGCCTGTCGATATAGGCAAGGCAGGCGCGGATCACTTCGCCCAGATTGTGCGGCGGGATGTTGGTCGCCATGCCGACCGCAATGCCGCCCGCGCCGTTGACCAGCAGGTTGGGGAAGCGCGCGGGCAGGACCTGCGGTTCGCTTTCCGAAGCGTCATAGTTGGGCTGGAAGTCGACGGTGTCCTTGTCGAGGTCTTCCAGCAGCGCGTTCGTCACCTTGGCGAGGCGCGCTTCGGTGTAGCGCATGGCCGCCGGTGGGTCGGGGTCCATGGAACCGAAGTTCCCCTGTCCATCGATCAGAGGCACGCGCATGGCCCAATCCTGCGTCATGCGCGCCAAGGCATCATAGATCGAACTGTCGCCGTGGGGGTGATATTTACCGATCACATCACCGACGATGCGCGCCGACTTGCGGTAGGGCTTGTTGTAATGGAAGCCGGACTCATTGGCCGAAAAGAGGATGCGGCGATGCACCGGCTTCAATCCGTCGCGCACGTCAGGAAGCGCGCGGGCGACGATGACCGACATGGCATAGTCGAGATAGCTCGCCTTCATCTCCTCCACGATGGAGATGGGGCTGATGTCCGAAGGGTCGGCGAGGGCAGTCTCGTCGGTCAATGCGATTCTCTTTTTGGATGAAAAGTTTCGTTGAGCGTCCACTAGCCGAGCGAAACAAATCTGTCACCCCTCGCGCGCGCACGCGCCCGCGACAGATCAAGCTGCAAGAAGGGGCTGACAGGTGGTAAACTGCTGCATATACGCTGTTCAAACATCATTCACGCGCCGGCCCCTAATCGGCGCTCAATCAAGGTCGCCTGTCCCGCGGGCGCGCAGAGGAGAAGATGATCATGCGTTTTGTAACCCCCGTGGCGCTCGCGCTGGCCCTGGCGCTGACCGGCGGCGCCATTTCGGCCCCGGCGATGGCGGCGAAGAAGGAGGAGAAGAAGGGCGGCGCTCCCAAGCTGAACGTCTCGCCCGACGTGATCAAGGCGCTCCAGACGGCGCAGGCGGCGGCTGCCAAGAATGATTTCGCCGGTGCCAAGGCGGCGCTGGCCGACGCCGACAGCAAGGCCAAGTCGAACGACGACAAATATCAGATCGGCGCGATCAAGCTGAACACCTCCATCGCCAGCAAGGATGCGGCGATGCAGAGCGAGGCGCTGACCCAGATGCTGGACAGCGGCATGACGCCCGCCGAACAGGTCGGCCAGTTCAACGCGGTCGCCGCGGACCAGGCGCTGCAAGCGAAGAATTACGACCTCGCCATTCGTCGCGCCCAGGCTGCGGCGCAGGCCAATTACAAGCCCGACGCGGTGAACGTCACGCTCGCCCAGGCCTATTTCGGCAAGGCAGGCACCGCCAACCCGTCGGCCGAACCGGCGCGCAGCCTCAACCAGCAGGGCCTCGCCGCGCTGAAGGCGGCGATCGCCGGGAGCAAGGCGGCCGGGACGGCGGTGCCGGCGCAATGGTATCAGATCGGCGTGGGCCGCGCGGCGGCGGCGCATCTGCCGGAAGTCACCGAATGGGCGACCTCCGCCTATCAGGCGGCGCCCAGCGGCGAGAATCTGCGCACGCTCATCCGCCTGTTCCAGCAGGCCAATCCCAATATTTCCAACCGTGAGAATCTGGACGTGCTGCGCCTGATGGCGGCGTCAGGCGGCCTGGTCGTCGCCGGCGACTATCTGGAATATGGCGAGATGGCGTCCAAGACCGGCATCTACGGCGAAGTGAAATCGGCGATCGACCAGGGCCGCGCCAAGGGCGTGCTGAAGGGCACGGCGGGTGCCGACCTCTACCAGACCGCGACGCCCAAGATCGCCAGCGACAAGGCGTCGCTCGGTTCGGCCGAGGCCGATGCCAAGAAGGCGGCCAACGGCAAGATCGCGGCGGCGACGGCTGACGCCTATCTCGGCTATGGCGATTATGCCAAGGCGGCCGCGATGTTCGAACTGGCAAAGCAGAAAGGCGGCGTCGACGCGGACGAGGTGAATACGCGCCTGGGCATCGCCAAGGCGCTGGGCGGCGACATGGCCTCGGCCAAGGCAGCGTTCCAGTCGGTGCAGGCGGGCAACCGCAAGAAGATCGCGGACCTCTGGCTGGCCTATCTGTCCACCAAGGCCTGATGACAGGAAGGCGCGCGGGCACATGGAACCCGCGCGCCTGTTACACGCTTCACGACCGTAACAGGGGCCGGCGTGATCGTGCGTCGGCGGGACAATCAGAAAAAAGGGGAAGGCTGGCATGGCCAGGCTGCGACATTCGACGCTGACATTCGGGCTGTTGGCGATGACGGGGGCATTGGCGGCCGTGTCGCCGGCGGAGGCGGCCAAGAAGCCGGTCCCCAGCGGTCCCGTGATCGAGATGGCGCCCGCTTTCCGCGACGCGGCGCAGGCGGCCGACAGCGCGATCAAGGCGCGCGACATCGCGACCGCGCAGGCCCAGATCAGCGGCCTGATGCCGACCAGCGATTTCGAAGCCTATGTGGCGGCGAGTCTGCGGTTCGAGCTGGCGGTGCTGAAGCGCGATTTCCAGGCGCAGCGCGTGGCGCTGACCGACATGTTCAAGACGACATCCGTGCCCAAGAAGGACGCGCCGCGCCTGCGCTATGTCGCGGGCTACCTGTCTTATGTGGTCGGCAATAATGACGATGCGCTGGCGCAGCTCGATTACGCCAAGACGCTGGGTTATGACGGCGTCGACGCCAC
>DATEJA010000040.1:0-9655 GCA_035278405.1 Sphingobium sp. | reverse complement strand
CCGATGGCGTTTTTCGGCAGATATATCGAAGTTATACCCCAGGCCCGCATCGTCTGGTCCAATGAGGAAGGAGATGAAGAGGGGCCGATCACGACGGTGACCTTCGAGGAAGAAAGCGGCGAGACGCTGGTCACGGTCCGGGAGCTTTATCCTTCGAAGGAAGCGCTCGACGAAGCGATCGGGTCCGGAAGCACGAGCGGATGGGGTGAGCAGTTCGGGCAACTTGAGGAACTCCTCGCCGATCTGGCTTGAAGGCGCATGGGCAGACGGGCGACAAGGTGTCGCCGGTCCGCCCATGCGTCGTCGGAAGCGCCCGTAGTGGATGACGCTTCGATCAGATGGATAGAAGTCTTTCGAAGAAAGCGCGGTAGCGTTGCAGCGCGACTCTCAAATCCTCGGTGGATACATTGTCACCACGGTCCCACTGGCTTTCCAGATCGGATCGCTCCGAAGCGAAGGTTTCCGCCAACCGTTTCATCGCGGCCGCCACGAGCGTGTCCGCTTCTTCGACCGCGCGCCGGGGCTCGTCCACGAAACTCCCCTGGATGCTGGCCCACTGGGTCTGCAGGCGAGCAATTTCATCATGTGGAAGCAAGGGTGTAGGACCCTCGCTGTCTTGCACGGGCGGTTTTGCTTCGGTTTGACCCGCGCGAGCAAGGTCTGCTGTCGTCGTTCGATCGCTCCTGCTCGGCTCGGGCTTGTCAAGGTTAGACACGGCAATTCTCCCACTGATATCCACGTCTCTTGCAGCATCTTTCCGTCGCGTGACGTGCCCTGAAGCGGTGGTGGTCATGCCCGGAATATTCAGTATCGGCGCACCTGTTCAGGAATGTTTGAGCCCCCGGAATGTTCCTCCCGGGCGGCGGCGAGGTGGTCCTTTCAGCTGACCGGGTCGGCTTTTGGTTCACGACTGAATACAGGTCGGAGAGTTCGCGTAAAAACCCGATCCAGAAAAGCCGTGAGCGGCCGTTGCCAGCGTGTTTCGACAAGGCGATACAGCAATGTGGCGAGAAGAACGGTGACAAGCATTGCAAGAAAGACCCGAAGCGCAAGGTTGGGGATCATGGGAGCGAGTTCGCGGATCACCACCAGGCCGATGTTCTGGTGAAGAAGATAAAGAGAATAGCTGAACATCCCGACGAATATCACGGCCTTCGGGAACCGCAGCTGCGGCATCCTCAAAATGCAGAAGGAGAAGGCCATGAGAGCCAGCATGATCATTTCGACGTCGGTCGAGCGAGGCGTGGACCAGAGCAGCAACGCCGTCACAGGGACGAGTATCGCCCGGCTCTGCAGCGAAAGCCGTGGCCACTCGAACGCCATGATGCCGACCAGGAACTGAGGCGCATAATTGGCGATCAGCACGAACTCGCCAATCAGTGATGCCACATGTCCTGCATGACCCAAATTCCCCTCGGCCGACAGCAACAAGGCGCCGCACGAGGAAAATAGGGACCATGATATGCTGATATTCTTGCCTCTCAGCATGAAATACAGCAGTCCTATCCAGAAATAGAATTTCATTTCGACGGCCAGTGACCAGTAAACATTGTCCACCATCTTCATTGATGGGACCATGTTGATCCAGAAGATGTTGGATATGGCCGTCCACCAGCTTGCTTCGCGGCCGCTCAGCCCGAACAGGCTCACGATCGTGCAGGTCAGCAATATCCCCGCGACATAGGCGGGCTGGATCCGCGCCACGCGCTTGGCCCAGAAATTTTCGATCCGCCCGGCGCTTTCAAGCGTCATGAAGATGCAGAAGGCGCTGACGGAAAAGAAAATGTCGACGCCCAGCCAGCCGAGCTGGAATGTGAAGGGGAGCGGCGCTTCGGCCCGATAGTAAGCCGCGTCGAAGCGCGCCGTATAGTGGTAGAGGACGACGCTGGTGATCGCGACGGCGCGGAGAAAATCGAGGTTCTGAAGACGAGTTGTCCCCGCCTCGCCCTTTGTCCGAACCGGGGAGTTCTCGCAACGCGCGTGCATGGCCCCATCATCTCCTCAAGCAGAAAACTCCAACTTTACTTGTCGGGTTGAACTGCCGTCGCTGACCGTGTCGCAGTCACCCGAAGAAATAGTCGCGCATGTCGATCTCGAACAGGCGCCCGTCATTGACCTGGTCGGCGCCGTAATCGGCGACATAGAGGCTGAGCCGGCCCGGATCGTCATTGGGATCGCTGCTCGGCGCCAGCTCGAAATCGGTCACCTTGACTTTGGCACCGTCCGGCCGGCCATAGTTGCCGAGCAGGGTGATCGTGTCGAGGATCGCGCCGTCGCGATTGACGATCCAGATATTGGGACTGAATTTCCCGCCCACGAAGAAGACATTGTGGGCGTCATCCCACAGGAGCGCCTCTGGATCCTTGATAGCGGAGGGTAGCGCAATGGTCCGCACCAGCGTTCCGTTGGTGGTGAACTCCTTGATATTGTGATAGGCGCCATTGGCGATGTAGAGATGGCCGTCGCCGCCGCCCACGTCACCGTCGAACCTGTCATAGGCGACATCCTCCGCGTCGGTCGAGCTGCCCGTCCTGAACTCGCCGAGCTTCACTTGCGGATTATCGGGGTCGACCCAGTAGATCCGGTCGGCGTCGTCGTCCGAAATATAGAGCAGGTCGGTGGACGGCGCATAGGCGAGGCCCGTCGGCTCGATGGTGAAGCCTGTCAGTTGGTAGGGACTATGGGCAAGGGTGAGCGGACCGCCGTTGTTGGGTTGCACCAGAAACATGTTGTTGCTGCTGTTGAACGGCGATTCATTGACCTCGGAATCGCAGAGGAACAGGCCTTTTCCCGGGACATAGGCGAGGCCGGACGGGTCCGGGCTCCCCCAGGGGCTCGCGAGGCCGGTGGTGCTCCACAGGTTCCGCACGACGAACTGGCCCGACGCGGAGTCGTCGTTGACGATCGTGCCGACGCCCGTGCCGTCGATGATGCTGGCGCCGGGCCCGACCGCGTTGCTGAGATTGACGAAGAAAGTCTCGTTGCCTTCGATGGCGGTGTCACCCGTGATCGTGACCGCCAGGGTCTTGGCGACCTCACCCGGGGCGAAATTCAGCGTGGTGAGGGGAACAGCCGCATAGTCGGAGCCGGCCACGGCCGAACCGTTGGCGGTGGCATAGTCGACCGAAAAGGCTGCGGTGCCACCCGTCCTGCTCACGGTGAAGGTGGCAAGCCGGGTGCCCGATTGCCCCTCGCTGACCGACACGTCGTTGATGGACAGATTGCCCACCACCGGGCTGGACAAGCTATATTCGATGTGAAGAAGCGGAGCAGTCCCGGCGCCGCTCTCATAGGCTTCGGCGGTGCGCGTGCCAGTGCCCGTGATGAGGAAGGCCATATCGTTCAGCGCCGCCCAGTCGGACCGGCCAACGATCTCTTGCACGATGGCGGTGATGTCCGCCGTGCGCTGGGCGAGGCCCGCTTCGCCGACGATGCTCCACGTGGCGGGTGTCCAGCTGACCGCCGCGTCCGTCTTCAGGCGCGAGGACGCGTTGTAGGCGGTGCTGGCGAAGGCGGCCGCGTCTCCCGTGTCCTCGCCGCGGATCAGCAGCGACGCCGCGCCGGTTGTGACCTCGTCAGTCTGGAACTGGATGTAGCTGCGGGTGATGACGGCGCCCTTGGGAATGTCGATGCCGAGAAATCGGAGTCCGACGGTCTGCACCGTGCTGCCGTCGACGACCAGTTCGAGGTCCGAACTGTCCATGCTCATCGTGCCCGAGCTTCGTTCCTCCACATCATCGGTGCCGCTCGCTATTCGCACCTCGATTGTCGGCATGGCATGCCCCCCTGCGGGGTTGGTCATTGGGTGGTCCCGCGCTTATAGCATGGGACGTGTTGCCTTGATCGTCATCATTGGGAGTAGACCCTGGCGCTGATTCGGCGCCATCGAGCAGCTGCCGGCGCAACCGCTGCCGGTCCTTTCCGATTAGCTCGCGCACATATTTCGCTGTTCGTGCCACAGCCAGGCCATCGACCCGCTCATCCACAAAACGCCTCAAGCATTTCATAGGCAGTTTTCGCAAAGATCGTCGCGCTATGATCCAGCGGCGAGACTACTTGGTGAAGGCGTCCATTTTAAAATAGAATTGGCAAATGTGCTTGCCTTTCCAGGTGAGACCGGCGAGAGGTTCCGATAATAAGACGCCGCTGCAGCGACAGTGCAAATCGGTCGATAGCTGAGCTAGACAGCATCGCAGGCGCGCAAATGGAGACAGGCCTAGTGGATCGCCCCTATTATGGATGGATTGTTGTCGGCATGGCGATGGGCGCCTTCACGCTAGTTCTTGGTCTAAGCTTCTCATCCTTTGGGGTATTCGTGGTGCCGGTGGCACGCGACCTCGGCCTTGCGCGCGCAGACATCAACCTGGCGCTCATTCTTTTGAGCTTGGGCGGCGCCGTCGCCGCGCCGACGATCGGGCACCTGTGCGACCGACTTCCCCTAAAACCGCTGATGATGCTGTCAGCGCTGGCGTTCGGAGGGGCGCTGGCCGCGCTCGGCCTATCCCGTTCGTTGTGGCTCGACATGGTCGTGTTGCTGCTGGTCCTCCCGTTCGCCGTGCAGGGAGCGGGCAATATCACCATGCCGGTGCTGATAACGCGCTGGTTCCGAGCGCGGCGCGGCCGGGCAATGGCCCTCGGCACGCTCGGCATGGCGACCGGAGGTGCGCTGATCCCGCCGATCATGGGTCTGCTGATCGAGCGGTACGGCTGGCGCGGCGCACTTGTCATCGGTGGCTGCGCAGGTGCAATGATCCTGTTGGCGCTTTTCGCCTTCGTGCGTGACCGGCCCCAGCCTGGTGAACTGGAAGGCGAACGGTCGGCAGGCGATGGCGAAGCAGCGGCGCCGCCTGTGCTGCGGCGTGCCTTGACCGTGGCAGAGGTGCTGGGCAGCGCCCAATTCTGGCTGATGGCGACCAGCACGGCAATCGTCATGGGCGTGACCGTGGGCATTCAGGCGACGTTGGTGCCCTTCGCGTTGGATACGGGCCTCAACACGGTTGTCGCGGCGAGCCTGATGTCGGGGGCTGGGGTGGGCGCGCTGATAGGCCAATTGCTGCTCGCCGTCTTCGCCGACCGGGTCCATCGCGAAAAGCTGCTCACGGTCATCTATCTGACAATGGCGCTGCTGTCGGCCATTCCGCTGATCAGCAGCAGTTTTCCATCGCTGATGGTCATGGCGTTCGGCTTTGGCGTGTCAGGGTCGGTCATCGCTGTCTATTATGCGCTGCTGGCGGATCGCTTCGGCCCCGCTTCCTTCGGAACTGCGCAGGGCCTTTCCATGCCGCTGATCGCGCTTGTCAGCGCGGCCGCCGCGCGGCTCTCGGGCGAAGTCTTCGACCGTACTGGCCATTATGACGCGCTTTTCTATGGCTTCATCATCGCCCTCCTCTTGGCTGCGGCGATGATCTACGCGACCCGCTATGTCAAAGCGCCGCACCAATTGGCGATCCAGTAGGGGATCACGCGCGGCGCGTGCTAAATGTGATCGGCTACAAATTGCTGCACGACGGCAAGGATGGCAGAAGTTGGCACCCGATTTCGGCCTGTTTCGCATGGCGAGTTTTGACGACGTCCCGCAGGCCGGGGCGGCGGCCGATCGTGCTATCGGGATCACCGAATATCGCCTCATCTCGGCGCCGACCTGGGAAAGCGCAACAGCCTAACGGCATCACCCCACCAGATGTCGGCATGAAGCGCCTGCGCCATCTTGCCGGATGGATTTCGATAAAGTCGATCCCCGACCAAGGGCACCCTTGTCCAGATAGACCTTCATGATGGAGGCGGCAGGCTCAAATTCCGCCCTCTCGCAATCTCTATAATGAAGTGGCTCAGGATTTTTCGAAGGTCGGTCAAAAAATAATTAGAACGGATAAAACTTATGTGGCAAATCTTGCGAGCCACGGCAATTCGCAGGCGCAGGAGAGGCATATGAAGCAGCAGGATCCGACGAATTTCCGGGCGCGCCTTGCGTCGGCGGAGCCAAGTGCGGACGGTGATCTTTCCTGGCTGCCTGCCTGGAGGATCAGGGAACTGGTCGCTGCCCGTGCCTTGTCGCCCGTGGAGGTCGTGGACCATTTTCTGGGGCGCATCGCCGAACTTGATCCGCGCCTGCACGCTTTCCGCATGGTCGATGCCGATGGCGCGCGATCACAGGCCAAACAGGCGGAGGCGGCGCTGCTTCGCGGCGAAGAGGCCGGGCCCTTGTGCGGAATACCCGTCGCGACCAAATCGGTGCTGGCGATCAAAGGACTGCCCTGGACCGACATGGGTGTCGATGTCGGCATCGCCGCCCATGACGCGATGGAGGTGGAACGGTTGCGCGCGGCCGGAGCGATCATCGTCGGGCCGACGGTGGCGGGCCTTACCGCGTGGGAGTTCGGCGATTCCGACCGGGCGCCGCTCAACCCATGGGACACGGAACGGGTCTGCGGCGATTCCAGCTGCGGCAGCGCCTGCGCCACCGCATCGGCCATGGTGCCGATCGCGATCGGGGGCGACGGCTTCGGCTCGACCCGCGCCCCCGCCGCCTTTTGCGGCCTGATCGGCCTGCGCCCGACGCGCGGCCGGGTGCCGTCATTCGAATGGGGCACGCTGCAGACGCGGCCCATGACCAGCTATGGCCCGATGGCGCGCGACGTCCGCGACGCCGCGCTGGTGATGGCGGCGCTGGCGGGGCCGGACGGGCGGGACCTCATGTGCCTGCAAAGCGATCCGCCCGATTATCTGGAGGGGATTGGCCAGGGCGTCGCCGGCCTGCGGCTCGCCTGGTCCGACGATTTCGGCTTCGGATCGCGCTACGCCGTGGCGGAGACGCCGCGAGTGATCGAAGCCGTCCGCAACATGGCGCTGCGCCTCGAAACGCTCGGCGCCCATGTGGAGGCGGTCGACATGGCGGTCGAGGATCCCTTCCCGGCCAGCAACAAATGGGTGGCGAGCGATGCGGCCATCTCGTCCGACTATGATCTGGGGCTGAAGCCGCCGACGCGCGACGAGATTGTTGCGGCGCGGGACTCGCGCAACCGCATCTGGTCAGCCTTTCGCGAGGTCACGGATGGCCACGATTTCATCCTGTCGCCGACCACGCTGGAGATCGCGCCGACCCGCCGCCAATGGGCGATCGACGGCATCCCGCCCGATTTCGCCGGCACCTATCTCTGCCTGACTGCCTTCGCCAATCTGATCGGCTGGCCGGCCATCTCGGTTCCTGCGGGCATGGTCGACGGGATGCCGGTGGGGATGCAGATCATGGGCCGCCCGGACAGCGAACCGGGGCTGTTCCGCCTGGCGCAGGCGGTCCTGTCGTTGCAGGATTGAGTTCGCCGAGGTGAGCGCGATGATGGCAGACGGCCCCCTGCTGATAGTCACCGGCGCGGCCGGTGGCATCGGCCGCGCGTGCGCGCGCCTGCTGGGGCATGTCCATCCGTTGCTGCTGACTGATCGCGTGAACTCCGGCATCGATGAATTGTCCGCAACCTTGATCGATGAGGGCTATCTGTCGGTCGACGCCCTGTCCGGTGACCTGACGGATGAGGCGCTGCTCGACCGGCTCGCGTCATCTGTGGGCGAGCGGCCATTCCTGTTGGTGCATTGTGCCGGACTGTCGCCGTCGCTGGCCGACTGGCGGCGCATCATGCAGGTCAATCTCGTCGCGAGCGAGATGCTGTTGCGCCAGATGGAACGGGTCATCCGGCCCGGCAGCGTGGCGGTGTTGCTGTCTTCCGGGGCGGGCTATCGCGCGTCCCCGACCGCTGAACGCGCCCTGCCGGCCGATCCGCTCGCGCCCGATTTCCTGGACCGCGTGGGGGAAGCGATCGCGGCCGAAGCCGGAGAGCAACCGGGCGCGGCGGAGGGCTTGAGCTATGCGCTGAGCAAGCGCGGCGTCCACCTTCTGGCCGAGCGGCGCGCACTGGCGTGGGGGCGGCAAGGCGCGCGCATCGTCTCCGTTTCGCCGACGCTCACGCTCACCGCGATGGGCCGCAGCGAAATCGCAGCGACGCCCGCCGCGCAGGCTTTCGTCGACAGCGCGCCGCTGGGACGCATGGGAACGCCCGCCGATGTGGCTATGCTGGTCGAATTCCTTGTCAGCGATCGGGCGCGCTTCATCACCGGATGCGACATTCGCGTCGACGGTGGGGCCGTCGCGCTGACACGACATGGCCATGGGCCTAAGGAGAAGGAATGAGCAATTTGTTGGGCCTTGCAGGGCAGAAGGCTCTGGTAGTGGGCGGCGGCTATGGCAGCGGCCGGATGACGGCGCGCATGCTGTCGGAGGCAGGCGCGGCGGTCGCCGTCGCCGACCGGGACGGCGACAGGGCGCGCGAGGTCGCGCGGGAAATTGGCGGCCATGCCATTTGTGGCGATGTGACGAGCGCGGAAGGCGCGACGGCCATCGTGGACGAGACCGCCGTAATGCTGGGCGGTCTGACCCGGCTCGCCAACATCGTCGGGGCGGTCGAACTGGCGCCCTTCGACGCGACCGGCCTTGCGCTCTGGCAGCGCCAGATGAACCTCAACCTCTATCAGCAGATGCATGTGTGTCAGGCGGCGGGGCGACACATGCGGGCGGCCGGGCAGGGCGCGATCGCGCTGGTGTCCAGCGTCACGGGCATTTATGGCGCGCGCAATCAGGTCGCCTATGGCGCGGCGAAGGCGGCGCTCATTTCCTTCGTCAAGACGCTGGCCGACGAGTGGGGGCCGCATGGCATCCGCGTGAACACGGTCGCGCCGGACAATACCCTGACCTCCCGCCTGATCGACCGCACCGGCAAGCCGGCGGAGCAGGCCCTCGCCGATTTCGACGCGCGCGCCGCCGACGATGGCGCACCGCTGCGCCGGGGAGGGCGGGAACATGAGATTGCCGGGCCGCTGCTGTTCCTGCTGTCCGACTTGTCCAGCTTCATGACCGGCCAGTGTCTGGTCGCCGACGGCGGGCTGATGATCCATTTCCCGCATCCTGCCGTGGATGCGGTGGTGCAGGCGGCCAAGGCATGAGGGGGGCGTGCGCGATCGTGGCCATGGGCGTGACCCCTACCGGCGTCAATCTGGGGATCACCCCGCGTGAACTGCGCGCCCGCGCCGTCGACTTGGCGATAGAGGAAGCTGGGGTCGAGCGCGGGGCGATCGACGGCTATATCCATTGCGCTTCGGACCGGGAGGATGTGCGCTATCTCGGCCTGTCGCCCAATTTCTCCTTCGCGGTCCAGTCGGGCGGGGCGACGCCCGCCCTTGCCCTGATGCTGGCGCAGAGCCTGGTGGAGACGGGCCAGGCGGAGATGGTCGCCTGCGTCTACGGCCAGGCGCCATCGACGCGGCTGCCGGGGCAGGCGGGATGGGGCGCCTTTTCCTATGGGTATCCCGCGCTTTACGGCCTGATCGGCGCGGCGGCGACGCATGCGCTTCATGCGCGCCGTCACATGTATCTGCATGGCACCACATCGGAGCAGCTAGGCGCCGTGGCGGTGACGCAGCGCCGCTATGCCTCGGTCCGGCCGGGAACGCTGGGCTATGGCAAGCCGATCACGCTGGAGGATCATCAGGCCTCGCCGATGATCTGCGATCCGTTCCGGCGGCTCGATTGCACGCGCGACACGGACGGCGGCGTCGCCATGCTGGTGACGACCGCCGATCGGGCGAAGGCGATCACGGACAGGCCGGT
>DATEJA010000039.1:0-8999 GCA_035278405.1 Sphingobium sp. | reverse complement strand
TTGGCGGCGAAGGGCTCCATCACGCTCGACGGCATTTCCCTGACCGTCAACAGCGTCGAGGATCAGGCCGACGGGTCGGTGCATTTCGGGCTCAACATCATCCCTCACACGGCGGCGGCGACCACGCTGGACGCGCTGGCGCCCGGGCGCGGCTTCAACCTGGAGATCGACGTACTCGCCCGCTATCTCGACCGGATGCAGAGCCTTCGCAATCGCAGCATGTGATTGTGGCTTGATAAAATCACATTCTGATGTGATACGCGGGGGCAGGGCCGATCCGGTCAAGGAGTCGTCATCATGTCTTCCGCGCTTATCGATACCGTCCGCAGTCTGGTGAATGAAGGCGGCATGTCCCGATCGGGCCTCGCGCGCGCCGCCGGCCTGCACGCCAATTCGCTGCGCCGGCTGGGTGAGGAGGACTGGAACCCGACCGCCGATACTCTGGGCAAGCTGGAAAGCTATCTGCTGCGGCGCGAAGGGGGCACCGCGCTCGCCTCGCCCGAGGAGATCATCAACGAAGCGCGCAACGGCCGCATGTTCATCCTGGTCGATGACGAGGACCGGGAGAATGAGGGCGACCTGGTCATCCCCGCGCAGATGGCGACGCCCGACGCGATCAATTTCATGGCGACGCATGGGCGCGGGCTCATCTGCCTTGCCATGACGCGCAACCGGGTGGAGCAGCTGGGCCTCGACCTCATGAGCCGCAACAACGGCACGCGGCACGAAACCGCCTTCACCGTATCGATCGAGGCGCGCGAAGGCGTGACCACTGGCATCAGCGCCGCCGACCGCGCGCGCACCATCTCGGTGGCGATCGACGGGTCGAAGGGGCGGCAGGACATCGTGACGCCCGGCCATGTCTTCCCGCTGGTCGCCAAGGATGGCGGCGTGCTGGTGCGCACCGGCCATACCGAAGCGGCGGTCGATGTCGCCCGGCTCGCGGGCCTCAATCCCTCCGGCGTCATCTGCGAAGTGATGAAGGATGACGGCACCATGGCCCGGCTCGACGACCTCATCCCCTTCGCCCAGAAGCACAAGATGAAGATCGGCACGATCCGCGACCTCATCGCCTATCGCCGCCGGCACGACCATCTGGTCGAGCGTCGTGCGGAGGCGAACTTCACCAGCAAATGGGGCGGCGACTGGAAGGCGATCGTCTTCTACAACCGCGCGACCGAAAGCGAGCAGATCGTGCTGCAGAAGGGGCATGTCGATCCGGACAAGCCGACGCTGGTCCGCATGCACCAGCTGGCGCCGCTCACCGACCTGTTCGCCAAGATCGGCGAGCGCAGCGGCGTGCTCGCGCGGTCGATGGAAATCATCGCGGAAGAGGGGTCGGGGCTGATCGTCATGCTCCCCAATTTCGCGGACAATCGCGACTGGCTGACCAAGGTCATCCGCCGCCAGGCCGGCGAGCATGTCGAAGGCATGGATGAACTGCGCAATTATGGCGTGGGCGCGCAGATCCTGGCGGAACTCGGCGTGCATGACATGGTGCTGCTCACCAATACCCATCACAGCCTGGTCGCGCTGGAAGGCTATGACCTGGCCGTGGTCGGCGAGCGCAAGTTCGACATTTAGGAGAAAAGATGATGGCGAAATTCCTGATCGTCGAGGCGCGTTTCTACGACCATCTCAATGACCTGCTGATCGAGGGCGCGGCCGCCGCGATCGAGGAAGGCGGGCATAAATATGAGGTGGTGACCGTTCCGGGGGCGCTGGAAATCCCCGGCGCCATCGCGCTGGCGGCGGAAAGCGGCCGCTAT
This sequence comes from Sphingobium sp., assembly GCA_035278405.1. GTDB lineage: Bacteria > Pseudomonadota > Alphaproteobacteria > Sphingomonadales > Sphingomonadaceae > Sphingobium. The sequence goes on along the minus strand of DATEJA010000039.1, from coordinate 7,230 downwards.
GACGGCTTCGTCGCGATCGGCGTGGTGATCCGGGGCGAAACCTATCATTTCGAAGTCGTATCGAATGAAAGCGCGCGTGGCCTGATGGCGCTCAGCATGGACGGCATCGCGATCGGCAACGGCATTTTGACAGTGGAAAATGAAGCCCAGGCCCTGACCCGGGCGCGCCGCACCGAAAAGGACAAGGGCGGCGAGGCGGCCAAGGCGGCGATCGCCATGCTGGCGCTGCGGGATCGCTTCGGCGCCTGAAGCTTCAGGGCAACGGGCTAATGGAAAAGAGGGGGGCGCCGGCGTCGGCGTCCCCCTTTAACGGCGAAACCCTATGCCGCTTCGGCCCGCAGCGGATAGTCGACATAGCCTTCGGCGCCCTGGCTGTAGAAGAAGGACGGGCGCGGCGGGTTGAGCGGGGCGTCTTCGGCTAGGCGCTCCACCAGGTCGGGGTTGGCGATGAAGGGCCGGCCGAAGCTGATCGCCTGGGCCAGGCCGCTGTCGAGGTCGGCCTGCGCGCTGACCGCGTCATAATCGCTGTTGAGGACGAGCGGGCCGGTGAAATGCTGGCGGAAGACGGGCGACTGGCGCGGCACCGCGCTGGCGCCATAGGAGCCGCCCGGCTTCAATTCGCGCAGTTCGACAAAGGCGAGGCCCATCGGCTCCAGCGCCTGCGCCGCCGCGCGCGCCAGGCTGGCGGGATCGCTGTCGTCGGTGCCCTGGCTTTCGCCATTGAGCGACAGGCGGACGGCGGTGCGATCCGCACCCACGGTGTCGGCCACCGCCTGCGTGACCTCGCGCAGCAGGCGCACCCGGTTTTCGACGCTGCCGCCATAGGCGTCCTGCCGCTGGTTGACGCCGTCGCGCAGGAATTCGTCGATCAGATAGCCGTTGGCGGCATGGACCTGCACCCCGTCGAAGCCGGCCTCCAGCGCATGGCGCGCGGCGGTGACATAGGTCTGGATCAGGGCCGGGATCTCTTCGATTAACAGCGCGCGGGGCTGTTCATAGGGGCGGTTGCCCTCATAACTATGGGCGTGGCCGGGCGCGGCGATGGGGCTGGAGGAAACCGGCTGCTCGCCGGTGACGCTGCTGTGGACCACCCGGCCCATATGCCAGAGCTGGGCGATGATGCGACCACCTGCCTCATGCACGGCGGTGGTGACCGCCTTCCAGCCGGCGACCTGCTCGGCCGACCAGAGGCCGGACGCATAGGGCCAGCCCAACCCCTGTTGCGAGATGCCGATCGCTTCGCTGATGATCAGCCCGGCCGAGGCGCGCTGGCGGTAATAATCGACCATGATCGGGGTCGGCACATGGTCGCGCGTCGCGCGGGCGCGGGTCAGCGGCGCCATCAGCACGCGGTTGGGTGCGGTGATGGCGCCCAGCTGGACGGGATCGAACAGGGTGGTCATGCAGGTCCCCTTTAACATAGTTGCATATTGCAACGGAGATGGTGGTGGACGCCAGCTAGGGTGCGGCGCGCCTGCTTTCAAGATCGGGAACCAGGGAAAGCGTCAGAACAGCGTGTCGACGGCATGGATGGCAAGGCCGACCAGGCCGCCCACCAGCGTGCCGTTGATGCGGATATATTGCAGGTCGCGCCCGACCGCGCCCTCCAGCCGGCTGGTTACCGTGCCCGCATCCCAGCCGCGCACCGTTTCGCTCACCAGCGTGACGATCGAATCGCCATAGGCGGCGGTCGCGCCCACGGCGGCGCGGCGCACGAAGCGGTTGATGAGCAGGCGCAGCCGGCCATTGTCCTGCAGCGTCGCCCCCAGCTGCCGCAGCGCCTCGCCTAGCCGCCCCGCCATCGCCTTGCCCGGATCGCGCACCGCGCGCAGCAGCCCCGCGCGCGCCTGTTCCCACAGCCCGTCGATCCAGCGCTGCATCGCCGGATTGTCGACAATCTCGTCGCGGATGCGCGCCACCCGCGCCTGCATGACGGGATCGGTCTGCAGGTCGCCGGCGAGCTTCGCCATGCCTTCCTCCGCTTTCAGCCGCAGGCTGTGCGCGGGATCCGCGGCCATGTCGGTGAGCAGCCGGCGCAGCCCGTCGATGATCGCATTGGACAGATTTTCGTCCAGGCCGGTCCAGCGCAATATCTTCCCCGCCCGTTCATGCACCATCTGGCGGATGAGATGGTCATTGGCCTCCAATGTGCGGTCGGCCCAATGGATGATGCCGTCCATCACCGGCGCGTGGCGCCCGTCGCGCATCGCCGCCTCGATCGCCTGGCCGATCAGGGGCGCGAGGTTCATGGCGCGCAGCCGCTGGGCTATGGCGGTCTTGGCCATGCCGCCCAGCCGTTCCTGGTCCAGCGTCTCCAGCAGGTCGGCGGCGAGGCGTGAGGCACCCTCGCGCAGCCGGCCGTCGCCGCCCGACGGGCTGGCGAGGAAGCGTCCGGCCGCGCCCGCGACATCCAGCCGCTGCATCCGCCGGGCGACGACGGCGGGGGTCAGGAAATTGTCGCGCAGGAACAAGGCGAGCGTGTCGCCGATCCGATCCTTGTTGCGCGGAATGATCGCGGTGTGCGGGATGGGCAGGCCGAGCGGATGGCGGAACAGCGCCGTGACGGCGAACCAGTCGGCAAGGCCGCCCACCATCGCTGCTTCGGCAAAGGCCTGGACGAAGCCGATCGCCGGATGAAGATGCGCCGTCGCGCGGGCGAGCGCGAACAGCGCCGCCATCGCCACCAGCATGCCGGTCGCCACCCGCCGCATCGCCCGGGCCGGGTGAACGGGACCGGCGGCGGCCGAGGGGAGGCGGAGCAGCTTCATGTCTGCCCAACGGTTACGCCGCCGTTTCGTTCAGGCAAGCGCTTCTTTTCGCAGGGATAGGCGCGGGCGATCACTCGGCCGGCTGCGCCGTTCCCGCATGGGAGCGATCATCGCCGCGCCGGTAGGTGAGGAAGCGGCGGCCCAGGCGCGGGCCGGCCCATTCCTCCATCCCCAGCGCCAGGCTGAAGGTCGCCGGCACGATCACCAGCGTCAGCAGCGTCGACAGCAGCAATCCGCCGATCACCGTGATGCCCATCGGCGCGCGCCAGGCGCCATCGCCGTTGATCGATATCGCGGTCGGCACCATGCCCGCGACCATCGCCACCGTGGTCATGACGATGGGCTGGGCGCGCTTGTGCCCGGCATCGATGATGGCGTCGAACTTGGGCACGCCCTTCTGGATTTCCTCCAGCGCGAAGTCGATGACGAGGATCGAATTCTTGGCGACGATGCCCAGCAGCATGAGCAGGCCGATCAGCACCGGCATGGAGATGGGATTGCCGGTGAGGTGCAGCGCCAGCGCGCCGCCGAGCGGCGCCAGCAGCAGCGAGCCCAGATTGACGAAGGGCGGCATCAGCCGCTTGTAGAGCAGGGTCAGCACCGCCAGGACGAGCATCACGCCGGAAATGACGGCCATGACGAAATTCTTGACCATCTCTCCTTCCAGCTTGGAATCGCCGCTGTTGAGCTTTTCGACGCCGGGGACCTTGCCGTCGAGAATGGCCTTCATGGTCGGCAGCGCGTTGATCCGCGCCATCGCCTGGCTGCTGACGATGCCCGGCGCCAGATCCGCGCCCACCACGATCCGGCGGACCTGGTTGTAGCGGCGGATCTGCGTCGGCCCGGCGCCGAATTCGACATCGGCCACGACCTTGAGCGGCACCGATCCGCCGTTGACGGTCGGCACCGGCATATTTTCGATCGTGGCGATGTCGCGCCGGCTGTCCTCCGCGATCGACACGCGGATCGGGATCTGCCGGTCGGACAGCGAGAATTTGGCGCTGTTCTGGTCGATATCGCCGATCGTCGCGACGCGGATCGTCTGGCTGAGCGCCGCCGTCGTGACGCCAAGGCTGGCGGCGAGGTCGAAGCGCGGCTTGATGATGATTTCGGGCCGGTTCATGTCGCCCTGCAGCCGGGGCGCGCGGATTTCGCGGACGCCCGTCATCTCGGAAACCAGCTGGTTGCCGATCTTTTCCAGCAGCGCGGCATTGTCGCTGCCGAACATGATGGTGATGTCGCGGCCAAAGCCGCTGCTCGACTGCGACTGGAAATTGACCCGGGCGTCGGCGACCTGCTGGAAGCGGGGGGCGGTCTGCCGTTCCCATTCCACCGAACTGACGGGCCGATCCTTCTGCAGCGTCAGGTAGATGTCGGCGCCCGTGGGGTTGATGTCGGCAAAGGCGGCCTCGACGACCTTGGTGTCGGCGGTCAGCATGTCGGCCACGCGGCGGGTGATCGCGCTGGTCTGTTCCAGCGTGCTGCCCGGCACGGTCTCCACCTTCACCTGAGCATAGTCGGTGTCGATCGTCGGCTGGAAGGTCATGGGCAAGGTCATGAAGGCGCCGATGGTCGCGAGGAAGGCGGCCAGGCCAAGCCCCACGGTCCAGATCCGGTGGTCGTGCAGCCAGGCGGTCAGGCGGCGTTTCTTGCGCGCCTGGGCCCCGCGCTCGTCGAGCGACCAGTGCAGCACTTTCATATAGACGTCCATCAGCCGCCCCTCGCCATGGCTTTCCTCGCCATGGGCCTTGAGGAAATAGGCCGCGATCATCGGCGTGATGAGGCGGGCGACGGCAAGGCTCAGCAGCACGGCGACGACGACGGTCAGCCCGAACTGGCGGAAGAACTGGCCGGTCAGCCCCGGCATCAGGCCGACCGGCAGGAACACCGCGACGATGGCCATGGTGGTCGCCAGCACGGCGAGGCCGATCTCGTCGGCAGCGTCGATCGCGGCCTGATAGGCGGTCTTCCCCATGCGCATGTGGCGCACGATATTCTCGATCTCCACGATGGCATCGTCGACCAGCACGCCCGCCACCAGGCTGAGCGCCAGCAGCGAGGTGATGTTGAGCGTGAAGCCCATCATGTCCATGAACCAGAAGGTCGGGATCGCCGAGAGCGGGATGGCGAGCGCCGCGATCAGCGTCGCGCGCCAGTCGCGCAGGAACAGGAAGACGATCACCACCGCCAGCACCGCGCCTTCGATCATCGCCGCCATCGCGCTGTGATATTGGCTCTTGGTATAGTCGACGCTGGTGAACAGCTCCTTGTAGCGGACCTTGGGATTTTCCTTGCGCAACTGGTCCAGCACCTTCTTCGCCTCGTCGAAGACGGTGACGTCGGACGCGCCCTTCGCCTTGGCCAGGCTGAAGCTGGTGACCTGCCGCCCGTTCATCAGCGAGAGCGAGCGCTGTTCGGAATACATGTCGCGCACATCGGCAAGGTCGGCGAGCTTGACGGTGCGGCCGCCGGGAATGGCGATCTGGGTTTCGCCGAGCGCATGCGCGCTGCGGGCGTTGCCCAGGACGCGGATCGCCTGTTCGGCGCCGGCGATCTCGGTGCGGCCGCCGGCCGCGTTCAGGTTGACCTGCTGCAGTTGCTGGTTGACCTGGGCGGCGGTGACGCCGTGCGATTGCAGCCGGGCCGGGTCCAGGATGACGCGGATCTCGCGGCTCACCCCGCCGCCGCGCTTGACCGCCGCCATGCCCGGTACGCCCAGCAGCCGGCGGGCGACGGTGTTGTCGACATACCAGGACAGCTGTTCGAGCGTCATGTCGGTCGCTTCGGCGCTAAAATAGGCGATCGGCATGCCGTCAATGTCGAGCCGGCTGATCTGCGGTTCCAATATGCCCTGGGGCAGGTCGCTGCGGATCTGGTCGACCGCGTTCTTGACGTCATTGACGGCGCGGTCGACCGGGGTGCCGATCACGAACTGGACGGTGGTGGTCGACAGGCCCTCGGACACGGTCGAATTGATCTCGTCCACGCCGCTAAGGCCCCGCACGGCCGCTTCGACGCGCTGCGTGACCTGGGTTTCCAGCTCGCTGGGCGCGGCGCCCGGCTGCGTCACCATGACCTGCGCGACCGGGAAGCTGAGGTCGGGCTGCTGGTTGACGTCCATCCGGCCGAAGCTGACCAGGCCCGCCAGCAGCAGGCCGACGAACAGCACGATCGGCGACACCGGATTGCGGATGGCCCAGGCGGAGATATTGCGAAAACTCATGACGCTTCCTCGCTGCTGCGGGGCGCGATCGGGCGCGCCGACGCCAGCCTAGCTTGCCTTCCTCATTTCCGGCTTCACCTTCTGGCCCGGGATCAGGAAGGCGCCGGCCGTCACCACGACCCGTTCATCGCCGGCGAGGCCCGCTGTCACCGGCACGCCCTGTTCGGACGGCGAACCGACCTGCACGGAACGCCGCTCGGCCTGGCTGCGGGCGTTGATGATATAGACATAATGGCCCTTCGCGTCGGTCTGGACCGCCGATTCCGGCAGCAGCGGCGCGGCGGTCGTGCCGCTGACGATGGTGGCGGACGCAAAGCCGCCGGGGCGGATCGCGCGATTATAGGCGATGGCGATGCGGACGATGCCCTGCCGCGTCTGCGGATCGACCACCGGCGCCACCTGCCAGACATGGCCGGCAAAGCCGATGCTGCCGCCGACCGGGGTCACGGTCGCGCTGTTTCCGGGCTTCACCGTCGCCAGATCGGCTTCGCTGACCTGCGCCAGCATCTCCATCTCGCCACCCTTGGCCATGCGGAACAGGACGCCGCTGCCCGCGCCGACGATCTGGCCGGGTTCGACATCGCGCGTCAGCACGAGGCCGGCGGCGGGCGCGCGGATGTCGAGCCGGCCGGTCCGCGCCCGCTGCTCGGCAAGCTGCGCGACGGCGACGTTGACGCGCGCATTGGCGGCGTCGCGCGTGGCGGTGCGCTGGTCGATGTCCGCCTGGCTGATGAAGCCGCGCTTGACCAGCGCCCGCGCGCGGTCGAGCTGGGCCTGGGCGAGCTTCGCGTCGGCGCGGTTGACCTCCACCTGGGCGGCGAGCGAGCGGATCTGCTCGCTCTGCACCGACCGTTCGATCACCGCCAGCACCTGGCCGGCACCGACCCAGTCGCCCGGTTGCACCAGCACGCGGGTCACGGCGCCGCCTTCGCCCACGACGCCCACGGGCATTTCGACCCGCGCGGCGAGCGACCCGGTGCTGCTGACCGTGCGCGCCACCATCGACTGGCCGGGCGTCATCACCGTCACCACCGGCGCCTGTTCGACGGGGTCCGTCGGTTCGGCGCCCTTGCCGCGCAGGCTGAGCCAGGCGGCGACGATGACCAGGACCAGGGCAATGGCGACGCCGACCAGCAGCGCGCGCCGCCGCGAGGGCTGCGGTTCCTCATCCAAGATGCGCGCGGGCGCATCCGCGACGACTGGGGTTTCGTAGTTCATCCCTGGATCCATTTTCCGGCA
>DATEJA010000038.1:0-24506 GCA_035278405.1 Sphingobium sp. | reverse complement strand
CATGGCGACTCTCGCCGATCGCCTCACCGCAGCCGACGCCTTCGTCTTCGTCGCGGGGGAATATAATCGCGGCGTGCAGCCGGGCCTCAAGAATCTCGTCGACCATTATCTCAAGGAATTCGACCGGCGGCCGGCCGGCCTCGCCAGCTATTCGGCGGGCCGCTTCGCCGGGGTCAACAGCCATGCCGACTGGACCGTCACCCTGTCGGCCATGGGCATGGCCGTCGTGCCCGAGCGCCTCAGCGTCGGCCAGATCGGCCAGACGCTCGATGAACAGGCGCAGCCGCAGGGGGAGGGCGGCGCCGCGCTGGAACGTGGCTTCGCCGCGTTCGCGCGCAGCCTCATCTGGTGGGCGGAAGCGGCCAAGGCGGCGCGCTGAGCGTCAGCCCCTGCGGTCGTCATCCTCGACCATGTCGGACGCCAGCTCCAGCCCGGCGCGGCCATGGGATGCGGTGTGCGCCGGCGCCTTGGGATGGGGCACATAATCGGGCTCCTCGACCTCCAGCATGCCTTCCCATTTGGTGATGACGGAGGTGGCGATGGCATTGCCCAGCACGTTGGTGGCGGTGCGGCCCATGTCCATGAAATGGTCGACGGCCAGGACGAAGGCGACGCCTTCCACCGGCAGGTCGAACTGCCCCAGCGTCGCCGCGACGACGACCAGCGAGGCGCGCGGCACGGCGGCGATGCCCTTGCTCGTCACCATCAGCACCAGCAGGATGGTGATCTGCGTCGCGATCGGCAGGTCGATGCCATAGGCCTGGGCGATGAAGATCGTCGCGAAGGTCGAATACATCATCGACCCGTCGAGGTTGAACGAATAGCCCAGCGGCAGGACGAAGCTGTAGATGCGGCGCGGCACCCCGAAACGATCGAGCTGCTCCAGCATCTTGGGGTAAGCCGCTTCCGACGAGGCGGTGGAAAAGGCGATCAGCAGCGGCTCGCGCACATATTGGAGCAGCTTGCCCATCCGCCGCCCCAGGAAGACCGCGCCCGCGCAGCACAGCAGCAGCCAGAGCGCGAGGAGCGACAGATAGAATTCGCCGACCAGCTCGCCGAAGGTCTTGAGCACGCCCAGTCCTTCGGTCGTGATCGCGGAGGCCAGCGCCCCGAACACGGCGAGGGGCGCGGCGCGCATGACATAGCCCGTCACCTGCAGCATCAGTTCGACCATCGCCTCGATCACGGTGACGATCGGCTTTCCCTTCTCGCCAATCGCGGTCAGCGCGACGCCCACGAACAGCGAGAAGACGACGATCTGCAGGATCGAATTCTCCGCCATCGCGCCCACCATGGAGGTGGGGAAGACATGCAGGATGAAGTCGCTGAAATTCAGCGCCTCGGTATTGACGCCTGACTCGGCGCCGGAGCGCACCAGGTTCAGCCCCTCGCCCGGCGCGAAGAAATTGACGAAGATGAGGCCCAGCGTCAGCGAAATCAGGCTGGCGATGATGAACCAGGCGATCGCGCGCCCGCCGATCCGCCCCAGCGCGCTGCTGTCACCCATATGGGCGATGCCCGCGACCAGCGTGGAAAAGACCAGCGGCGCGATGATCATCTTGATGAGGTGCAGGAAGATGTCGGCCAGCAGATGGAAATAGCCGGCCACTTCCTTCGCCAGAACCTTGTCGCCGCCGACCCAGCTATTGGCGGCGAAACCCGTGATCACGCCCAGGATCATGCCCGCCAGGATGAAGGCCGTCAGTCGATTCCGCATGCAACCCCTCTAAGCCGCGTGAAGGCTCGCCCCACGCCAATCCTCCCGTCAGGCATGCACACCTAACAGGCGCCCACCACGCCCGCAATCGGAGCGCGTCAGGCCGTCATCCCCATCAACGAACGAAGAAGGCTATTCCGCGTGCAGGTCAACGCAATGTGCTCCCGCCGTCGCAGGAGTACCGGGGCGCTCAAGGATAGAGCAGCCCTTCGCTCCATCCCTCGCCATCGCGGGTGAACAGCCGCCGCTCGTGCAGCCGATGCTCGCGATCCTGCCAGAATTCGATCCGCTGCGGCACGACCCGGAAACCGGACCAGTGTGGCGGGCGCGGCACCGGCCCCCCATCGAACCGCGCGCTCACCGCCTCATAACGGGCCATGAAGATGTCGCGCGAGGCGAGCGGCCGGGACTGGTCCGATGCCCAGGCGCCCAGCTGGCTGTCGCGGCTGCGGCTGGCGAAATAGGCGTCGGCGGTGGCGTCGTCGACCGTGTCGACCGCCCCTTCGATGCGCACCTGGCGGCGCAGCGATTTCCAGTGGAACAGCAAGGCGGCATGGGGATTAGCGAGCAGTTCGTCGGCCTTGCGCCCCTCGAAATTGGTGTAGAAGATGAAGCCGTCCGGGCCGTGGCCCTTCAGCAGCACCATGCGCACCGACGGGCGCCCGCGCGCGTCCGCCGTCGCCAGCGCCATGGCATTGCTGTCGTTGATTTCGCTCTGGCGCGCTTCGCCAAACCACTGGTCGAACAGGATGAAGGGATCGGTCATGCCGCCGGTCTATCGCGGGATCGCCGCGAAATGAAGCATCATCCCCGCGCTTGAAGGATCGTGACGCTTTCGCCACATAGGACGCCCATCGGATTTTTCATCGAATAGAGGTATGTAAAGGGCATGGCGGATCCCTACTCCACCCTGGGTGTCGCGCGCGGCGCGAGCGAGGCAGAGATCAAGTCGGCCTATCGCAAGCTCGCCAAGGAGCTTCATCCCGACCGCAATCAGGACAATCCCAAAGCGGCGGAGAAATTTTCCGCCGTCTCCAGCGCCTATGACCTGCTGTCGGACAAGGACAAGCGCGCCCGGTTCGACCGGGGGGAGATCGACGCGGACGGCAATCCGACCGCGCCTTTCGGCTTTGGCGGCAATGGCGGCGGCTTTCGCGGACGGCCGGGGCAGGGCGGCGGCTTCGAGTTCAACGAGGGCGGCGCCGACTTCGGCGATATTTTCGAAGGGTTGTTCGGCGGCGCGGGCGGCGCCCGGCGGGCGGGCGGCTTTGGCGGTTTCGGCCGTCAGGCGCCGCCGCAGAAGGGTGCGAACGTCAGCTATCGCCTGGCCGTGGCCTTTGTCGACGCTGCCACACTCGCGCCCCAGCGCATCACCCTGCAGGACGGCAAGACCATCGATCTGAAGCTCCCCACCGGGGTCGAGACCGGCACGCAGATGCGCCTGTCGGGCAAGGGACAGGCCGGGCCGGCCGGCGCCGGGGATGCGATCGTCACGATCGAGGTGAAACCCCACGCCTTTTTCGAGCGCGACGGTGACAATGTGCTGCTCGACTTGCCCATCACCCTCGACGAGGCGGTGAAGGGCGGCAAGGTCAAGGTGCCGACGGTAGATGGCCCGGTGATGCTGGGCGTGCCCGCCGGCGCGACCAGCGGCAAGACGCTGCGCCTGCGGGGCAAGGGCTTTACTGCCAAGGGTGGCGAGCGGGGCGACCAGCTGGTCAGGTTGATGATCGACGTGCCGGCGGACGATCCGGCGATCCAGGCGCTGGTGGAAAGCTGGCAGGACAGTCGCGCCGTGCGCGCCCATCTGGGCGTCTAGGGCGTTAGCGGCGAATGCCACAGCCGTCGCCCTACTCGCCCGAATCGCGCCGGCGCAAGATTGTCCACGACGCGCGTGCCCACATCAATCGCCACATAGAACGCCTGCCGCCGGGCGCCTATGTGCGCGAAATCGTCAAGCGCGTGGCTGTCGGCACCTATAGCGACGGCTTCATCCACGCCGGCAACCTCGCCTATCTGTCCCTGATGACGCTCTTTCCCTTCTTCATCGTCTCTGCGGCGGTGGCGAGCATCTTCGGCCGGTCGCAGGATGGGCTGGCGGCGGTCAGTGCCTTTCTCGAAACGGTGCCGCCCGGCGTCGCGCAGGTGGTGAAACAGCCCATCATCGACGTGCTGAACGCCCGCACCGGGCCGCTGCTCTGGCTCGGCGGCCTGGTGGGGCTGTGGACCGTGGGCAGCCTCATCGAAACCATCCGCGACATCCTGCGCCGCGCCTATGGGACGAAGAGCACGCGGCCCTTCTGGCATTATCGCCTGACCGCGATCGGCATCACCCTGGTCAGCGTCTTCGCCGTCATGTTCGCCTTCTCGCTGCAGGTGATGATCACGGGCATCGACCAGTTCCTGCACCAGATCCTGCCCTTTGCCGATCAGGCGATCCAGGTCGTCACGCTGACCCGCGCGGTGCCGATGGTGATTCTCTGTTTCGCGCTTTACTATCTTTTCCTCTCGCTCACCCCCAGCGCCTACAAGAAAAGTTGCTATCCCAAGCTGCCGGGCGCCATCGCCACGGCGCTGTGGTGGTATGGCGTCACCATGCTGCTTCCGCCCACGCTGTCGCTGCTCGGCGGCTATGACCGCACCTATGGCAGTCTGGCGGGCGTGATGATCACGCTCATTTTTTTCTTCCTCGTCGGGCTTGGCGTGGTAATTGGCGCGGAACTCAATGCTGCGCTCGCTGAATTCCCGGAAGAGGAATGGGAAGCGCTCGTGGCCGGAAATAAAGGGAATGGGACGGTAGAATGACGGGCTTGATGGCGGGGAAGCGCGGTCTCATCATGGGCCTGGCGAACGACAAGTCGCTCGCCTGGGGCATTTCTAAGGCGCTGCATGCGCAGGGTGCCGAACTGGCCTTTGCCTATCAGGGCGACGCGCTGGCCAAGCGTGTGCGGCCGTTGGCGGAGGAGCTGGGGTCGGACTTCCTGATCGATTGCGACGTGTCCGACATGGGCAAGCTGGACGCCGCCTTTGACGAGGTGAAGGCGCGCTGGGGCAAACTCGACTTCGTCGTCCATGCCATCGGCTTTTCCGACAAGAATGAGCTACGCGGCAAATATGTCGACACCAGCCTCGACAATTTCCTGCTGACGATGAACATCTCGGCCTACAGCTTCGTCGCCGTCGCCAAGCGCGCGCGGGAGCTGATGGCGGAGGGCGGCAGCCTGCTGACGCTTTCCTATTATGGCGCGGAAAAGGTCATCCCCCATTATAACGTCATGGGCGTGGCCAAGGCGGCGCTGGAAACCAGCGTCAAATATCTGGCGATGGACCTCGGCCCCGAAAATATCCGCGTCAACGCGATTTCCGCCGGCCCGATCAAGACGCTGGCGGCAAGCGGTATCGGCGATTTCCGCTATATCATGAAGTGGAACGAACTGAATTCGCCGCTCCGGCGCAACGTCACGATTGAGGATGTGGGCGGCGCGGGCCTCTACCTCCTCTCTGATCTGGCGGCGGGCGTCACCGGCGAGATCCATCATGTCGACGCGGGCTATAACGTCATCGGCATGAAGGCGGAGGACGCGCCGGACATCGCTTTGGACAAATAAGGTATTGAACCCCTCTCCCGCAGGCGGGAGAGGGAGGGGCCCATCGCGCAACGATGGGAGGGTGAGGGCAAACCACCTCTCCCCACGAAAGGCAGATATGAGCTTCAACACTTTCGGCCGCGTGTTTCGCTTCACCACCTGGGGCGAAAGCCATGGTCCCGCGATCGGGGCGGTCGTCGACGGCTGCCCTCCGGGTCTGTCGCTGTGCGAAGCCGACATCCAGCCCTATCTCGACAAGCGCAAGCCGGGCACCTCCAAATTCACGACCCAGCGCCGCGAGCCGGATGCGGTGCGCATCCTGTCCGGCGTGTTCGAAGGGCGCACCACCGGCACGCCGATCAGCCTGATGATCGAGAATACCGACCAGCGGTCGAAGGATTATTCCGACGTCGCCAAGGCCTATCGGCCCGGCCATGCCGATTATGCCTATGACGCCAAATATGGCTTTCGCGACTATCGCGGTGGCGGACGGTCGTCGGCGCGCGAGACGGCGAGCCGCGTGGCGGCCGGCGCCGTCGCCCGCGCCGTGATCCCGGAGGTCGAGATCCTCGCCTGGGTCAGCGAGATCGGCGGCGACGCGATCGATCCGGGCCGTTTCGACGCGGCCGAGATCGGCAACAACCCCTTCTTCTGCCCCGATCCGGAAGCCGCCAGGCGCTGGGAGAAGCTGGTGGATGACGCGCGGCGGGACGGCTCGTCGCTCGGCGCGGTGGTGGAATGTGTCGCCACGGGCCTCCCCGCCGGCTGGGGCGCGCCGCTCTATGCCAAGCTCGACAGCGAACTCGCCGCCGCGATGATGAGCATCAACGCGGTCAAGGGCGTGGAGATCGGCGACGGCTTTGCCGCTGCCCGCCTGCGCGGCGAGGAAAATGCCGATCCCATGCGGCCTGGCCAGGATGGCACCCCCACCTTCCTCGCCAACCATGCCGGCGGCATCGCCGGGGGCATTTCCACCGGCCAGCCGGTCCGGGTGCGGGTGGCGTTCAAGCCGACCAGTTCTCTCCTGATCCCGGTCGAAACCGTGACCCGCGAAGGGGAAGCCTCGGAAATCATCACCAAGGGCCGGCATGACCCCTGCGTCGGGATCAGGGGCGTGCCCGTGGTGGAAGCCATGATGGCGCTGGTGCTCGCCGACCAGAAACTGCTCCATCGCGCGCAATGCGGCGGCGCTTAACGCGCTGAAACGAGCCGATCATCGGGTAAACGCGTGATTTGTGCGAGACGACTCAGATAATCTGCGTTAACATCACCCCATCAATCGCCCGCGGGAGGGCGAGCGGCAGTGCGTAAGCCTGGGGAGCGTCATCATGCTAAGCATGAATTGACGGTCAAAACGTCCCCTTAAGCCGCGAACACGGGCCAGCCATGTCATCATGGCTGGCCCATTTCGTTTGAGTACTAAGGGGGATGATCCGAGACTTTCTCGCGCAGCGAGTTAGTCGGAGCGGGGTGGGCCAATGCCAGGTGGCGCCGGTCCCCCAACCCTACAGTCCCGCTCTTCGAAAGCTGCAGCAGGAGGAACAGGCCCGCACCTCGCCCGCAACCGACCGCTCACCAACTGTGCCCCGCACGCCACAACCAGCCCAAAAAACATCCTATTCCCTCATCCCGCCGCCGCTTTCTCCTGTCCTACATCCCTCCCGCCTGCCTACTCCGACCCGTCTTTGAAAAAATCGCACCCTCTCTCCCCAGACGCCTACGCGCGCCCGCGCACGCGCGCGCATATGGTGTGAACTTCGAGCGAAAAGCGCGCTTTTCCGCCGGGGACCACTCCCTCCCCACCGGCTCTGTCCGCGCCTTCGTACCGCCGCCATCATGGTCCGACATCATCCCAGGGAAGCGCCTCATGACCACACTCCCCTTCACCCAGGTCGACGCCTTTGCCGATGCGCCCTTCACCGGCAATCCCGCCGCCGTGATGCCGCTCGGCCGCTGGCTGGACGACGCCACGCTCCAGGCGATCGCGGCGGAGAACAACCTGTCGGAAACCGCCTTCACCGTGCCCACGCCCGATGATCCCGCCGCCGACTATGCGCTGCGCTGGTTCACCCCGACGGTGGAGGTCAAGCTCTGCGGCCATGCCACGCTGGCGAGCGGCCATGTGCTGATGGGTGGGCGCACGGCGGTGCGCTTCCGCACGGGGCAGGCCGGTGTGCTGACCGTGTCGCGCGACCGCGACGGCTATGCGCTCTCGCTACCCGCCTGGTCGATGGAACCGCGCCCGCTGCCCGACCTTGCCGCCGGGCTGGGCGGCGCGCCGCTCGAATCGCATTGGCGCGAGGGCGGCTACAGCCTCTTCCTGTTCCCGGACGCTGCCGCCGTTCGGGCACTGTCACCTGATTTCGCGCGCCTGAAGGCGCTGGGCGACATCATGCTGATCGCCACCGCGCCGGGCGAGGATAGCGACATGATCAGCCGTGTCTTCGTGCCGGGCGGCGGCGTCGACGAGGACCCGGTCACCGGCTCGGCCCACTGTCTGCTCACTCCGTTCTGGGCGGCACGCCTCGGCAAGGCGCGCCTCAGCGCCTATCAGACATCCGCGCGAGGCGGCCGCCTCGGCTGTCAGTTGCAGGGCGACCGCGTCGTCCTGACCGGCGGTTGCCGCACGGTGATCGAGGGGCAATTCCTGCTCTGATGCGCCTATCGCGGGAACAGGGCGATCAGTTTTGCAAGGCCGCTCTTCAGGGCGTTGCGCTGCTCCTTGTCGGGCGACATGCCGATCCGCACGACGGTCAACTGCTGGCTGGGGGACACCAGCACATATTGCCCGTCATGGCCGACGCAGCCAAACAGGCTGGCGGGGGCTTCGCCCGGCATCAAGGCGCTGTCCTCGCCCTCCCGGTTCAGCCACAGATGCGCGCCATAGGCCGGGTTGCGGCGCGAGGGCGTGCGCATGAAGTCGACCCATTTTTCGGGCACGATCTGGTGGCCGCTGGGCCCCCGCCCCTGATTGCGGAGCAGTTCGCCGAAGCGGGCATAATCGCGCGCGGTCATGTGCAGGAAGCCGCCGCCGATCATCGTGCCCGCCGCGTCATATTCGGGCGTCAGGCTGTCGAGCCGAGCGGGTATCTTGAGCCGTCCGTCGATGAAGGTCTGCATCGCGCGCCGCCGCGCGTCGGGATCTTCGCTCCCGGTCAGCATCCGCGCCATCAGGTCGGCGAGAATCAGGGTGCTACCGGTGCTGTAGGAAAAGGTGGAGCCCGGCGCATGGGCGAGCGGCTTGGCCTCGGCGAAGGCGCTCATGTCCTGGGCGCCGTCGGTGAAGAGCATCCGGACCGTGTCGGCGCTGGCGATCGGCTCGGCATCCTCGACATGGTCGAGACCCGAGGACATGGACAACAGCTGGCGCAGCGTGATCCGCCCACGCGGGTCGCCGGGCTGGCTCCAGGCATCGACCGGCACCGGCGAATCGAGCGCCAGCCGGCCGTCCGAGACCATGAGGCCGACCAGGACCGCCGTCACGCTCTTCGCGATCGACCAGGCCATCAGCTTCGTATCGGGTCCAAAGCCGGGCGCATAGCGTTCCGCCACGATCTCGCCGCGATGCATCACCACCAGCGCGCGCGTCTCGCCGACATCGCTGCCGCCATCGAACAGCGGATCGATCGCGCCGCGCAGCGCCTCTTCGCTGACGGCGCCGTCGGCCGCGACCTTGTAGACGGGTTCCGGATCGGCCGCCCGCACCGCCAGGCCGCCCGCCATCGCCAGCAGCGACAAAATGGCGAGCCCCGCGCCAAGATGCTTTACCCTTTTCCGATCCCACTTCATAAGCCGCGCCCTTAGCATGGCTCATCGGAAAGGGGAGCATGTCCGGCCGCCCGAAATGGATTTATGCGCTAATCGCCCTGGTCGCGGCTCTGCTTGTGCTGCTCGCCTGGAACTGGACCGCGCTTGCCGCCCGGGCGCGGGTCGGCGTTGGCTTCGGCGCGCGCGTGACCTGCTCCTGCCGCTATGTCGAGGGACGCTCGCTCGACAGCTGCCGGGGCGACAAGGATCCGGGCATGGCGCTGGTAACACTGTCCGATGATCCCGAATCGCGCACCGTCCGCGCCAGCGTGCCGCTGCTCGCCACCCGCAGCGCCCATTATCGGCCGGGCTGGGGATGCCTGCTCGATCCGCCGCAATGATCATTTGCGCGGGCGCCCCCAGCCGCTAGGACGCTCTGCCATGCGCTCTGATATCCCGACCATCCTTCACGACATTTTCGGCTTCCCCGGCTTTCGTGGCGTGCAGGAGCAGGTGGTGGGGCGCATCATGGCGGGGCAGCCCACCCTGGCCATCATGCCGACGGGCGCGGGCAAGTCGCTTTGCTATCAGTTGCCCGCCGTGGCGCTCGACGGCTGCTGTGTCGTTGTTTCGCCGTTGATCGCGCTCATGCACGACCAGTTGCGCGCGGCGCAGGCGGTCGGCATCCGCGCCGCCAGCCTCACCAGCGTTGACGCCGACTGGCGCGAGACGCAGGACCGGCTGCGGAACGGCGAACTCGACCTCCTCTATGTCGCGCCCGAGCGCGCGAGCGGGGAGGGGTTCCGCAGCCTGCTGCGGTCGGCCAAGGTCGCCCTCTTCGCCATCGACGAAGCCCATTGCGTGTCCGAATGGGGCCATGATTTTCGTCCCGACTATCGGCTGCTGCGGCCGCTCCTCGACCAATTCCCCGATGTCCCGCGCCTGGCGCTGACGGCGACGGCCGACGCCCACACGCGGGAGGATATTCTCGTTCAGCTCGGCATCCCGGGCGAGGGGCTGGTCATTTCCGGCTTCGACCGGCCGAACATCCGCTATGCCGTCCATCCCCGCGATGGGCTGCCGCGCCAGCTGGCCGATCTGATCGCGGCCACCGAAGGGCCGGGCATCGTCTACGCGCCGACCCGCGCCGCCACCGAGAAGCTGGCCGAAACGCTCAGCAAGACCGGCCGTCCGACCCGGGCCTATCATGCCGGGCTTGATCCGGCCGTGCGCGCCGCGAACCAAGCCGCCTTCATCGCGAGCGAGGACATGGTGATGGTCGCGACCATCGCCTTCGGCATGGGCATCGATAAGCCCGATGTCCGTTTCGTCGCCCATGCCGCGCTGCCCAAGTCGATCGAGGGCTATTATCAGGAATCCGGACGCGCCGGGCGCGACGGCGAACCAGCGCAGGCGCATCTTTTCTGGGGCGCCGACGATTTCGCCCGCGCGCGCCAGCGCATCGGCGAACTGGATCCCGCCCGCCAGCAGGGCGAGCGTGCCCGCATTACCGCGCTGGGCGGGCTGGTCGAAACCGGCACCTGCCGCCGCGCCATCCTGTTGCGCCATTTCGGTGAGGATCCGCCGGCGAGTTGCGGCAATTGCGACAATTGCCTGCAGCCGCCGGCCAGCATCGACGCGACTGAGACGGCGCGTAAATTCCTGTCGGCGGTCTACCGCACCGGCCAGAGTTTCGGCGTCGGCCATATCGAACAGGTGCTGACCGGCGCGGTGTCTGACCGAATCCGTGAACGAGGTCACGACAAGATTTCGGTTTACGGCATTGTCGACGGGGAAGAGGCGGCGCTGCTGCGGCCGGTGTCGCGGGCCTTGCTCGTCAAGGATGCTTTGCAAACTAACGACCATGGGGGACTGGAATTCGGGCCCAATGCCCGGCCGATCCTGCGTGGCGAGGAGGAGGTCAGCCTGGTCCTGCCGCCGCGCCGGGAGCGCCGCCGCAAGAGCGCGCGCAACGGCAGCGCGGACAATCCGGTCGGCGATCCGCTGTTCGACGCGCTGCGCGCCTGCCGCCGCGAACTGGCGCAGGAGGCGGGCGTGCCACCCTATGTCATCTTCCACGATTCGACCTTGCGCGAGATGGCGCAGCAGCGGCCCACCAGCCTCGCCGAACTCGGCCATGTGAGCGGCGTGGGCCAGCGCAAGCTCGACGCTTATGGCGACGCGTTCCTCGCGGCGATCCGGCCTTATCTCTGACGAGTTGCGGCTGCCCCTTGAAAGCTCCACCGCTTGGGCGCATGGCACGGCCTGAAGGAGTTTTGCCCATGTTCCGCCAGCTCACGCCCACCCTCTACGTCTCTCCGCAGATCAGCGTCGATCAGGTGGCGGAGGCGAAGGCGCTGGGCGTCACCGTCATCATCAACAACCGCCCCGATGACGAGGAGCCGGGCCAGACCAACGGCGCCGCCATCGAAGCTGCGGCGCGGCAGGCGGGCATCGCCTATGCCGCCGTCCCGGTCGCCCATGGCGGTTTCGCGCCGTGGCAGCTCGACGGCATGGCCGCCGCGCTGGAGCAGGTCGGGGAGGGCAAGGCGCTCGCCTATTGTCGTTCGGGCACGCGCAGCACGCTGCTGTGGGCGCTCACCCGAGCGCGCGCCGGCGATCATCCCGCGATGCTGAGCGACAAGGCGGAGGCCGCCGGCTACGATCTCGCCCCTGTGCGCCAGATCATGGACGCGCTGTCCGCCGGCTGATGCCCCAGACCCTCGAGCAGTTCGACGCCATCGTCCTGGGCGCTGGCGGTGCCGGGCTCATGTGCGCCGCGACCGCAGGCCAGCGTGGCAGGCGCGTGCTGGTCATCGACCATGCCGACCAGCCGGGCAAGAAGATCCTGATTTCCGGCGGCGGGCGCTGCAACTTCACCAACATCCACACCGCGCCCGACCGTTATCTGTCCGCGAACCCGCATTTCGCCAAGTCTGCGCTCGGGCGCTACACGCCGCAGGACTTCCTGGCGCTGATCGAGCGGCATGGTATCGCCTGGCATGAAAAGACCCTGGGCCAGCTGTTCTGCGATCAGAGCGCGCGCCAGATCGTCGCCCTGCTGCTGGCCGAATGTGAGAAGGGCGGGGTGACGATCCGCCTCGATCATGCCGTCAGCTCCGTCACCCATGCCGACGGGCGCTACAGCGTGACCCATGGTGGCAGGGTCGCGATCGCCCCGGTGCTGGTGATCGCGACGGGCGGACCTTCCATCCCGAAGATCGGGGCGACGGGCTTCGCCTATGACCTCGCCCGGCAGTTCGGCCTCAAGGTGGTCGAGCCGCGCCCGGCGCTCGTGCCGCTGACGCTGGGCGGCGACGAGTTGCTCTTCCGTTCGCTGTCGGGCGTATCGACCGATGTCGTCGTCCGCCATGGCAAGACCGCGTTCCGCGAGGCGGCGCTGCTCACCCATCGCGGCCTGTCGGGCCCGGCGATCCTGCAGATATCCTCCTATTGGCGTCATGGCGACATGATCAGCCTGGACTTCCTGCCCGACGAGTCCGCCCATTGGCTGGTCGAGGCGAAACGGACCAAGGCGCGCGCCACGCTCAATCAGCTGCTCCGCGCGCGGCTGCCCGATCGCCTGGCCGACGCGCTGGCGGAGCGTCTGACGCTCGCTGGAGAACTCGGCAATCTGCCCGATCGCAAGCTGGAGGATGCCGAGCGCCGGCTTGCCGCCTGGCCTTTCCGGCCCAACGGCACGGAAGGTTTTGCCAAGGCGGAGGTAACCATCGGCGGCGTTTCCACCGCCGATCTGTCGTCCCAGACCCTGGAGGCCCGCCGCGTGCCCGGCCTGCATGTGGTCGGTGAGGCGGTCGACGTGACCGGATGGCTCGGCGGCTATAATTTCCAATGGGCCTGGGCCAGCGGCTGGGCGGCGGGGCAGGCGCTGCAGGGGCTATAGCGAGTTGCGGCGGGCGATATCGCCCAGCACCCCGGCACTCGGCTTGGGCGTCCGCTTGAAGCTGGTCCGGTCCAGACTGTGCAAGCCGAATTTGGGGCCGTAG
The DNA here is from genome assembly GCA_035278405.1 of Sphingobium sp. GTDB lineage: Bacteria > Pseudomonadota > Alphaproteobacteria > Sphingomonadales > Sphingomonadaceae > Sphingobium. The sequence continues at coordinate 11,448 of DATEJA010000038.1, read as the reverse complement.
CCGAACACCCATTCGAAATTGTCGATCAGCGACCAGTGCATATAGCCGAGCACCGGCACGCCTTCATCGATGGCGCGTTTGAGGTCGGTCAGCGCGGCCGGGATCAACTTCACCCGGCTGGCGTCATCCGCCGCATTGATGCCATGCTCCGTCACCATCACCGGCACGCGCGCGACCTGATGGGCATAGCGCACGGCGCCGGCGAGCGAGGGCGGATAGAGTTCGGACCCTGCGTCGTTGGTTTCGACGCCCTGGGGCGTGGGCAGGCGGCCCTTGTCATCCCAGCGCTGGCGCTCATAATTCTGGACGCCGATGAAATCGTCGCCACGCGCCGCGACGAGCCAGCGTTCGTAGAGCTTGCTCCGCATCGCATCGCGCAGGCTGTTGCGGCCGATCGCCTGGTCGTCGGCAATGGCCAGGCTGACCCCGACGGGCAGGTCGGGTCGCACCGCCTTGATCGCGTCGCGCCCCGCCTTGTGGCCGGCGAGCATATGTGCCGTGACTGTGGGTACATCCTCGATCCACAGGCTGTTGCCGGCGACGAAGCGGGGGACGCCGTGCGCGCGCGCCGCTGCTTCGCCCATGGCCCGGTCCGACGCCATCAGCCTGTCGCCGACGCCGGGCGGAAGGACAAGCGACAGCAGGCCGCTGAGATTGGGTTCGTTCAGCGTCGTCGCATAGCCGATCTGCGCGGCCAGGTGCCGGGCGGCCCGGTCGCAATAGCGCGCGAACAGCGAAGGTGCCTGCGCATGGGTCCATCCGCCCATGGCGGCGAACCAGACGGGCGTGGCGAAATGGTTGAAGGTCACGATCGGCGTCAGGCCGCGCGCCCGGCACCCTTCGATCATTGCCCGGTAATGGTCCAGCATCGCGACCGAATATTCGCCCGGCGCCGGCTCGATCCGCGCCCATTCCAGGCTGAAGCGATAGCTGTTGAGCCCCATTGCCTTGACCAGGTCCAGGTCGGCCGGCCAGAGGGTGAAGCTGTTGGCGGCGTCGCCCGAAGGTTCGACATAGACGCTGGGCTTTACATGCTCCATCACCCAGACGTCGCTGTTGACATTGTTTCCTTCGACCTGATGGCCGGCGGTCGCGGCGCCCCACAGGAAATTGTCGGGAAAGCGCCGGTCGAGCGGCGCGGTGGCCGCCCTGCCGAGCGAAGGCATGGCAGCGCCGGCCGCGACGGCGGCCAGCAAGGTTCGACGATCCAGCATCTTCATCCCCTCGACGGATTATGCCAGATCAATTTTAGAGCAATAATTCTAATTTGGAAGCCGCTTTTTCACGGGTTCAGCCGGACGGGGCATCCGGAGCCCGGCGGGTGGCGCAAGAGCCTCGCCCGCCGGGCAGATCCATGCTTAGCGGCAGTCGCCGCGCTCGATCTCACGGCCGGCCAGGGCGCCGGCGCCCGCGCCGAGGATCAGGCCGGTCGTGCTGGGGCGATCCCAGCGACCGCCACGGCCGATTTCCCGGCCCAGCAGGCCGCCGAGCACGCCGCCCACCACTGCGCCGGTCGTTCCGGACGAGCAGTTGGTGTAGCGCGGGCGGGGGCGATAGGCGCGGGGCCGATCGCGATAATAGTCCTCGCGATATTCCACCGGGCGGCGATCATAGTCGCGATAGCGGTCGCCGCGATCATAGCCGTCGTCGCTCCGATAGGTTTCGCTCCGATAATAGCTGCCGTCGTCGCCCTCATAGCGCTCGCTATAATGATAGTTGCTCTGCGCGAAGGCGGGGGACGCGCTGATGCCGACCAGGGCGGCGCTGGCAATCGAAACGGACGCGATGGCTTTGCTGAACATGGTGGCCTCCTCTGACCCTTGTGCGGGCCGATATGGCGGTTTCATCATGACGCGATGCTGAATATTTCCGTTAGCGATGGTTCAGGAAAGGCAGGTAACCGCGAGGGAAGCTCCGCCGACCGAAAAAGCATGCCGCATCAACCACATTCGACCGTGACATGCTCCATGCGGGGCAGCGCGCGCACGCGCCGGCGCACTGCGGCAATGTCCGCGCCCGGGGCGAGGCTGACGATTGCCGCATGGGCGTGGGGGCCGATGCGCCAGACATGGAGGTCGCGGATGGTCGCGCCTTCATCTTCCGCCAGATGGCGGATGCGGGCCATCAGCCATGGTTCGGCGGTGTCGAGCAGGATGGCGGCGGTGTCGCCCATCAGCCCCCAGGCCCAGCGCGCGATCACCACCGCGCCCAATATGCCGACCGCCGGGTCGAGCCACCACCAGCCCATATAGCGCCCCGCCAGCAGCGCCGCGATCGCCAGCACGGATGTCAGCGCGTCGGTCAGCACATGCACATAGGCGGCGCGCAGATTATTGTCGGCATGACCCTTCCGCGCTTCCCGGCCATGATGGTCATGATCGTGATGATGGTCATGGTTATGGTCATGGTCATGGCTGTGGTCATGCCCAAGCAGCAGCGCGCTGACCAGGTTGATGACCAGCCCGATGACGGCGACCAGCGTCGCCTCGCCAAATTGCACGCGAACGGGCTCGAAAAAGCGCATCACCGATTCGATCGCGATGAACAGCGCCGTCACCCCCAGCAGCAACGCGGAGGCGAAGCCGGACAGGTCGCCGACCTTGCCGGTGCCGAAGGTGTAGCGCGGGTTGCGGGCATGGCGCCGCGCATAGGCATAGGCTGCTGCGGCGACGCCCAGCGCGCCCGCATGGGTCGCCATGTGGAAGCCGTCGGCAAGCAGCGCCATCGACCCCGTCAGCCAGCCGAAAATGATCTCCACCACCATCGTCACGGCGGTCAGCGCGGTCACCCAAAGGGTGCGCCGGGCATTCTGTTCATGGCCGGCGGTCAGGTAGATATGGTCGAAATAATGCCGTTCCTCGCCCTCGTCATCATCGGTCGGGGTGGTCAGAAGGACGCCGGCGAGGCCCGGCCGATCATGCGCATGCTCATGGCCTTGGGTGCCATGATGGTGATGATCATGATCGTCGTGCATGGTCATTTCCCGTAGCGCCGGATCAGCGCCAGCATCTCTTCGGCAGCCGCTTCGCGTTCGGCATCGGTCAAGCCCGGTCGGGCGACATGGTCGCGCATATGCTGTTCGATCAGTTCCTCCATCAGGCTGCCGACCGCGCCGCGCACGGAGGCGACCAGTTGCAGCGTCTCCGAACAACCCGCTTCGCCGGCCAGTTGCCGCTCGACCGCGCCCAACTGGCCCGTGATCCGCCGCACCCGCGCGAGCAGCTTTTCCCTGTTCATCACCACATGCATAGCATACCCCTCTATCCTATTTCGCGAAAAGAGGCAAGGCTCCGCCGATAATCCTTCCCGCGCGCGCGCCGCTCTTCTAACAGGGCGGGGATGGCAGATGGATTGGACTATGACCTCGCCATAGCGGGCGGCGGCCTTGCCGGAAGCCTGATCGCCCTTGCCTTCACCCGGCTGCGCCCGGACCTGCGGGTGCTGCTGGTGGAGCGGGATCAGCGGCTGGGCGGCAACCATCTCTGGTCTTTCTTCGATGGCGATATTCCCGTCGCCGACCGCTGGCTTGTCGAACCGCTGGTCACCCACCGATGGGCGCAGGGCCACGCGGTGCGCTTCCCCGGGCATGAGCGGCGGCTTGCCACGCCCTATAACAGTATCGCCTCGGCGCGGCTGGACGCGCATGGACGGCAGCTGCTCGGCGACAGGCTGCGCTTGGGCGTCGACATCGCCCATGTGGCGGCCGACCATCTGCGGCTGGCCGATGGTGGCATCATCCGCGCCCGTGCCGTGATCGACGCGCGGGGGGGAGGCGACCTGTCGGCGCTGCAATGCGGCTGGCAGAAATTCGTCGGCCAGGCCCTGCGCCTGCGCGCGCCGCACGGCATCGACCGGCCTGTCATCATGGACGCGAGGGTCGAGCAGATCGACGGCTATCGCTTCGTCTATCTGCTGCCCTGGGACGCGCGCACGCTGTTTGTCGAGGATACTTATTATAGCGACACGCCCGACCTGGACATCGCGGTGATCGAGGCGCGCATCGCCGCCTATGTCGGCGCTTCGGGCTGGCAGGTCGAGCAGCTGGTCCATCGCGAAAGCGGCGTCCTGCCGGTCGTCCATGGCGGCAGCTTCGATCGCTTCTGGGCGCGCGAGGATCGGGTGGCCCGCGCGGGGGTGCGGGCCGGGCTTTTCCACCCGATGACGGGCTATTCGCTGCCCGATGCCGTGGCCTTCGCGCGCTGGATCGTCGATCAGCCGCTCGATGGCCTGTCCGCAGCGACCAGAGCGCGCGCGGCGGCGCACTGGCGGTCGGGCGGCTATTATCGGCTGCTGGGCAAGATGCTGTTCCGCGCGGCGGCGCCGCAGGAACGCTGGCGGGTCTTCGAGCGCTTCTATCGCTTGCCCCCCGGCCTCGTCGACCGTTTCTATGCCGGCCGCTCGACCGTGGGGGATCGCATCCGCATCTTGTGCGGGCGACCGCCCGTGCCCATAAGGAGCGCCATGCGAGCCCTGCTGAGCCCCTCCGCCCGATGAACCGGAAAGCGATCGTCATCGGGGCGGGCTTTGGTGGCTTGGCGCTCGCGATTCGGCTGCAGTCGGCCGGTGTCGACACGACCTTGGTCGAAGCGCGCGACCGGCCGGGCGGCCGCGCCTATATGTGGGAAAAGGACGGCTTCGTCTTCGACGCGGGCCCCACGGTCATCACCGACCCCGACTGCCTCGCCGAATTGTGGCGCCTCTCGGGTCATGACATGGCCGAGGATGTCAGCCTGGTGCCGGTCACGCCCTTCTACCGGCTCAACTGGCGCGACGGCACCAATTTCGATTATTCGAACGACGAAAGCGCGCTCCGCGCCCAGATCGCGCGGCTGAGCCCCGAGGATGTGGCGGGTTATGAGCGCTTCCTCGACTATGCCGGCGGCGTGTATGAGGAGGGCTATCGCAAGCTCGGCTCGGTCGCCTTCCTCGATTTCGCCTCGATGGTCCGGTCGGCCCCGGCGCTGGCCAAGCACCAGGCCTGGCGGTCGGTCTATTCGATCGTCTCGTCCCATGTGAAGAACGAGAAATTGCGGCAGGCGCTGTCCTTCCACACCTTGCTGGTCGGCGGCAACCCGATGCAGACCAGCGCCATCTACGCGCTTATCCACAAGCTGGAAAAGGATGGTGGTGTCTGGTTCGCCAAGGGCGGCACCAACCGGCTGGTGCAGGCCATGGCGACCCATTTCGAGCGGCTGGGCGGCACGATGCGCCTTGCCGACCCGGCCACGCGGATCGAAACCCATGGCGATCGCGCGGTCGCGGTGTCGACCGCCTCGGGCTGGCGCGGGGAGGCGGATGCGGTCGCGTCCAACGCCGACCTCATGCACAGCTATCGCGATCTTGTCGGCCATCATCCGCGTGGGGCGAAGCAGGCCGACAAGCTGGCCCGCAAGCGCTGGTCGCCCAGCCTGTTCCTGCTGCATTTCGGCATCAAGGGCAGCTGGCCGGGCATCCCGCACCACATGATCCTGTTCGGTCCGCGCTATGAAGGGCTGCTGACCGACATTTACGATCATGGCGTGCTGCCGGCGGATTTCTCGCTCTATCTGCACCATCCGACCGTCACCGATCCCAGCATGGCGCCGGAGGGTCATTCGACCTTCTATGCGCTCGCGCCCGTCCCGCACATGGGCAAGCTGCCGATCGACTGGGAGCGGTTCGCGCCCGTCTTTGCCGAGCGCATCCTGGACGAGATCCAGCATCGGCTGATCCCCGATATCCGGTCGCGCATCGTGACGCAGTTCCATTATGCGCCGCCGGACTTCCGCCACGACCTGTCGGCGCATCTGGGCAGCGCCTTCAGCCTGGAGCCGCTGTTGACGCAAAGCGCCTGGTTCCGCGCGCATAATCGCGACGATGTGATCCCCAACCTCTATCTGGTGGGCGCGGGCACGCATCCGGGCGCGGGCATACCGGGCGTGGTCGGCAGCGCCAAGGCGACCGCCGCGCTGATGCTGGAGGACCTGGCGTGAAGCGCCTCGCCGTCTATTGCGGATCGGCGTTGCCCGCCGATCCGGCTTTCGTCGAGGCGGCGCGGCTTGTCGGCCGCACGCTGGCCGGGCGCGGCATCGGCATTGTCTATGGTGGCGGTCGGCTAGGGCTGATGGGCGTGGTGGCCGACGCGGCGCTGGAAGCGGGCGGCGAGGTGATCGGCGTCATCCCGGACGCGTTGGTCGAGGCCGAAGTAGCCCATCGCGGCTGCACGGAATTGCGCGTCGTCCAGACGATGCATCAGCGCAAGGCGCTGTTCACCGACCTGTCCGACGGCTTTGTCACCCTGCCGGGCGGGGTCGGCACGATGGACGAACTGTGGGAAGCGATCAGTTGGGCGCAACTGGGCTATCATGCCAAGCCGGTGGGATTGCTGAATGTGGCGGGCTTCTATGACCAGCTGATCGCTTTCCACCGCCAGATGATCAGCGCCGGCTTCATCCGCGCCCAGCATGCCGGCATCTTGATCCATGCCGACGAGATCGGGCGTTTGCTCGATCAGATGGCGGACTATCGGCCGCACGAGCCGATCTTCGCGATGAAGGCGGATCGGTTGTAGAGCAGGAGCATGGTGCGCTTGTTCGCGCTTGCTTGCAGCCCGGTCGCCGAGCGGGCATGGCTTCGCTGTGATCGAACGCCATTCCCTTCCCGATCGTGCCGCCTTGGTCGCCCATGCCCGCGAGAGCATCGCGCGCGGTTCGAAATCCTTTGCGCTCGCCTCCAAGCTGTTCGACCGCCGCACCCGCGAACGGGCCTGGCTCCTCTATGCCTGGGCGCGCAAATGCGATGACATCGCCGACGGGCAAGAGCATGGCGGGCAGATGCGCGGCGTCGCCGACGGGCAGGCGCGGCTCTCGTCCATCCGGGTACTGACCGCGGCCGCGCTGCGGGGCGAAGCGACCGGCGATCCCGCCTTCGACGGCTTCGGTCTTGTCATGCGCGAATGTCGCATCCCCGAACGCTATGCCCATGACCTGATCGAAGGCTTCGCGCTGGATGCGCGCGAATGGCGGCCCCGTAGCGAAGTGGACATGCTGCGCTATTGCTATCATGTGGCCGGCACCGTCGGTTGCATGATGGCGGTGCTGATGGGGGTCGATCCGGACGATGATGCGACGCTCGACCGGGCCTGCGACCTGGGCCTAGCTTTCCAGCTCGCCAATATCGCGCGCGACATCAGCGAGGATGAAGCCGCCGACCGCTGCTATCTTCCGGAAGAATGGCTGGTGGAAATGGATATCCCGCCCGGCGAGCATATGAAGCCATGGGTGCGTCCCCGGTTGGCGATCCTGGCCCGCCGTCTTGCCGACATGGCCGCCGCCTATGAGGACAGCGCGCGCCACGGCACGGGCGCACTTTCAGCGCGCTGCGCCTGGGCGGTGCTGGCGGCGGCCGGCATTTACGGTGACATCGCCCGCGAAGTCGCGCGTCGGGGCGAACATGCCTGGGATCACCGGGTCGTAACCCCCAAGGGCGAGAAGATCGGCTGGGTCTTCCGCGCCGGCCTTCAGCTGCCGGGCCGGGCGCGGCGCTGGCCCGCCGGGACGCCGCGTCCGCCCCATCTCTGGCGCCGCCCGCTGGCCTGAGCCAAAAAAAGGGGCCGATACTTTCGTATCGGCCCCGAGGCGTGTTCGCAGGAGGAACATCATGTGGCGGGCGGGCCGATAGATGGGCGGCCCGCCCTGCCGAATTCTCAATAGTTGTAGGCGCGTTCGCCGTGGCTGGAGAGGTCGAGACCTTCCATCTCGGCTTCCCTGCTCGGACGCAGGCCCATCGTCTTGTCGATGATGAAGTAGAGGATCGCGCTGCCGACACCCGACCAGACCAGCGTCAGCAGGACGGCCTTGATCTGGGTGATGATCTGCGCGGCCATGTCATACTTGCCCACGACCGCCGGGAAGACGGTGTAGTCGAAGAAGCCCTGGCCGCCCAGCGCCGGATCGGCGACAACGGCCGTGGCGATCGCGCCGAAGATGCCGCCGATGCAGTGCACGCCGAACACGTCCAGGCTGTCGTCATAGCCAAGCTTGCCCTTCACGAAAGCCACGAAGAAGTAGCAGACCGGCGAAACGAGGAAGCCCAGCACGATCGAGGTCATCGGCGCGCCGAAGCCCGACGCCGGGGTGATGGCGACCAGACCGGCAACCGCGCCGGTGACCGCGCCCAGCAACGAAGCCTTGCCATGATGGATCTGCTCGATGAGCGCCCAGCTGACCGCCGCCGCGCAGGTGGCGACCATGGTGTTCATGAATGCCACGCCGGTGACGCCATTGGCTTCCAGGTTGGAGCCGGCGTTGAAGCCGAACCAGCCGACCCACAGCAGGCTGGCGCCGATCATGGTCATGGTCAGCGAGTGCGGCGGCATGGGCTCCTTGGGGAAACCGACACGCTTGCCGATCATGAGAGCGCCCACCAGGCCCGCGATACCGGCGTTGATGTGGACGACGGTGCCGCCGGCGAAGTCCAGCGCGCCCATGGCCCACAGGAAACCGCCATCGGTCGGCGCGTCAGCCAGGAAGTCGGGGCCCGCCCAATACCAGACCATGTGCGCGATCGGGTAATAGACGACGGTCGACCACAGGACGACGAACACGATCAGCGAGGAGAATTTCACGCGCTCGGCAAAGGCGCCGACGATCAGCGCCGGGGTGATCATGGCGAAGGTCATCTGGAAGACGACATAGACCAGTTCCGGCAGATAGACGTTGTTGCTGAATGTCGCGGCCGACGTGGTGCCGTCGACGCCCATCAGGAACGCCTTGGAAAGGCCGCCGAAGAAGTGGTTGTCGCCGCCGCTGGTGAAGGCGATGGAATAGCCGTAGCAGCACCAGAGCAGGCCAGTGACCGAAACGATCATGAACACCTGCATCAGGACGCTCAGCATGTTCTTGGTCCGGACCAGGCCGCCGTAGAACAGGGCGAGGCCGGGGATCGACATCATCAGGACCAATGCCGACGAGACAAGCATCCAGGCGACGTCGCCCTTGTTCACCATGGTGGCCATGGCGGCGGCGTCTGGCGCCTTGATCGGCGCGGCGAGCGCCGGCGCGGCTGCGAGCAGGGACAGGCCAACCGCCCCCGTCACGCCGCAAAACTTCTTGGAAAAGGTCATTCTTCCCCCCTTCTTAGAGCGCGGTTTCGCCGGTTTCGCCGGTACGGATGCGCACAGCCTGGCCGACATCCAGGACGAAGATCTTGCCATCGCCGATCGCGCCGGAATTGGCCGCCTGTTGCGTGGCTTCGACCACGCGCGGCGCGAGGTCGTCGTCGCAGACCACCTCGATCTTGATCTTGGGAACCATGTTCGTGGAATATTCGGCGCCCCGGTAGATTTCGGTTTGCCCCTTCTGGCGGCCGAAGCCCTTGACCTCGGACACCGTCATGCCGGCGATGCCGAGCGAGGAGAGTGCCTCGCGGACATCGTCAAGCTTGAACGGCTTGATGATAGCCATGACAAGTTTCATGTCGCCCCCTGTTACTGGTGTGCGGCGACATACCAGCAAGAGGCGTGCCAGTTTCTTGAAAGCGCGTTGCCTTGGTGTTTCTACGGGGATCGATCAGGCCGCCCGCTAAAAAAATGGGCAGCCGGAAGGCCTTGCCTAAAATTTAGGCACAAACGCCCTTACCAGTGGGCTGCCTCTCGCGCGGCGTCGCGTTCATCGGCCAATGTGTCGCGGCCGAGCGCCGCATTGCGCTGCGGAAAGCGGCCGAAGCGCTCGATCAGGGCTTTATGGCGGCGGGCGAAGTCCAGCGCCCTCGCGTCTCCCGCGCCTTCGAACAGGCTCAGGGACAGCGCCTGGTCTTCCATGTCTTCGCTGTGCTGGAATGGCATGTAGAAGAAGAGGCGTCCCGCCCCGCCGATCTGGATGTCGTAGCCCTGGGCGATCGCGCCGCGCGCCACGGTGCGGGCAAGGCCATCGGTAGCAAAGGCCTGGGCGGTGCCGCGAAACATGTTGCGGGGCAGTTGGTCGAACAGCAACACGGCCGCCAATGCGTCATCGGCGCGGTCGAGAAACGTCTCGGGGGCTAAGGCGCGCTTGTCATTCCAGATGCCCTGAAAGCGCGCCAAGCACTGACGATCGACGGCGGGGTCGTGCCCATACCAATCTTGGTCCCCCAACTGGTTGAACCAGAAGTCGAGCAGGGCTGCGGCCCAATCCGCCGTCACGGCGTCATGGCTGTCGGTCAGCATGTTCATACAAGGAAAAAAGATGCTGCGGCGCGGTGGTTCCTCGGTCCACGGCGCCCGCGCCTCAGGTCGCCGTACCGCCGACAGTCAAGCCCTGCATCAGCAGGGTGGGCTGGCCGACGCCGGCCGGAACGCTTTGCCCGCCCTTGCCGCACATGCCGACGCCCTCGTCCAACGCCCAGTCATTGCCGATGCCGATCACCTTGGTGAGGGCGGTTGGCCCGTCGCCGATCAGCGTCGCGCCCTTGATCGGGTCGCCCAGCTTGCCATTCTCGACCTTATAGGCTTCGGTGCAGGAAAAAACGAACTTGCCCGACACGATGTCGACCTGGCCGCCGCCGAAGCTTTTCGCGAAGATGCCCGACTTCATGCGGCCGAGCAGTTCCGCCGGATCGTCTTGGCCGCCCTTGATGAAGGTGTTGGTCATGCGCGGCATGGGCGCATGGGCATAGCTTTCGCGGCGGCCGTTGCCGGTTGGCTCCACGCCCATCAGTCGGGCGTTGAGGCGATCCTGCATATAGGATTTGAGGATGCCGTCCTCGATCAGCACATTTTCGCGCGTGGGCGTGCCTTCATCGTCGATCGACAGCGATCCGCGCCGGCTCATGATCGACCCGTCGTCGATCACGGTGACGCCCGGCGCCGCGACCCGCTCACCGATGCGGCCGGAAAAGGCGCTGGTGCCCTTGCGATTGAAATCGCCTTCCAGGCCATGGCCGATCGCCTCATGGACGAGGACGCCGGGCCAACCGGGACCCAGCAGCACGGTCATCTCGCCCGCAGGCGCCGCGATCGACCGCAAATTGGTGCGCGCCTGCGCCAGCGCCTCGTCGATCGCCCGGTTCCAGATCGCGGCGTCCATGACCTGGTCATAAAGATAGCGTCCGCCAATGCCGAACACGCCGGTTTCACGGCGGCCATTTTCCTCCAGGATGACGGAGACGTTGAGCCGCACCAAGGGACGGATGTCGGTGGCGGTAAAGCCGTCGGCGCGCACGATCTCCACCACCGACCAGCTTCCCGCGAGGCTGACCGAAACCAGCGCAACGCGCGGATCGCGGGCGCGGGCCGCAGCGTCGATCGTGGCGCAGAGCGCCACCTTCTCGGCGAAGGGCACGATCTCCAGTGGATTGGCGTCGGTATAGAGATGGCGGTTGGTATGCTGCGGTGGCGGCGCCGGCTGGCCCTTGGCCGGGTCGAGCAGGGTCAGTGTTTCGGCCGCGCGGCGGATCGCCGCTTCGCTGATGTCGTTGGCATGGGCAAAGCCG
>DATEJA010000037.1:0-16748 GCA_035278405.1 Sphingobium sp. | reverse complement strand
CGGCGGGCGCATCGATGCGGGCGAGGTCGGCGGCGGAAAAGCCCAGCGCCGCCAGCCGATCCAGCCGAGCGGCGTGGCTCTTGCGCGAGCCGAGCGCCGCGATGTAGCCGGTCGGCGCGCGCAGAGCGGCAGCCAGCGCCGAGTCGTCGATCTTGATGTCATGGCTCAGCGTCACCACGGCGGTCGCTTCGCCGGGCCGGTGCGCGGCGATGGCTTCGTCGGGCCAGCGGTCGTCCCGCTCGACGCCAGGAAAGCGATCTTCCGTCAGAAAACGGGCGCGCGGATCGATCACCACCGGCGTGATGCCGATCGTGCGGGCCAGCGCGCCCAGCGACTGGGCGATCTGCACGGCGCCGACGATCAGCAGGCGGCGGGGCGGATCATAGCGATTGTGGAACTGCCCTTCGACGAGCGCCTCGCTCGTCAGTCCTGTCGCAAGGTCGGTCGACAAGGTGAGCGACCGCCCCTCCTCCCGCGCCTTGGCGATGTGATCGAACAGGGCAGGCGCGAAGCCATCCTCCCCGACCGGCTGCACCAGCACTTGGATATCGCCGCCGCAGGGCAGTCCGACCGCCCAAGCATCGTCATCGGTCACGCCATAGCGTTCGACATGGGCGGCGCGGCCCGCGATCACCTGTTCGGCGCGATGCAGCACGTCCGCCTCGACGCAGCCGCCCGAAATACTGCCTTCGAACCGGCCGTCGCTGTGCACGATCATATGGCTGCCGCGCGGGCGGGGCGCCGACCCCCAGGTCGATACCACCGTCGCCAGCGCCATCGGTTCGCCGCGCCATTCGATCCCCCGGCGGATCACCGCATCATTGCCGTTCACCCGCGCCTCCTGTTGTCCCGCACATGGGAGCGCGCCCATCGGACGCCAAGTCAGACGAGCCGGCGGCCCGTCCATACCACCCGCCCGACGATCGCGACCAGCGACGGATCGATATCCACCCAATCGGGATAATGGCCATTGTCGCTCAATATGCTGAACAGGCCCCGGCGCGGTCCCATCGCGACCCGCTTCACCATCAGCACGCCGTCGAGGCGGAGCACATAGACGCCGTCGCGCAGGCGGGCGGCGCCGTCGTCATGATCGACCATGATCTCGTCGCCATCATTGAGGGTCGGCGCCATCGATTCGCCATCGACCCGGATGATGGAGACGCGCTGCGGCTGCACGCCCAGATGCCGCAGCCAGTTGGCGTCGAACGCCATGACGCCGGTCGCCCGCTCATCCTCGTCCAGCGACCCCGGACCAGCGGATGCGCCCAGCGACAGGCGCGGCACGGTGACCACCGCCGGCAGCGCACGCGCCTTGCGCGGGACCGGCGCCGCGGCCGAGGGACCGCCCAGCAGTTCCTCGGCCACGCCGAAATAGCGGGCCAGCACCCGCCGGTCCTCTTCGTCCAGCTTGCGCGGCGTGCCCCGCTTGATGAACTGCTGCACATAAGCGGGATTGCGTTTCAGCAGGCGCGAGAGGTCGGCATAATTCTCCCCCCGCGCGGCAATGAGCCGTTCCAGCACGATGCGCGGATCTTCTCCATTACCGACCATGATCCATCCATAATGATAGGATTTTTCCTAGACAAGTAGGAAATAGGGGAACACATAGGAAATGTCCTACAGATTCGCAGCCGGCGAATCGGAATGAACGAGGAGAAACAGGGACATGCTGATCCGCGCCGTGGAAAAATTCCTGCGAGAATATGGCGTTTCGCCAACTGCGTTCGGCCGGGAAAGCGTGCGCGACCCTCGGCTGGTCTTCGACCTTCGCAACGGGCGCGAGCCGGGCGAACGGATAAGGAGACGCATAGAACATTTCATGAACACATATCGCAGGAGCGCAGGCCAATGACAAGCATGGATCACCCGGGACAGGCGCGAAATTGCATCCCAAATGAAGCGAAGCATCGATGCGGCGACGATCCCCTGCCCCGCCTGCTGGCGCAACTGGTGGAGCGCGCGGGCACGCCCTGCGCGATCGAGCGCGCGACGAGCCGGCCTTGGGCCAGCGCCCTGTTCCAGGGGCGGCGGCATGTCATCCGCCTCCAACTGGCCGGAGCGGACGCAGCGGAAAGGCGCGCCCGCTTCGCAGACGGGCTGGAAGATGCGGAATGGACGCTGCCGCGCCACTTCGTCGCCGACATCTGCATCGACGAGAGCGGGCGCGACGGCGGCGCGGAATGGATCGAATTGTCGGCGCTCACCATCGAGGATTGGTGAGCGGCACGCCTCCCGATTTTATCGGCGCGTCCGGTCGGCCATGGCGCGCAGCGTGCTCAAGGCTGCCCGCAACGCCTGGTCGACATCATCTTCGACATGGTCGCGCACCGGCACCGGCTGCTCGGTGGGCATGTCGGCCAACATGGGCGAGCCTGTGCCGGAGGCTCGCGTGCGGCGGGCAAGCCCCTGTTCCAGCCGCTCGGTCAGTTCGGTGATCGACAGCGGCGCGGCGGGCGGCAGGGGATCGGGACCGGCGGTCGCCGTCACAACCGGCTCCACCACGTCCTCATAATCCGCCTCGATCGCTTCGCTGGGCGCGGAAGCCGCGACCATGCGCGGCAGGGCGAGGACGACCGAGGGCTGTTCCGGCGCGACGGCGCCCGCTTCCTCCGATCGTCCGCTGGCGATGCGCGGAAATATGTCGAGCCCGCCAAAGTCGCGGCTGGCGAAGATCGGCGCGCGGGCGGGCGCATCCGGATGCGCGTCGGCGCGGCGCAGCGCGGGACGCGATCCGCGTGAGGCGCTCACGCCACGGCTCCGTGCGAGCCAGTTCAGCTTCGACAATGCAAAACCCATGATCTTCACTCCCGGGGCGCCATGGCGGCGTCCATCTTCTTTTTCCTGTCCGGCCGACGGGCCTTGATCCCGCGCGCTCCAGGCGGTTCCCAACGCCATCAGCGCGCCAAAGGCCGCCAGCAGCAGCCGCGCCTTCCATCCCAGCGGCGGCGCGGCGGCGGGCAAGGCCTCGCTGAGCCCGCTCGACGCCACCAACGTCTCCACAAAGCCGACCGGCGCCGCCAGCACGATCAGCGCCACGGCGAGGCCGCACAGCGCCGCCGGGCCGATCGTCAGCCGGTGCCGCGCCGTCATGATCACCCCGTCAGGCCGCCGCCCGCGCGCCGGACAGCCGGTCCAGCAGGCGCCGATAGACGGGCTCGTAACGCAGAATATTTGACGACCAGTTACGCTCTTGCTCGACAAAGGCGCGGGCGGTGGCGCGCCGTCCGTCCCAGAATTCCCGGTCGGCGAACATGCCGGCCAGCGCCGCCGCGATGGCGGCCGGATCACCGGGCGCGAACAAGGTGCCGGTCAGGCCGTCCTCGATCAGTTCGCGATGCCCGCCGACGCTCGACGCGGCGACCAACCGGCCCTGCGCCATGGCCTCCAGCGGCTTGAGCGGGGTCACCAGGTCGGTGAGCCGCATCGCCTTGCGCGGATAGGCCAATATGTCGACCTGGGCGTAATAATCCTCGACCTCATCATGCGGCACGCGGCCGACGAAGACGATATGGTCGGCGAAGGGCGATGCCGTTGCCTGGTCGCGCAGCGCCTGTTCGCACGGGCCGCCGCCGACCAGCAGCAGTTTGACCCGGGGCCTGGCGCGCACGAGTCGCGGCATCGCGGCGATCAGGTCGTCGAGCCCTTCATAATCATAGAAGCTGCCGATGAAGCCGACGACATCCGCGCCCTCCAGCCCGAGCCGGGCGGTAAGCGCCGGGTCGCGCGGCACCGGCGTGCCGAACTGGTCCATGTCGACGCCATTGGGCGAGACGATGATGTGGGCAGGATCGATGCCGCGCGCGATCAGGTCGCCGCGCAGCCCTTCGCAGATGACCGCGACCGCATCGGCGGCGCGGACGGCGTGGGTTTCCAGTTGGCGGGTCAGCCAATAGCGGGGGCTACCCTCCGTCCCGGTCCCGTTGCCGACCGCCGCATCTTCCCAGAAGGCGCGGATTTCATGGATGGTGGGGAGGCCGTGCCGCTTCGCCACGCGCTGCGCCGCCATGGCGTTCAGCACCGGCGAATGGGCGTGGATGATGTCGGGCCGCCAACGCGCAACCAGCGCCTCGATCGCGTCGGCATGGGCGGCGATGTCGCGCCATTCGCGCAGCAGCGGATTGCCGGTCGCCGACTGCCCCGGTGTGCGGTGGAAATGGAGGCCGTCGACGATTTCCTCGGGCGCGCCGGCTGCGCCATGGCGATTGCCGGTAATGCCGCGCACGTCCCAGCCCCTCGCCATCTGCGCGCGCAGGATGGCGCGCGTGCGGAAGGTATAGCCGCTGTGCAGCGGTAGGCTGTGATCGAGCACATGGAGTATCCGAGTCATGGCCCATGATGTGCCGGAAAAGGTTTAACGGCCCGTCAACTCTGCCGCGCTAGGAAGGTGAGGTTCGGACCGACGAGTGCCGTGCTTTGGACCCTTTATGCGCGCAGGATGATCGACGCCCTTTCCCTTCTCATCAGCCATGGCGTGATCATGCTGGCGGCGTGGCGTCTGCTGTCGCGCCCTGACCTGGACGACGAATCGAAACAGGGGAGCGCGCCCGATGCGTGACCTGTTCTTCGTCGCCTTCCTGGGCGCCTTCTTCCTTCTCGGCCTCAGGCGTCCTTTCCTTCTGGTCGCCGTCTACGCCTATATCGACATCGTCTCGCCCCAGCGGCTGTCCTATTTCCTGCTTAACAGCATCCCGATTTCCGCCATCGCCTTCGTCCTGGCGGTGGGGACCTGGCTTGTCCTGGATGACAAAAGGGACTGCCGCTTTTCCATGCGCCAGCTTCTGCTGCTGATCCTGCTGGCCTGGTGCGGCTATACGACTGCGACCGCCGATTTCCCGATCAACGCCGCGACCAAATGGGCCTGGGTGTGGAAGGCGATGATCTTCGCCGTCTTCCTGCCGCTCACGCTGCGCACCCGGCTGCGGCTGGAGGCGCTGGCGCTGTTCATGGTGCTGTGCGCCAGCACGATCATCATCAACGGCGGCATGAAGACGGCGCTGTCGGGCGGCGGCTATGGCGTGCTCAACCTGATGGTCGACAATAATAGTGGCCTTTACGAAGGCAGCATCATCAGCTGCGTCGCCATTTCGCTGATCCCGCTGATCCTGTGGCTGGCCAAGCATGGCACCGTCTTTCCGCCGGACTGGAAGGTGCGGACCTTTGCTTATGCCCTGTGCCTCGCCTGCCTGCTGATGCCGATCGGGACGGAGGCGCGCACCGGCCTTGTCTGCATCGTCATCCTGGCGAGCATGATGCTGATGCGCTCGAAGCGGCGCTTCGTCTATGGGCCGCTCATGGCATTGGCCGCGCTCGCCGCCATCCCCTTCCTGCCGGCCAGCTTCACCCAGCGCATGTCGACGATCGAGAATCACCAAGGCGACGAAAGCGCCTCGACCCGCCTTGCCGTGTGGAAGTGGACGCTCGACTATGTGAAGGAACATCCCGGCGGCGGCGGCTTCGACAATTATCTGCAGAACAGCTTCACCTATTTCATGCAGGAGCATGTCGTCGACAGCGGCGGGTCGCGGATGGAACGGCGCATGGTGACGGACAAGGGCCGCGCCTATCACAGCGCCTATTTCGAAATGTTGGGCGAACAGGGATATTTCGGTTTCGGCCTGTGGCTGCTCATCCACCTCATCTGCTTCATCCGCACCGAATCGATCCGGCGGCTCTACCGCAATCGCGACGGGCCGGACGAAGCCTGGGTCGCGCCCTTCGCGCTGGCGCTGCAGCAGGGCCATGTCATCTACATGGTGGGGTCGCTGTTCGTGGGCATCGCCTACCAGCCCTTCATCTTCATGATGCTGTCGCTGCAGATCGGGCTCGACACCTATCTCGCCCGCAAGCGCGGGCAGGCCGCGCGCGCGGCTTCCATCCAACTGACATCGTTACGACCCATAAGGGGGGGACTGTGATGAGCGGAGAATTGCGCATCCTGGGAATGGCGCATGGGTTGCTGCTGGGCCTGGTGCTGGCATCGCCGATGATCGGGCGGGACTGGCTGCCCTGGGGGGTCGAGGCGCTGTTCATCGTCGCCGCCTTCCAGTTGCGGCTCGCCGACCGGCGCTGGGAAACGCGCGCGGGGTTGCGCGGCTGGGCGAGCCATATCCGCATGGCGCCCGCGCGGCTGGTGCCCTGGGCGGGGACCGCCGTGGTGGCGCTGATCGCCGGGCCCGATCAGGCCGCGCTCGCCGGATCGATCCTGGCGGCCATCATGATGGGCGAGCTGCTGATCTACCCGATCGGCGCGCATCTACTGGGGCGGCTGCCGCGTCGGGGACTGGCGGGCGTCATCCTGCTGCTGCTGATCGGCTGCGCATTGGCACAGCCGGGTCAGGCGGCGCGGCTTGCCGTCGCCTTCGCGCTCGGCATGAGCGGCTGCGTCTTCTGGATGCGTGGGCCCGATGGCGAGGCGCGCGCCACCCTGCTGGCGGCGACGACCGCGCTGCTGGCTCTGCTCGGCGCCTGGCTGGTGCCGCAAAGCGCGCCCTTCGCCATACCGGGCGGGGTGCTGGCGGCCACGCTGATGCTGGCGCATCTGTCGGTGATCCGCCGCCATCCGCAGCATTGGCGCCTCGGCCGCAACAGCGCCAGCGGGTGGCACCTGATCGGTTTCGGCGCGCGCGGCAGCTGATGCCCGCGCGGAACGAAGCCGATGAAGGCGGGTTAGTGGCTCTTGAGAAGCCACATGCCAGACACCTGCCCCGACACGCCCATCGTCCATGCCAATGACAGCCTGCCGGGAATTTCACGCCGCGCATTGAAGCGGGGCTGGGCCTATTTCCTGCCCGACGGCACGCGCATCACCGACCGTGACGAGATCGACCGGCTGAACGGGGTCGGCATGCCGCCGGCCTATCGCGATTGCTGGTTCTGCCCGTCGCCCCACGGTCATATTCAGGCAACGGGCTATGACGACCGGGGCCGCAAGCAATATCGCTACCATCCCGAATTTCGCGCCGCCCGCGAGGCGGAAAAATATGGCGGCTGCGCAGCGTTCGGTCGGGCGCTGCCCAAGCTGCGCGCGCGGATAGAGGCCGACCTCTCGCGGCGGGGCCTGCGCAAGGAGCGGACGATCGCGGCGGTCGTGCGCCTGCTCGACCTCGCCAAGGTGCGCGTCGGCAACGAGCAATATGCCGCCGCCAACAAGAGCTTCGGCGCCACGACGCTGCGCCGCCGCCATGTCGACCTCAAGGGCCAGCGGCTGCGGCTGCGCTTTCGCGGCAAGTCGGGCAAGGAGCATGAGCAGACGATCAGCGACCGCCGGCTGCTACGCTTCGTGCGCGCGATGCAGGATCTTCCGGGCCAGCATCTCTTCCAATATCTGGACGAGGACGGCGTCGCCCGGCCGATCAGTTCGAGCGACGTCAACGCCTATATCTCGCAGGCCATGGGGGGCGATTTCACCGCCAAGCATTTCCGCACCTGGGGCGCGTCGGCGATCGCCTTCGAAACGCTGGCGAGCGGCTCTGTCTCCCTTGCCCAGATGGTGGCGCCGGTCGCGGAGGCGCTGGGCAACACCGCCGCGATCAGCCGCAAAAGCTATATCCACCCCGCCCTGATCGACCTGTGCAAGACGGGGCAGGATGAATGGCGCAAGGGGCTTCGCTTGCCGCGCAGCACGCGCTATCTGACGCGATACGAACGCGGGCTGATCGCCTTTCTGGAGGAGCGGGACTGTCGCGTCGCGCTCCCCCTGGCGGCCTGACCGACGCCTGATCATTCAAGGATATTCATGGCCGCCAAGCAAGATCCCGCCCTTCCCACCATCAGCGTGAAGCCGCCGAACCTGGGGGAGATGTGGCGGGCGACGGTGAACTGGTTCTCGGTTCATTCGCTCCAGATCCTGATCGCGGTCGGCGCGGGCGTCCTCATCTACCTGGCGCTGGCGACGCTGCGGGAATTCGGCAAGCGCTTCAAGGGCAAGGCCGGCGACATGATCGGCTTTTCCAACGTGGTGGGCCGGGCGGTCGCGCGCACCACCCATTTCTTCATGGTGATGGTCGCCGCCCGGCTGGTGGTCGGCTATGCCAATCCGCCGCAAATGGTGCTGAAGACGGTCGTCTTCCTCTTCACCATCGCCGCCGTGTTCCAGGCCGCGATCTGGGCGCGCGAGATCATCCTCGGCCTCATCGAGCGGCGCACCAGCGCGGACGATGGCCATGGCGACACGCTGGCCAATGCGATGGGCCTCATCCGCGTGCTGGTGACGGTCGCCCTGTTCGCGATCGCGGCGGTCGTCGTGCTCGACAATCTGGGCGTCAACGTGACCGGCCTGGTAGCGGGCCTTGGCATCGGCGGCATCGCCATCGGCCTTGCCGCGCAGGGCATCTTTTCCGACCTGTTCGCGGCGCTGTCGATCATCTTCGACAAGCCGTTCCGCCGGGGCGAGGTGATCACCTACGACCAGACCACCGCGCGGGTCGAGAAGATCGGCCTGAAGAGCACGCGGCTGCGCGCGATGACCGGCGAGAAGAAGGTGATTTCCAACGCCAATCTGCTGCAGAAGGAAATCACCAGCCTGCAGATGCTGGCGCAGCGTCGGGTCACCTTCGCCCTTGGCCTCATCTACCAGACAACTGACGAGCAGGCGGACGCGGTGCCTGCGATGCTGAAGGAGATCGTCGAGGCGCAGGGCATGCATTTCGTCAATGCCGGGCTGGTGCGCTTCGGCGCGAGTTCGCTCGACTATGAGCTGAATTTCGATGTGCCCGACCCCGATCGGCATGACTATTTCCAGTCGCGCCATCGCGTCGGCCTCGCCATCTGGAAGCGTTTCAAGCGCGAAGGCATCGAGTTCGCCTATCCCACCCAGACAAGCTTCACCGCGGCACCCGACGGCCGGACCATCATGCCCTATCCCGAGCCGCGGGAGGAGGCCCACGCTGAAGCACCAGGCGCGCGCCAGTCGCTCGCCTGACCCGATTTCCGATTCGCTTCATCGGCCCCCTGCTTGTCGAGCCGCCTCTCTTCCCGTCAGAGGCAAGCGACAGGGTTGCGAAAAGGGATGATGATGACGGTACGGATGAAGAAGCTGGCGATGCGCGCCGCGCTGGCCCTGGCGTTTCTCGCGCCGGCCGCCGCCCATGCCGAAGGGCTGGGCGCGGAACTCGGTTATGGCCGGGCTGATGGCCATTAGGGCACGGAGATCGGCGCGGGCTACGCCCTGGATGTCGCCGGCTTCAGCCTGACTCCGGGCGCCGGCGTCTATCTGCGCGATGGCGACGCGAAACTTTATGGCCGGGTCGAAGCGACCTATGCGCTGCCCGCTTTCGCCACGATCGGCGCGGGCGTACGCTTCAGCGGCGACAATACGCGGCCCTATGCGACCATCGCCATGCCGCTGGTGCCCAAGCTGAAGGTCAAGGGCAATGTCGGGCCGAAATATTATGCGGTCGGGCTGACCTTGGGCTACTGACCCGTGCCCCAGAGCGTGCCGGGCTGAAGCAGCCCGTCGCGCAAGGCCAGGCCGCCGTCCCGATCCTTTGCCAGCAGCAGCGCGCCGTCGAGGTCGATCCAGTCGGCGCCCTGCGCCACCAGGGCGGCGGGCGCGATGCCGAGCGAGGTGCCGAGCATGCAGCCGACCATGATGCGAAAGCCCCTCTCCCGCGCCTCCCGCGCCAAGGCGAGGGCCTCGGTAAGGCCGCCCGCCTTGTCCAGCTTGATATTAACCGCGTCGAACGCGCCGAGCCGGTCGAGGTCGGCGCGGGTGTGGCAGCTTTCGTCGGCGCAGAGCGGCAGGGGTGCGCGGACGCCGGCCAGCCTCTCCTCAAAGCCATGCCGGATCGGCTGTTCGACCATTTCCACGCCCAGTTCCGCAAGCGCCGCCGCCTCGGCGGCAATGTCGAGGTCATGCCAGCTTTCATTGGCATCGACGATCAGCCGCGCATGAGGCGCGCCCGCGCGCACGGCGGCAATGCGCGCCCGATCGCCCTCTCCCGTCAGCTTGCATTTGAGCAGGGCAAAGCCCCGTGCGGCCGCGGCGCGGGCGTCCGCCTCCATCCGATCGGGGTCGTTGAGGCTGATGGTGAAGGCGGTCGGCAGCGGCGCGGGCGCCTCAAGCCCGGCCAGCTGCCAGACCGGCCGGCCCGCCTGCCTTGCCTCCAGGTCCCACAGCGCGCAGTCCAACGCGTTGCGCGCCGCCCCGCGCGGCATGGTTTCCAACAGCGCCTGGCGATCGAGCGGGCCTGCATAGGCATTGATCGCCGCGGCGCAGCCTTCGGCCGTTTCGCCTTCATAATAGATGGCGGTGCCTTCGCCCCGCCCGACATGGGTCCCGTCCCCCACGGTGCAGGTCACGACATCCACCACCGTCTTCGCCCCCCGGCTGATGATGAAGGCGCCCGCCACCGGCCAGCGTTCAACGGTCGCGGAAATTATGCGGGTCATCGGCGTTCCCTCTCAGCCAGTTGACGGGGCACAGAGGGCCTCTATGCGCAAATGCCGCAGCGGCGCATAGTCCCGCAGCCTCTATAAAAGGATAGCATCCCCGTGACCTCCCGAGAGATAACCGGCTTCCTGCCGCTGGCCGAACAGCAGGGCGAAGCGGGCCAGCGCCGCCTGTCCGACCTGGCCTGGCGGCTGGGCTTCGGCGCGATCAGCTGGCCCTGGCTGTTGGCGAGCCTGTCGGGCGGACGCCGGTCGGACAAGCGCGCGCTGCTGGACGAACTGGGGCTGCCGCATGACGCGCTGCCGCACCTGGGCAGCTGGAAGGCCGATGTCGGGTTCCTGCGCCATATCGTGCGGGAAATCGCGCGGCTGCGCCCGGCGCAGGTGGTGGAACTGGGCGCGGGCGCCTCGACGCTGGTCGCGGCACGCGCGCTCGCGCTTCATGGCGGCGGGCAGCTGACCAGCTTCGACCAGCATGGCGGCTTTGTCGACGCGACGCGAACCTGGCTGACCGATCATGGGTTGAGGGCCGATCTGCGCCACGCTCCGCTGACGGCGCAAAGCGAGGATTGGCCGGGGCGCTGGTATGCGATCGACCGCCTGCCCGATCGCATCGATCTGCTGATCATCGACGGGCCACCCTGGTCGGTGCACCCGCTGGTGCGCGGGGCAGCCGACAGCCTGTTCGCGCGCCTGTCGCCCGACGGCGTCGTTCTGCTCGACGATGCGGCCAGGCCGGGCGAAAGGCTGGTCGCGCGTCGCTGGCGCGAGCGCTGGCCGCATATCGATTTCCGCCTGTGGCATGACGGGACCAAGGGCACGCTGGTCGGGCGACGGCGGGATATGTCCCGCCCGGCCGCCAACGACAATGCGGACATGCGCGGCTGGCGTCATCTCGCGCGGGCGGCGATGATCGCGGGGCTGGTCGCCACCGGCTGGATCGCGCGCGGCGAACTGGGCGAATTTCCCCAGGCCGCCCAGGCCACCCCTTTCCTGGACGATGCCGCCGCCTCGCATCGCGCGGGGCTGCTGCGCCAGGCCATGGTCTCGCAGGTGGAAAGCGCCACGCTCAATTCCGACGAGATTCGCCGCTCGGCGGGCATCGTCCTACCCAGCCTGCCTCGGTCCTGGCGCGTCACCGATGTCCAGCTTTTCCCGACCAACGACAGCCCGGCCATCGCCATGTCGGTGGTGACGCCGCAGGGCGAACATCTTTCCTTCTTCGCCGACCGGGCAGAAACGCCCGCCGAAACACGGCCTTTGCTGGCGCGGCGGGCCGGCGACATGATCGCCTATTGGGAGGCGGGCAACATGGCCTATGCGCTGACCGGCCGCACCGCGCCCCGGCGGATCATGACGCTGGCGGCCGAGATAACGCCGCCACGCTGATCAACGCCCGCGATCCTCGTTGAGGCTTGGGACGCACGCTGCTAAGCGCGCGCGCATGGACGATGCGGATCAATCCTTGCCGCGCGAAGGCGCGCGTTCCTCGCTCGGCAGCCTTGCCATGCTCTGGCGCTTCGCCGCGCGCTATCCGGGCCGCATCACCGGCGCGCTCATCGCGCTGATCGTGGCATCGGCCGCCACCCTGGCCATTCCCAGCGGCTTCCGCCTGGTCATCGACCGGGGCTTCATGGGCGGCGGCGACATCAGCCGATGGTTCCAATATCTACTGCTGATCGTGCTGATCCTGGCGATGGCGAGCGCGGCGCGATTCTATTTCGTATCCTGGCTGGGCGAGCGCGTCGTGGCCGACATACGGTCGGCGACCCAGGCCAATCTGCTGCGGCTGGAGCCCCGCTTCTTCGAAGAGAACCGCCCTTCGGAGATCGCATCGCGCATGACCGCCGACACCGCCATCATCGACCAGGTGGTGGGATCGACCGTTTCAGTCGCGCTGCGCAATCTGGTGACGGGGATCGGCGGCCTCATCTATCTGTTCGCGCTCGCGCCCAAGCTGGCGGGGCTGCTGGTGCTGGGCATCCCGGTCATCCTGCTGGTGATGATCAGCCTGGGACGCAAGGTGCGCCGCCTGTCGCGCGCGAGCCAGGACCGGCTGGCCGCAGTCGGCAGCGTCACCGCCGAAGTGCTGGGCGCGATGAAGATCGTGCAGGCTTTCGGACAGGAAGACCGCGAAGCCGCGCGCTTCGACGCGACGGTGGACGCCGGTTTCGCGACGGCGCGGCGTCGCATCCTGCTGCGCGCGATCATGACCGCGGTGGTGATCGCGCTGGTGTTCGGATCGGTCACGGCCGTCATGTGGCAGGGCGCGCTCGACGTGGCGGCGGGGCGGCTTTCGGGCGGCAGCATCGCCGCCTTCGTGCTGACGGGCGGCCTGGTCGCGGGCGCATTTGGCGCCCTGTCGGAAACATGGGGCGACCTGCTACGGGGCGCCGGCGCGGCGAGCCGATTGCATGAATTGATGACCGCGCGGCCGGAAATTTTCGCGCCGGCGCATCCCCTGCCCCTGCCCGCCGCCACGCACGGCGCGCGGCTGCAGTTCGACCAGGTGCATTTCAGCTATCCGACGCGCCCGGACCAGGCGGCGCTTCATGGCGTCTCGCTCGACATCGCTCCGGGCGAGACGGTCGCCGTCGTCGGGCCCTCGGGCGCGGGCAAGTCGACGCTGATCCAGCTGGCGCTGCGCTTCTATGATCCGGATTCGGGGGTGATCCGCCTCAACGGCGTCGCCCTGCCCGATGCGGACCCTGGCGCCGTGCGCGGCATGATGGCGATGGTCCCGCAGGACAGCGTGATCTTCGCCGCGTCGGCGCGCGACAATCTGCGCTTCGGCCGATGGGATGCCGACGACGAGGCGATATGGGAAGCCGCGCGCGCCGCCAATGCCGAAGGCTTCCTGCGCGGGCTGCCGGAGGGGCTGGACACCTATCTGGGTGAAGGAGGCGCCCGGCTTTCGGGCGGGCAGCGCCAGCGCCTGTCGATCGCCCGCGCCCTGCTGCGCGACGCGCCGATCCTGCTGCTGGACGAGGCGACCTCGGCGCTGGACGCGGAATCCGAGCGTCTGGTGCAGGATGCGCTCGGCCGGCTGATGAAGGGGCGCACAACCATCGTCATCGCCCACCGGCTGGCGACGGTGCGCGCGGCGGACCGCATCATCGTGCTGGACGAAGGCCGCGTCGTCGAGCAGGGCGACCATGGCTCGCTGATGGCGCAGAAGGGCCTCTATGCCCGGCTCGCGAGCCTGCAGTTTCAGGATGCGCCGACGGCCTGACTAGGCGCGCTGGCTTCGCTCGGGTGCCTGGCCCTGCGAGTGGCGGACATTCCATAGTAGCCTTCGCGCGCTTGATGCGCCTTGCCGGAGCCTGAGGAAAGACCCGATATTTGGCTGAGCGTCTGCCTTGGCGCTGAGCGAAGTCGCAGGATCAAGCCAAGCGCCGGCGTCGATTTCGCCGGGCGGGCGGCTGCGCGGCCCTCCGAATACGGAAGCTTGTGCCGGGCGCGGAACGGTTCAGTGCGAACGGATCAGAGGCTGATCTTGACGATATGGTCGAGGATCGCGGGATGGAGGGCGCGTTCGAACTGGCAGCCGGCTTCATGGCCGCGTGTCCAGAGAACCAGCGCGCGACGTCCCTCGAAGCCCGGCAGCATGATCCAGAGCGTGTCGCCGCTGTTCAATTTCATGAAGCTTTGGAGGCGGAAGCCGTTGATCGACAGGTCGGCGATCTGGCTCTTGAACCATGTCTCGCCGGGACGGCGGACCTTGACCGGGACGCGGACATGGCGCCGTTCGGCCAGGCGGCCGTTCCTGCGCGTCATGTCGATCTGATATTCTGCACCCATGGCTATGTCGCGTCCCTCGTCGCGACCATCGCCGATCAGGGTTAAGAAAGCCTTAAGCGCGGCGTAGGAAGGCAAAGAAAAGGGGCCGCGCGGGCGGCCCCTCATTTGGCGACATGCCGAAATCCGATCGCGTCACCCCTGCCCGCCTGGGAACGGGAAGTCAGACATTCCCGGCCAGAGCGGTGGCGCGTTCAGACGTCAGAAATTGCCATATTGTTCGTTGCCGACGAAGCCGAGCTTCGTCACGCCTGCGCGCTTGATCTCCGCCAGCACTTCGTCGACGACGACATAGCGGGTGGCGGCGTTCGGCTGGAACTGCAGTTCGGGTTCGACCGGCAGCCGCAGCGACTGCTGCAGATACTGACGCAAGGTCAGCAGGTCGATGGCCGAACCATTCCAGGTGATGATGCCGCTGGGATCAATCGCCACCTTGTTCTTGACAGGGTCGATGACGCTGTCGGTCGGCGGCGCGTTCTGCGGCAGGTCGATCTTGACCGCGTGGGTCTGGATCGGGATCGTGATGATGAACATGATGAGGAGAACGAGCATGACGTCGATCAACGGCGTCGTGTTCATTTCCACCATCGGCTCGCCATCTTCACTTCCGGCACTCATTGCCATGGGGCGATACTCCTAGAGCATTTTCCAGAATGGCCGTCGACCGGCCATTCGATCAGAAAATGCGTCAAACAAAAAACGACACTTACAGCCGCTGCACATTCGTGCCCGGTTCGGGCTCGGAAATGAAGCCGACCTTCGGGAAACCGGCGCGCTGCATCGTGTAGATGGTGCCGCCGATGCACCGATAGGGGACGTTGATGTCGCCGCGGATATGCACTTCAGGCAGATCCTCGGGCGTCAGATTTTCAACGCCGCCCGCCTTCTTGATGTCCGCTTCGAGCTTCGCGACCGCACGGTCGAGCAGCTCGCCCGAAGACACCTTGGTCAGGTTCCAGTAGACCGCGCAGCTGCCGTCAGACGCCTGGGTGACCGACAGCGAGACATTTTCCGGCTTCGTCGTGGTCGGCTCGAAGGCCACCTTGGGGAGCTGCAGCTGAACCGTCTGGACAACGACCGGGACCGCGATGAGGAAGATGATGAGCAACACCAGCATGACGTCGACGAGCGGCGTCGTGTTGATGTCGGACATCGGCTTGTCATCACCGCCGTCGGAGCCAACACTCATTGCCATTGATAATTTCCTAACATGCGTGTCGATGGTGCCCCGGCAGATCCGGGGCCCATGGCCGGTGGGGGAACCTCATGCGGTCGCAGCCGCCCGCCGGTTCCCGCACCGGCGCCTTGACCCAATCAGGCCTTGGTCTGCGCCGCGGCCGGCTTGGCGGCCGGAGCAGCCGGAGCCGTGGCGAAGGAGGGCTTCACAGCGCCGTCCGACACCAGATAGGCCAGCAGATCGACGGTGAAGCCGTTGAGCTGCTCGGCGATCGACTTGTTGCGGCGCTGCAGGAAGTTGTAGGCGAGCACCGCGGGAACGGCCACGGCCAGACCCAGCGCGGTCATGATCAGAGCTTCACCGACCGGGCCGGCGACGGCGTCGATCGAGGCCTGACCGGCAGCGCCGATCTTAATGAGCGCGCGGTAGATACCGATAACCGTACCGAACAGACCGATGAACGGCGAGGTCGAACCGACGGTCGCGAGGAAGGCGAGGCCGCCACCCAGGCTGGAGTTGATCGCGGCTTCCGAACGGGCGAGCGAACCGTGCAGCCAGTCATGGGCTTCCACCGGATCCTTCAGCTTGCCATGTTCGTCCTGGGCCTTGATGCCGTCATCGACGATCTGCTTGTAGGCCGAATTCTTTTCGAGCTTCGCCGAACCTTCCTTCAGCGACGCGGCGCGCCAGAAGGTCGCGCGGACCTTCTTGCCCTGGTTGATCACCTTCTGCTGTTCGATCAGCTTGGTGAACAGGATGTAGAAGGTGCCGACCGACATGAGGCAGAGAATACCGAAGACGGTCTGCGCGATCAGGCCGCCCTGCTGGAGCGCTTCCATCAGGCCGTAGGGGTTCTCCGACTTCGGCGCGGCCGCCGCTGCGAGATACATCAACATTTTCAAGACTTCCCTCTCAAAGGATCAACAAGAAGGGGAAGGCGGCAGCAGCGCCTGCCTTCCCATCACAATCATTCAGGCAGTCGCCAGGTGATACGACCATTGTAGGTGTCCGCCATCGGCTGGCCATCGCCGCCCACGGCCGGCTTGAAGCGCGCACGCTTCGGCAGCAGACGGCAGGTCGCTTCGTCGAGGTCCGCATGGCCCGTCGAGGAAGTGATGGTGCAGTTGGTGACACGCCCATCCGGGCCGATCTCCAGCCGGAAGCCGGCCGTGCCCGAGCGTTCTTCACGCTGCGCGCGGCTCGGATAGTCGGCGTCGCTGAGCCAGCTGCCCGGCGAGCTGCGCGGCGAGGCGCGCGAGGCTGCGACCGGCGGCGGCGGCGGGGGAGCCGGCGGCGGTGGGACCGGTGGGGCGTACGGGGATGGTGTTGTCGGAGGAGCGTAGGGCGACGGCTGGTCCGGCGGAAGGGGTTGTCCGGATGG
>DATEJA010000036.1:0-3293 GCA_035278405.1 Sphingobium sp. | reverse complement strand
AGCTGCTCGACCTCATCCGACGGCGCGCAGCCCTGATAATAGCGCTTGCCCGGATAGCCTTCGGCATATTTGTTGGTGAAGACCGAACCCTGCGCCTCCAGCACCGCCTTGGAAACGATGTTCTCCGACGCGATCAGCTCGATCTGGTTCTGCTCGCGCTTCAGTTCCTTGGCGACGCCGGCGAAGACCGCCGGATCGGCATCGGCCAGGTTGCGCGAGAAATAGCCTTCCGCGCGGATATCGGAAAGGTCGGGGGCGAGGGCGGCGGTGCTCATAGGGCAGGCTCCTTAAAGCGCGGGCTGGGAGAGTTTTTCGACACGGCCGGCATGGCGGCCACCGCCGAATTCGGTGGAAAGGAAAGCGGTGACGCAGGCCTTGGCCATGTCCACGCCGGTCAGGCGGGCGCCGAGTGCCAGGACGTTGGCGTCATTATGCTCGCGGCTGAGCGCGGCCGACAGCGGCTCGGACACCAGCGCGCAGCGGCAGGCGGGATTGCGGTTGACCGCGATCGAAATGCCGATGCCGGAACCGCACAGCGCGATGCCCCGCTCGGCCGCGCCCGAAGCGACGGCGGCCGCAAGCTTGTAGCCGAAGTCGGGATAATCGACGCGGTCGGCGGTCGCCGGCCCCAGATCGTCGACATCATGCCCTTCGGCGCGCAGCCAATCGGCAAGTTCCGCCTTCAGATCGACAGCGGCATGATCGGAAGCGATGGCGATTTTCACGTTGAAACAATCCTGTCACGCAAAAGGTGATTCGTTTCCGCGCCTCTTACGGGCACGGGCGCGCAATTGCCACAGTCCAGCGGGACGCCTATGGCCTGCTGCATGGCAGGCACTATTCTTTCCATCCTGATGCTGGCGGGCTTGCTCCTGACCGGCGGGGGTATCTACGCGATCACCAAAAGGGGCGATCGCAAGCGCGGCACGCTGATGATCATAGCGGGTTTGGTGATGTTCGCCAATGTCGCGATCACCGCCATTCCCGGTCCCGACGTGCCGATGCTGGAAAAGAAGCCGAACTGATCAGGCGCGCAGGGCGACGGCGGCCAGCAGGTCGGTCTGCGTGACCAGGCCGCGCAGCATCCTGTCGCCGTCCACCACGATCGCCTCGCGCCGGGTGCCGCCGGTCAGCGGCCGCAGCAGCTCCGCGACCGGCGTGTCGGCCGTCACCAGCAGCGGTTCCGACGCGATGTCGCGCACCGCCTCGCCCTCGCGCGCCAGGTCGAGCGGCCCCAGCAGCCCGCGCACCCGCCCGGCATCGTCCAGCACCGGCAGCGACAGCAGGCGGCGCGCATGGAGCAATTGCCGCGCCTCGGCGATCGGCTGGCTTTCGCGCACGCTGATGACGTCGCGCGACATGATCTCGCCGCAGGTCAGCGCGCCCTGGCTGCGCTCGGCCGCGCGCACTTCCGCGTCGTGCAGCACGACCTGAAGGTCGGCCGCGTCCACGTCCAGCACGTCGCCATAGGCCTGCAGCGCCTCCTCCAGATCCTCGTCCGAAGGCGGGGTGCGCAGCAGCGGCGCCGGATCGGCGGTGCCATGCGGGCTTGCCGGCTTGGGCGGCACATGGGGATAGCTGTGGCCGGCCAGGCGATGGAAGATGATGGCCACCGTCACCAGCAGCCCGGTATTGAGCGCGACCGGCACGAAGGCGAACATGTAGCTGGGGGCGGCATGAGCGGCGCCCAGGACCGCGGAAAGCGCCACCGCGCCGCCGGGCGGATGCAGGCAGCGCAGCAGCGACATGGCGGCGATCGCGCAGCCCACCGCGAGCGCGGCGGCCAGCGTCGGATCGGGGATCAGCTTGGCGATAGTGATTCCCGCCAGCGCCGACACCACATTGCCGCCGAACACCGACCAGGGCTGGGCCAGCGGACTGGCTGGCACCGCGAACAGCAGCACCGCCGATGCGCCCATCGGCGCGACCAGCAGCGGGTGGGCAATGCCATTGCCCAGCATCAAGCCGCAGAGCAGGCCGGTGACCGCGATGCCGCCAATGGCGCCGCTCGCCGCCTTCAAGCGGTCGAGAAAGCCGGGGCCCGGCGGCGCGGGGATGAAGGCGCTGTAATAGCGGCTCCAGATCAGGCGGGATTCTGGTTTGTCGGCGCTCATGACGGGGCGCGGCTAGCGGCCCCGGACGCGATGGCCAAGCGCAAAATTTATATGCGCGTTCAAATACCGGCTTTGAACAAGCCCCAACCAAACTCGTCATGCTGAAACAAGTTCAGCATGACGCATGGGCTTGTCGTTGGCCCGAAGGCCTCACCGGATCGGCGAATCCGGCGCCAGGCGCATGTCGAGATAATTGTCGACCGACTTCATCAGCTGGTCCAGCTCATGCTCGAAAAAGTGGTTGGCGCCACGGATTTCGTCATGATGGATGGTGATGCCCTTCTGGGTGCGCAGCTTGTCGACCAGCTTCTGCACCGCGCTTGCCGTCACGACCTCGTCGGCCGTGCCCTGGACGATGATGCCCGAGGAAGGGCAGGGCGCCAGGAAGGAGAAGTCATACATGTTCGCCGGCGGCGCCACCGAGATGAAGCCCCGAATTTCCGGCCGCCGCATCAGCAACTGCATGCCGATCCAGGCGCCGAAGGAAAAGCCCGCGATCCAGGTGGTCTGCGCCTCGGGATGGAAGCTCTGCACCCAATCGAGCGCGGCGGCGGCATCCGACAGTTCGCCGATGCCATTGTCGAACGTGCCCTGGCTGCGGCCCACGCCCCGGAAATTGAAGCGCAGCACCGCAAAGCCCCGCTTCACGAAGGTCTTGTAGAGCGCCTGGGTGATGCGGTCGTTCATCGTGCCGCCGCCCTGCGGGTGCGGATGCAGGATCATCGCGACCGGCGCGCGCGGACGGGGCGGGGGGCTGAAGCGGCCTTCGAGGCGGCCTTCGGGTCCGGGGAAGATAACGTCGGGCATGGCACCTGTTATGGTTCTGGCCGCCTACCCGGGAAGGAAGGCCGCGTGGGATGCTTGGGGCGCGTCACGCCAAAGCTGGCGTTGCGCGGCAGACCGCCTATATAGAAGCCGCGACCATTTCCGCAATCAATGAGTAACATGCCGCCCGTGGCCGCCCATCGCCTCTATCTGGACCACGCCGCGACGACGCCCATGCTGCCGCAGGCCCGCGCCGCGATGGTCGACGCGATGGAGCGCTGGGCCAACCCTTCAAGCCCCCATGCCGACGGCCGCGCCGCCCGCGCCGCGCTGGAGGATGCGCGCGTCCGGATCGCGGCGGCGCTGCGCTGGGACGGTCAGCTGATCTTCACCTCGGGCGCGAGCGAAGCGATC
>DATEJA010000035.1:0-4812 GCA_035278405.1 Sphingobium sp. | reverse complement strand
AATGAGGGTTAAGGCTGGGCGGCGCATCGGACTGTTGCAAGAGTCCCGCCTTTCCCTCGCCAAGTTCATGAGAGGACCGTCACGAGTGCGTTACGCTTATGCCATCACCGGCGCCCTGCTGCTTGGGGGCACCGCCGTCGCCGTCACCTCCAGCCCGAATGTCGGCGCCCAGACCGCACAGAATGAGGGCATGCAGGCCGCCGCCCCCGCAGGAGCGCCCGCCAGCCTCGCCGACATGGTCGAAAAGCTGCAGCCGGCGGTCGTCAACATCTCGACCCGCCAGCGCGTGCAGGTGCAGAACCCCTTCGCCGGCACGCCCTTCGGCGATCTGTTCGGTCAGGGTCAGGGGACCAAGCCGCAGACGCGGCAGGCGCAGTCGCTGGGGTCCGGCTTCATCATCTCGGCTGACGGCTACATCGTCACCAACAACCATGTCGTGTCGGCGGGCGCAGAAGGCGCCTCGGTCGACTCCATCACGGTAACGCTCACCAACAGGGAGGAATATCCCGCCCGGCTGATAGGGCGCGATCCGGCGACCGACATCGCGGTGCTGAAGATCGACGCGAAAAAGCCGCTGCCTTTCGTCAAGTTCGGCGACAGCACCAAGGCGCGCGTAGGCGACTGGGTGATCGCGATCGGCAACCCCTTCGCTCTGTCGGGCACGGTGACGGCGGGCATCATTTCCGCCATGCATCGCGGCACCGGCGGCACCTATGACAAGTTCATCCAGACCGACGCGTCGATCAACCAGGGCAATAGCGGCGGCCCGATGTTCGACATGCGCGGCAATGTGATCGGCATCAACAGCCAGATCCTCTCGCCCTCGGGCGGCAATGTCGGCATCGGCTTTGCCATCCCCTCCGAACAGGCGGCGCCGATCGTCGAGACGCTGCGCAAGGGCCAGACCGTCAAGCGCGGCTATCTCGGCATCCAGATCAGCCCGCTGGGCGAGGACCTGGCGGATTCGCTGGGCCTGGCCAAGAATCGCGGGGAATTCGTGCAGGGCGTGGAGCCGGGCAAGGGCGCCGACCGCGCTGGCATCAAGCCGGGTGACGTCATCGTCAGCGTCGCGGGCCAGGAAGTCACGCCGGACCAGAATCTCTCGTCGATCGTCGCCGTCCAGCCGATCGGGTCGCGTGTGCCGATCGTCCTCCTGCGCAATGGCCAGCGGCAGACCGTCACCGCCATCGTCGGGGAGCGGCCCTCGGAAGACGAGCTGAACAGCTTCGCCCAGCAGCAGGACGATGATTTCAACCAGCAGCAGGACGACCAGTCCAGCAGCGGCGCGGCCAGCCAGCAATCGCTCGGCATCTCCGCCATCCCGCTGACCCCCAGCATCATCCGCCAGCTGGGCATCGCGGCCGATACGCGCGGTGTCGTGATCACGGCGGTCGACGGATCGACCGATGCCGGCGCCAAGGGTCTGCGGCGCGGGGACGTCATCATCACCGCCAACAATCGTCCGGTCGCCAGCCAGGCCGAACTGGACGCGGCGGTCAAGCAGGTGGCGGGCCAGGGCCGCAACGCCATCCTGCTGCAGGTGCTGCGCCGTGGCCAGCCGGTGGTGTTCCTGCCGGTGCGCCTGCGGGACAAGTAAGTCGCGGGGAGGGGCGTCTCCGCCCCTCCTGCTCCCCCGTCTGAGTTGAATTTGCGCCAGCGAAAGCAGGCGGCCAGGCCATTGGGAAAGACCTTGCAGCCTGGGCTCCTGCTTTCGCAGGAGCACGGCTCGCTTCTCCTTCCCTCTTCAGCCGCGCTTGCCCGGAGGACCGGCTTTCCTATAGGAAGGAAGGCAAGTCTCCGGCGGGCGCGGCTCGCACCTTTTCATGGGGAGTGTGACGCATATGAGCGACGGCATCTTCATCGGCCTTGGCGCACCGGACAAGGACGGCGGCATCCCGCAAACCCTGAATTTGAGGCGCGCCAATCGGCACGGCCTGATCGCCGGCGCCACCGGAACCGGCAAGACGGTGACGCTGCAGGAGATTGCGGAAAGCTTTTCCGCACTGGGAGTCCCGGTCTTCCTCGCCGATGTGAAGGGGGACCTTTCCGGCATCGCCATGGCGGGTTCTCCCACCGCGAAAAACGCCGACAAGCTGGTCGCGCGGGCCAAGGAAATCGGCATTGCCGATTACAGCTATGCCGACAATCCCGCCATCTTCTGGGACCTTTATGGCGAACAGGGCCATCCCGTCCGCACCACGGTCAGCGAAATGGGGCCGCTGCTACTGTCCCGCCTGATGAACCTCAATGAGACGCAGGAAGGCGTGCTGTCGATCGCCTTCAAATATGCCGACGAGGAAGGCTTGCTGCTGCTCGACTTGGGTGACCTGCAAGCGATGCTGGCCTATTGCGCCGACAATGCCGACACGCTTTCGGCCCGCTACGGCAATGTGACCAAGGCCAGCGTCGGCGCGATCCAGCGCCAGTTGCTTCAGCTGGAAAGCCAAGGCGGCGACCATTTCTTCGGCGAGCCCGCGCTCGACATTCACGACATGCTGAAGGTCGACGACAAGGGACGCGGCTATGTGAACATCCTGGCGGCCGACAAGCTGATGCAGAGCCCCAAGCTCTATGCCACCTTCCTGCTCTGGCTGCTGTCCGAACTGTTCCAGTCGCTGCCCGAGGTGGGCGATCCCGACAAGCCGGTGCTCGTCTTCTTCTTCGACGAGGCGCACCTGCTGTTCGACGATGCGCCCAAGGCGCTGACCGACAAGATCGAACAGGTCGTGCGTCTGATCCGGTCGAAGGGCGTGGGCGTCTATTTCGTCACGCAAAATCCCATCGACATCCCCGAGGATGTCGCGGGCCAGCTGGGCAACCGCGTCCAGCATGCGTTGCGCGCCTTCACCCCGCGCGACCAGAAGGCGATCAAGGCGGCGGCCGATACGTTCCGCGTCAATCCCGACCTGGACGTCGAAACCGCGATCACCGAACTCAAGGTGGGTGAGGCGCTCGTCTCGCTGCTGCAGGAGGATGGCTCACCCGGCATCGTCCAGCGCACGCTCATCGCGCCGCCGCGCTCGCGCCTTGGCCCCGTCGATGCCAAGGAGCGGGCGGTCATCCAGTCCATCTCTCCTTGCGCCGGCAAATATGACACGACGGTGGACCGCGAGTCCGCCGAGGAGATCCTGGCCGCGCGTGGACAGGCCGCCGCCGCAGCCGCGCAGGCAACCAAGGCCCAGGCGGAAGCCGACAAGGCCGCCGCCACCCAGGCCAAGGTCGAGGCGAAACAGCGCGAAGCCCAGCTCAAGGAACAGGCCCGGCAGGACGCCGCCGCCGCCCGGGAAGCGGCCAAGCCCTCGTCCTTCGACAAGGCGTTGCAATCGGCCGCCCGCTCCGCCGCATCCTCGGTCGGCCGGCAGGTCGCCAATGAGGTCGGCCGCGCGGTCTTCGGCGGGTCGAGCCGCCGCTCCTCTTCCGGCGGCATCGCCGGCCAGCTGGTGCGGGGCATATTGGGAAGCCTTTTCAAATAGAAGGACAGATCCGATGCTCACGCTCAAAGCCGCTCTTTCGGTTGCCCTTCTGGCATCCAGCCTGCCCGCCATCGCCCAGATGAGCGACCGCGACCTGCGCCGCGCCGCTAACGCCGCCATCGCCAGCGACATCGCTCGCGATCGGCAGGCGGAGCGCGATGCACAGCGCCAACCCTATGCCTCGCCCGGCTACGGCCGCATCGCGACCGCCAATGCGGCGCGCCAGGCTTGCGCGGCCAAGGCGCGGGAAGAGGCTGGTCGGGGCGCGGCTGTCATCGGCCGGCCCTTCGCCAGCACCATGTCGACGGGCTGGGAAGTGGAAGGCCGGGTCGGGCCCTATGGCGACCAGCGCTCCGTCCCGTTCGTCTGTTCGGTGCGCAACGGCTCGGTCAGCGGCATCCGCCTGGACCCGGACCGTTGACGGGGCTCGGTGGTGCCCGCCAGGCTGGGGTTTTCCGCTGTCAAAAAAGCACTTTGCTCTTTCTCCCCAGCGCAGTTGCTTAAGCCCTCGGCCAGCCGCTAAGGAAGCCGCATGACGGCTTCCATCGCTCCCCGCCACCCGCTGCGCTTCGGCGCGTATCGGGCCTATCTGGCGGGACGCCTCACCAGCGTGCTCGCCCAATATAGCATGATGATCGTGCTGGGCTGGCAGGCTTATAATGTCGCGCGCGAAACCATGACGACGTCAGGCGCCGCCGCCCAGCTGGGGCTGATCGGCCTGGCCCAGTTCATCCCCCTGTTCTTTCTCACTCCGGTGACCGGATGGGTCGCCGACCATTTCGACCGCCGCGTCATCACCCGGCTGACGCTCGCCATGCTGTCGGCCGCCGCCGGCCTACTGGCGCTGGCAAGCTATGAAGGCTGGGTCAGCCTGCCGCTGATCTTCGCCATCGCGGCCGTGGTCGGCATTGCGCGGGCGTTCAACGGCCCGGCTTATGGCGCGCTCGCACCCAACCTGGTGCCGCGCGATGTCCTGCCCAATGCCATCGCCATTTCCAGCGTGGTCTGGCAGGCGGGCATGATCATCGGCCCGGCGCTGGGCGGCTATGCCTATGCGGTCGCGCCTTGGGCCGCCTATGCGCTGTCCTCGGCCCTGTTCGCCTGCGCGCTGTTTGGCATGCTGCTGATCGGCCCCGTGCCCCAACCGCCGCGCGACACGAGCCGCCATCCGCTGCGGCAGATGCTGGATGGTGTCACCTATGTCCGCAGCAACCGGCTCGTGCTCGCCTCCATAACCCTGGACCTGTTCGCCGTGCTGCTTGCCGGAGCGACCGCGCTGCTGCCGATCTACGCCCGCGACATCCTGCATGTGGGCTCGGCAGGCCTGGGTCATCTGGCT
>DATEJA010000034.1:0-7854 GCA_035278405.1 Sphingobium sp. | reverse complement strand
CGGCATCCGTCCGGACATCGACCTGGACGTGATGACGCCGGGCCAGACGCTCGACAGCCTGACCGCGACGCTGATCGTCGAACTGGGCAAGGCGTTCGATGCCGAGCGGCCCGACCGCATCATCGTGCATGGCGACACGCTAACGACGATGGTGGCGAGCCTGGCGGCCTATTATCGCAAGATTCCGGTCGCCCATGTGGAAGCGGGCCTGCGCAGCGGCGACATTCATCACCCCTGGCCCGAAGAGGTGAACCGCCGCGTCGTCGCCTGCATCGCCGACATGCATTTCGCGCCGACGCAGGGAGCCGCCGACGCGCTGCTCCAGGAGAATCGCGACGTCCGTGGCATCCACGTCACCGGCAACACGGTGATCGACGCGCTGCTCGCCACGTCCGAGAGGGTGAAGGCGATGCCCAGCCTTGCCGCCGGCCTCGATGATCTTGCCGCCCGGTTCACCGGCAAGCGGATCGTCGCGGTCACCAGCCACCGACGCGAGAATTTCGGCGGCGGCATGGAAGCGATCGCCCGATCGATCGCGGACATCGCGGCGCGCCCCGACGTGGCCGTCATCTTTCCGGTCCACCCCAATCCCAATGTCCGGCCGGTCATGGAAGCGGTACTGCGGGACCTGCCCAATGTCGCGATGATCGAGCCGCTCGACTATCCGCATTTCGTCCGACTGCTCGACATGTGCCATCTGGTCCTGACCGACAGCGGCGGGGTGCAGGAGGAAGCGCCCTCGCTCGGCAAGCCGGTGCTGGTGATGCGCGAGACCACCGAGCGTCCCGAGGGCGTCGCGGCGGGCACGGCGAGGCTCGTCGGCACCGACCGCGGGCGCATCGTGCATGAAGTGCTGGCCTTGCTGGATGACGAGGCGGCCTATGCGGCCATGTCCCGCGCCCATAATCCCTTCGGCGACGGCCACGCCTCCGAACGGATCGCCACGATCATCGCCCGGAGCGAAGCGCGTGACGAGGATATGGACGAGGCGGCATAACAAGCGTCACCCCAGCGGGAGTCGTTATTCCTCTCCCGAGATCCCGGCCGTCGCTGGGATGACGCAGGAGGACGTTACCGAAATCTTCAGCATTTCCGGGCAGGAAAGCAGGGAAATTCATCGGTTTCCCAGGAACATTTCATGCCCCTCGACAAGCTTGCGCAGAAGGTTTCCGTTATCGGCCTTGGCTATATCGGCCTGCCGACCGCCGCGCTGATCGCGCGCGGGGGCGCCCAGGTGGTGGGCGTGGATGTCAGCGCCCATGTCGTCGAGACGGTCAATTCGGGCCGCGTGCATATCGAGGAGGTCGATCTGGACGGACTGGTTCAGGGCGTGGTCGCGCGCGGCAATCTGCGCGCCAGGCTGACCGTCGAGCCAAGCGACGTCTTCATCATCGCCGTCCCCACGCCGGTCGCGGAGGATCGCGCGCCTGACATTTCCTACGTCTTGAAGGCCGCGCGCACGGTGGCGCCCGTCCTGAAGGCTGGCGACACGATGATCCTGGAATCCACGTCCCCGGTCGGCACTACTGAAGCGATGCGTGACCTCATCGCTCAGCTTCGCCCCGACCTCAAGATGCCGGGCCAGGGCAGCGCGGGCGACATTGCCATCGCCTATTGCCCGGAGCGGGTGCTGCCCGGCCGCATCCTGGTCGAACTGATCGACAATGACCGCTGCATCGGCGGCATCACGCCGCGTTGCGCGCGCAAGGCGCTGGCCTTCTACCGCCAGTTCGTGCGCGGCGCCTGCATCACGACCAGCGCGCGCGCGGCCGAGATGGTGAAGTTGGTCGAAAACAGCTTCCGCGACGTCAACATCGCCTTCGCCAATGAATTGTCGGTGATCGCCGAGGGCATGGACATCGACGTGTGGGAGGTGATCCGCCTCGCCAACCGCCACCCGCGCGTCAACATCCTGCAGCCCGGGCCGGGCGTGGGCGGCCATTGCATCGCCGTCGACCCGTGGTTCATCGTCCATGGCGACCCGGAAAACAGTCGCCTCATCCGCACCGCGCGCGAGGTGAATGACGGCAAGACCGACCATGTCGTCGCGAAGGCATCCGACCTGATCGACGAGTTTCCGGGCGAGGAGATCGCCTGCCTCGGCCTTGCCTTCAAGGCGAATATCGACGACTTCCGCGAAAGCCCGGCGGTCAAGGTCGCCGCGCGGCTCGCGCGCCGCTATGGCCGCCGTATCAAGCTGGTCGAACCCTATGCCCATGATCTGCCGATGGAGTTTGCC
This sequence comes from Sphingobium sp., assembly GCA_035278405.1. Taxonomy (GTDB): domain Bacteria; phylum Pseudomonadota; class Alphaproteobacteria; order Sphingomonadales; family Sphingomonadaceae; genus Sphingobium. Next base: position 5,615 of record DATEJA010000034.1, on the reverse strand, counting down.
GGCACCGGCGCGGAACTGATCGATCTCGATACGGCTCTGGAACAATGCGGCGTTTTCGTCATTCTTGTCGATCATGACATGTTCAGATCGGTGCCCGTCGACGAACGCTTCGGCAAGGCCGTCTATGATACGCGCGGCGTCTGGCCCGACCAGCCGCGCCGCATCGTCATGTCCGATCAGGGCCGCGCGGCGATCTGACCATCCCCGCGCCCAAGCGGGCTGTCCCGCCCCCGGTTGCCATGACCTGTCCGGCCCGTTAACCCCGCGCGCAGCGGTCGCTCGTCCATGGGCGGCCGAAAAGGCGTGGAGTTTCAGGGCGGAATGTATCAATCGATCGTCGGCATGAACAGGATGCTTGGCCTGGCGGCAGCCTCAGCGCTGCTGGGCGCCTGCTCGACGGTCGAGGATGCGCCAAGGGGGGAGGCCGCCTATGCCGCCATCCCAGCGGCGCCCGCGGTGGGCCAGGATTATCATATCGCGCCGGACGACGTGCTGCGCATCCAGGTCTATCACGAACCCGGCCTGTCGCTGGAAGACGCGCAGGTGAGCGCCGCCGGCATGGTCCGCATGCCGCTGATCGGCGATGTGCCGGTAGCGGGCCTGTCCAGCGGGGAAGCCGCCGACGTCATCGCTCGGCAGCTGGATCGCTATCTCGTCTCGCCGCAGGTCACGATCTTCGTGAAGAAGGCGGTCGGCCGCCGCATCACCGTCGACGGCGAAGTGCGGGAACCCGGCCTGTTCCCGCTCGATGGTCGCATCGGCCTCAGCCAGGCGGTGGCCATGGCCAGGGGGACGACCCGGCTCGCCAGCCACCAGGCCATCGTCGTCCGCCAGGTCGAGGGTCAGCGCAAGGCGGCGATGTTCGATCTTGCCGCGATCCGCAAGGGGGAGGCGCCGGACCCCGAAATACTGCCCGGCGACATGGTCATTGTCGGCCTGTCGCGTGCCAAGGCGATCCTTGGCGGCGCGCTCCTTGCCGCGCCGGCGATCGGCCTGGGCTTCGTCGCGCTGGACGGAGGGCGGTGATGGCCGGTCCCACCATCCGGATCGATCCCGACAGCGCGCCCCCGCTCAGCGAAGCGCGCACCGCGCGCGCGCTGGCGGTGGCGCGGGGATCGTGGACGGCGGTGCGGCGGCATCGGGTGATCCTGTTCGTCACCATGGCGCTGTGCGTGCTCGCCGGGATCATCTTCATCCTGCTGTCCACGCCCGATTATCGCGCGACCGCCTCGGTCGAGGTCGAGGATGTGCCCGCCGGCGCCGCGGGCGCCGCCGCGCCGCAGCGGCCGATGGCGCCGGGCGACACGGAATCGCTGATGCAGACCGAACTGGAAGTGCTGCGCAGCCGTGCGCTGGCGGAGGATGTGGCGCAGGAACTGGCGCTGGTCGGCAGCCGCACCTTCTTCGACGGCATGGACGTCCGCCGCCCGGATCAGGGGGAGGGGTCGCTCAGCCAGCGGCAGGTCGAAACCGAAGCGGTGATCCGCCTGTTGCGTGACAACCTGCAGGTCGACCTGCCGGGCAAGAGCCGGGTGATCCGCATTAGCTTCACCAGCGCCGACTCGGTGCTGTCGGCCCGCGTCGCCAACAGCTATGCCGACAGCCTGATCCGCGCTGACCTCAAGCGCGGCTTTGAATCGGGCGTGCAGGCGCGGCGCTTCCTGCTCGGCGAACTGGATGGCGCGCGCCGCGATCTGGAACGGGCCGAGCGCGACCTTGCGGTCTACGCCGCCCAGAGCGGCGCCGCGCCCGCCGCGAACACGGATGAGGGCGGCGATGCTGCCGCGCCCGACGGGACCACCACGACCCGGCTGGCGCAGCTCAACGCCTTTCGCGCCCAGGCGATCGCGGATCGGATCGCGGCGCAGAAGCGGTGGGAAAGCGCGCGTCTTTCCAGCGTCGAGACCCTGCCCGAAGTTCTGAACAACGGCGCGATGCAGCAGCTCATGAACCAGCGCGCGCAGGCGCGGGCGGAACTGGTCGAGGAACGGCAGTTCCGCAAGGACACCCACCCCGAAATGCGGGAGGCGCGAGCGAAGCTCGCCGCGCTCGACGACCAGGCCGAATCGATGGCGAACACGATCCGCGCCTCGCTGCGGGAGCAATATGACGTCGCCGTCCATGGCGAGAAGCAGATCGACGCCGAGATCGCGGATGTCGAGCGCCAGGCCCAGGCCGAGCGCGGGCGCGGGGTGCAGATGAGCATCCTCGAACGGTCGGTCGATACCTATCGGCTGCTGCACGACAGCCTGCTCCAGCGCTATCGCGACATGGCGTCGCAGGCGGGCTTCCAGGCGGGCCGCATCCAGCCACTCGACCGCGCCGCCGTGCCTTCGCGCCCGTCATCGCCCAATATCGGCATCACCATGCTGCTGGCGTCGCTGGGCGGCCTGGCGCTGGGGCTGCTCCTGGTGGCCGGGCGCCATGTCTTCGACGATGCGGTGACCTCGGCCGACACGCTGGTGGAGCGGGCCAACCTGCCGCTGCTGGGCACCGTCCCGGCTAGCGACAGGCCGACCGCCGAAAGCTTCGTGCCGATCGCCTCGTCGCTGCTGCTGGCGTCCGCCTCGGGCCTCCCGCGCTCCATCCTGGTGACCAGCGCGCAGGAAGGAGAGGGCAAGTCCTCGACCGTCCACGCCCTGGCGCTGGCGCTGGCGAAGCTCGATCGGCGGGTGCTGGTGATCGACGCCGACATGCGCCGCCCGCGCCAGCATGGGCTGTTCGGCCTGACACCCGACCATGGCATCAGCGAGGTGATGACGGGGCAGGCGAAGGTCGATGATGTGATCGTCGACAGCGGCGCGCCCGGCATCAAGCTGCTTCCGGGGGCCGCGATTCCGCCCAATCCGGCAGAGCTTCTGTCCACCCCCGCGCTCGACGTGCTGCTCGCCGGGGTGCAGGGCCGCTATGACACGGTGCTGATCGATGCGCCGCCGATCCTGGGACTGCCTGACACGCTGCTGCTGGCGGCGAAGGTGCAAGCGACCGTGCTGGTGGTTGAATGGGGCCGCAACCATCATGGCGGCTTGCGCGTGGCGGTCGACCGCCTGCGCCGCGCGGGCGCTGCGATTGTGGGCGCGGTGCTGACGAAGCAGCAGGGGCGCGCGTTCGAATATGATTATCACCGGGGCGGGTGAGGCGCGGCTGGATGGGGGCGGACTTGCGGGAAGGGACGGGTTTTGGGCATGGATGCTCGCCCTGAAAGAAGCGTGCTCCTGCGAAGGCAGGAGCCCAGTCCCGCCCTCAATGGATCATCGCACCGTCTGAACTGGGCTCTCACGAGCCATTCGTCTCGTTCAAGTGCCTACGCAGGAGCACGCAACGCTTAATGGCAGCAACTTGCCGACTTCGACCGTGAAATTCAGGCCGGCCGGTACTATCACCTGCATCGCCGGGGCGACATCAAGCCCCCGCCAGCAACCCTTCGACCAGTCCCTCGAACAGCCGCCGGCCATCAGTCTTGCCATGCGCCGCTTCGATCACCCGCTCGGGATGCGGCATCATGCCCAGCACATTGCCGGCTTCGTTGAGGATGCCGGCAATGTTCCGCGCCGACCCGTTGACGCTCTCGCCATAGCGTAGCGCGACCCGGCCTTCGCCTTCCAGTCGGTCCAGGGTCTCCGCGTCGGCGAAATAATTGCCGTCATGATGGGCGACCGGGAAGGTCACCGACTCGCCCGCGCCATAGCGGCTGGTGAAGGCGCTCTGCGCATTTTCGACGGTCAGCGCCACGTCGCGGCAGACGAAATGGCCGCCCGCGTTGCGCAGCAGCGCGCCGGGCAGCAGACCGCTTTCGGTCAGCACCTGGAAGCCGTTGCAGATGCCCAGCACATAGGCGCCGCGCTCGGCGGCCTTGGCCACCGCCTGCATGACCGGCGAACGCGCCGCCATCGCGCCCGAGCGCAGATAATCGCCGTAGGAAAAGCCGCCCGGCACGCCGATCAGGTCGATATCGTCGGGCAGTTCGGTATCGCGGTGCCAGATCATGGCCGGCTTCGCGCCGCTCACCGCCTCGAACGCCACGGCGAGGTCGCGATCGCAGTTGCTGCCGGGGAAGACGATGACGGCGGTCTTCATGGCTCAGGCCACCTTTTCGATGCGGTAATTTTCGATCACCGTGTTGGCCAGCAGCTTGCGGCACATGGCGTCGATATCCTCGTCGCTGGTGCCATCCGCCAGGTCCAGCTCGATGAGCTTGCCCGCGCGCACATCATTGACGCCGGCAAAGCCGAGGCCCTCGAGCGCATGATGGATCGCCTTGCCCTGCGGATCGAGGACACCACCCTTGAGGGTGACGAAGATGCGGGCTTTCATGGGGCAGGAAACTCCGTGACTGGCTTTCGCGCACCCCCTAGTCCCCTGTGCCCTCCCAGGCAAGGCATTATCCCTTTGTTAGCGACAGGCGCGCTATCATCGCCGTACTGGAGAAAGGGTTTGTCCTGATGGCTGGTCTTGCACTGGCGATGTTCGTCGCACTTTTCGCCTTCGGGCAGCAGATCGTCGGCTATGACGACCCGCATGGAAAGGTGCAGCTGGCGCTGCTGGCGACCTTCACCTTCGGCGTGCTGATCGGCTATCGCGCCAACGGCTGAAGCGGCAGGGCGGCCTTTTACGACCGCGAAAAAGACTTTCGTCCGGCCATGCCTCTGTTCTAGGCGCACGTGCATGAACGCCGATATCCTCTATTTTTCGTGCGCCATCATGGCCGTCATCCTGTCGGGTCTGGCCAAGGGCGGTTTCGCAGGCGTCGGGGCGCTGGCCATGCCGGTGATGGCGCTGGGGATCGATCCGGTGCGGGGCGCTGCGATCATGCTGCCGATCCTGATCCTGCAGGATACGGTCAGCGTCTGGGCCTTCCGCCACAGTTGGGACCGGCACATATTGAAGGTGATGCTGCCCGGCATGGCGATGGGCATCGCGCTTGGCTATTTCTTCGCCGCGCAGGTGCCGGAAACGACGGTCCTGGGCGTGCTGGGGCTGATTTCCACGCTGTTCGGGCTTCAGCGCCTCTGGATCGAGCGTGGCGGGTCGATCGTGCTGCCGTCCAGCTCGCCCGACTGGGTCGGCATGGTCTTCGGCGTGGCGAGCGGCTTCACCAGCCAGATTGCTCATGCCGGATCGCCGCCCTTCCAGATGTGGGTGCTGCCCAAGCGGCTGCCGCGCGACATGCTGGTCGGAACCACCGCGATCGCCTTCGCCACGATGAACTGGATGAAGGTGCCCGCCTATGCCGCGCTGGGGCAATTTACCCGCGCCAACCTGACGGCGACCGCGATGCTGGTGCCGGTGGCGATCGGCGCGACCTTCGCGGGCGTGGCGCTGGTGCGGCGGGTCGATGCCAACCGCTTCTACACGCTGATCTATGTGTTGATGGTGTTGCTGGGCATCAAGCTGATGGCCGATGCTCTGATGGCTTGAGCGGCGATCTGTCGCCGCGACCGACCGCCGTCATCCCCGCGTAGACGGGAATGACGGCGTTGGTTTCAGTCCTTGCCGCGCTTCTTGCGGTGAGTGTCGAGGTCGAGCACGGTCGTGTCCAGCCCCTCGGGCAGCAGGCCCAGGCGACGGGCGACTTCCTGATAGGCTTCGACTTCGCCGCCCAGGTCGCGGCGGAA
>DATEJA010000033.1:0-12076 GCA_035278405.1 Sphingobium sp. | reverse complement strand
GAACTCAAGACCGAGGATGTCGACAAGTTCATCGACGCGGTCGAGCTGATGGAGCCGAGCTTCGGCGGCATCAACCTTGAGGATATCAAGGCGCCCGAATGTTTCATCATCGAACAGACGCTGAAAGAGCGGATGAACATTCCGGTCTTCCATGACGACCAGCATGGCACCGCGATCATCGCCGCCGCCGGCGTCATCAACGCGGCGCTGCTGACGGGCCGCGAACTCAAGGACATGAAGGTCGTCGTGAACGGGGCGGGCGCGGCCTCCATTTCCTGCACCGAACTGATCAAGGCGATCGGCGTGCCGCATGAAAATGTCATCATGTGCGACAGCAAGGGCGTCATCTATCAGGGCCGCACCGAGGGGATGAACCAGTGGAAGTCGGCCCATGCGGTCCGCACCGACGCGCGCACCCTTGCCGAAGCGATCAAGGGCGCCGACGTGTTCCTTGGCCTGTCGGTCGCGGGCGCGGTCAGCCAGGACATGGTGAAGGCGATGGCTGCCAAGCCGATCATCTTCGCCATGGCCAATCCCGATCCCGAAATCACGCCGCCCGATGTGCTGGAGGTCCGCCCCGACGCGATCGTCGCGACCGGCCGTTCGGACTATCCGAATCAGGTCAACAATGTGCTGGGCTTTCCTTTCATCTTTCGTGGCGCGCTCGACGTGCGGGCGACCGGCATCAATGAGGCGATGAAAGTCGCGGCGGCCGAGGCGATCGCCTATCTCGCGCGCGAACAGGTGCCCGAGGAAGTGGCGAAAGCCTATGGCCGGTCGCACAGTTTCGGACCCGATTACATCATCCCTGCCCCCTTCGACCCGCGCCTCATGGAAGTGGTGCCGGCGGCCGTCGCACGGGCGGCGATGGAAACTGGCGTCGCGCAGAAGCCGATCGCCGACATGGCGGCCTATCGCCAGTCGCTGAAGGGCCGGCTCAATCCCACCACCTCGGTCCTCACCACCGCCTATGAAGTGGCCAAGACCAATCCCAAACGCGTCGTCTTCGCCGAAGCGGAAGAGGAAGTGGTGTTGCGCGCCGCGATCCAGTTCCGCGAGCTGGGCTATGGCGTGCCCGTGCTGGTCGGCCGCGCCCATGTCTACGACAAGCTCAAGGCGCTGGGCGTCCAGGACCCGGAAAGCTTCGAACTGCACAACAGCGTCAACTCGCCGCTGGTGCCCGAAATGGTCGACACGCTCTACCAGCGGCTGCAGCGGCGCGGCCATCTGCGCCGCGATTGCGAGCGGATGGTCAATCGCGACCGCAACATCTTCGGTGCGCTGCTCGTCACCATGGGCCATGCCGACGCCATGCTGACGGGCATGACCCGGCCCTTTGGCCAGACGCTGCGCGAGGTGAAGCGCGTCATGGACCCGGCGGCCGGTCGCACCCCGTTCGGCATCCATGTCGTGGTAGCGAAGGACAAGACCGTGTTCCTCGCCGACACGACGGTCAATGAACGTCCCACCGCCGCCGAACTCGCCGACATCGCCGAAGGCACCGTCGCCGTGGCGCGGCGCATGGGTCACGATCCGCGCGTCGCCTTCCTCTCCTATTCCAACTTCGGCAACCCGCCCGGCAGCCATCTGACCAACATGCGCGAAGCCGTGCGCATCCTCGACGAGCGCGACGTCGACTTCGAATATGAAGGCGAAATGACTGCCGATGCGGCGCTCAACCCGACCGTCATGAAAAATTATCCCTTCAGCCGCCTGTCGGGTCCCGCCAATGTGCTGGTGATGCCGGGGCTGCAGTCGGCCAATATTTCGGCCAAGCTGCTGCGCGAACTGGGCGGCACGACGATGATCGGGCCGATGCTGGTGGGCATGGACAAGTCGGTGCAGATCGCGACCATGTCGTCCAACGCGTCGGAACTGTTGACGCTCGCGGTGCTGGCTTCGGCAGGCGTGGCGCTCTGATCGGGGAGTCTCCGTTCGTTTCGAGCGAGTTCCTCCTCATCCGTTCCCCGGCGAAGGCCGGAGGCCAGTTCCAGCCTCGCGACTGGATCTCAGCCCCCAGCAGGCGCGATACACAGGAAAGCAGGGCTTCTTAGCCCCTCCGCCAGAGCCCGATTTCGTCGGGCCGGTCGATATCGAGGCCGAGGCCCGGCCGATCGATGGTGAGGAAGGAAAGGCCCATCCGCTCCGCCTCCTCCTTGTGTTTCGCCAAACTCCCTTCGCCGTAGCGAAATCGGAACTCGGCCGCGGCGGGCAGCGGCAGCGACAGCGCGTTGGTTCCTAGACCGGCGCGGTCGGGTCCCGCCGCCACCGCATCGGCGGGAACTTCCAGCAGCGCGGCCACATCGTCCGGCGCGATCGTCGGCAGATCGCCCGACAGCAGCAGCAGCCGATCGATACCCGCGCGCAGCGCAGCATCGCGCGCGCTGGTCAGGGCCACATTCAGCCCCCGGCCGGGATCGGGCAGCAGCGCGATGTCCTCGTCCAGCCCATGGCGCGAGGGGCCGAGGAGCATCACCCGTTCTCGCGCCACCACCGCGCGGGCGGCCGCCAGCGTCTGCCGCAGCATCGCCGCGACCAGCGCCTGCCGCTCATCATCGCCGAGCGCCGGGGACAGCCGGGTCTTGCACGCCTCGGGCGCCTTGACCGGAATGACGACCCAGCAGAGCAAGGCGTCAGCCCGCCGCTAGCCGGTCCGCGAGCGCCAGCGCCGCGCGGGCGACCCGCTCGCGATCCTCCAGCGTTTTCATCAGCGTGTCGGTGACGGCATGCGCCACCGTCAACCCCTCGACATCGTCGCGTTCATCGACCAGCAGCCCGTCGATCAGGCCGGCATAATGGTCGGCGATGCTGGCGTTGGTGACGGCCAGACCCATTTCGCCCATCAGCTTGGCGGTGGGCCCCTTGACCGCCGCTCCGCCGACGATCGGCGACACCGCGACGACGGGCGCGGATGCCGCTTCCAGCGCCTCGCGGATGCCGGGCACCGCCAGGATCGGATCGACGCTCAGCCAGGGATTGGAGGGCGCGATAAGGATGGCGCGGGTCGCCGGGTCGCTGATCGCCTCGATCACGCCGGGCGCCGGGGCGGCCGCTTCGGCGCCATCGAAGCGGATCGCCCGCACCGCCGGAGCGCATCGCCGCTCGACGAAATAGCGCTGGAATGCCAACTCACCCTCGTCGGTCATGACGTGAGTGGCCACCGCGTCGTTGCTCATCGGCAGGATGGTGAGATCCAGGCCCCAGGCCGTCGCGAACCGCGTCGTCACTTCGCTCAGCGCCTCGCCCGACGCCAGCAGGTGCGAGCGCAGCACGTGCAGCGCCATGTCGCCGTCGCCCAGCAGGAACCAGTCCTCGCCGCGCAGCGACTTCAGCGCCTCCATGAAGCCCCAGCTTTCGCCCTCGCGGCCCCAGCCCTGCACGGCATTGGCCTTGCCCGACAGCGTGTAGAGCAGCGTGTCGATATCGGGAGAGATAGTGAGCCCCAAATGGCGGAAATCGTCGCCCGTGTTGACGATGGCGGTGATCTCCTCCGCCGGGCAGACGCGCATCAGGCCCAGCACCAGCTTGGCGCCACCCACGCCGCCGGTCAGCACCACGGTCCGGTTCATCGGAACAGATCCTCCTCCAGGGGGCGGACCAGCGCTGTCGCTGGCGCGTCTCCCGGCGGCAGGACAAGGCCGCGCACCAGCACCGCCGGCACGCTTTCCGCCCCCTCTCCGGTGGCGAGCGCGGCGGCCGTGGCGATCTGGTCGGCGAGTGCGATCTGCGTCACCTCCAGCACCCGCCCGTCACGGTCCCTGTCGCCCCTGCGGTCGACCAGCGCCGGCAGCCCCGCTGCGCCGATCGCCACGCCAATGACGCCGTGGCGCCAGGGGCGGCCGAAACTGTCGGAAATCACCACCGCCGCCTCGCCGCCTCCCGCCTGCGCCAGTGCGGCGCGCAGGTCGCGCGCCGATACGTCCGGGTCCAGCGGCAGCAGCAGCGCGCGCTCCGACTCTCCCGGGCCGATATTCGATCGGTCGATGCCGCTGTTCGCCATCACATGGCCCAGGCGATGGCGCGTGATCAGCACATGCGGCGCCGCGCGCACGACGCTACTGCTTTCGCGCAGCACCAGTTCGACCAGGCGTGGGTCCTTGCGTACCCTGTCCGCCAGGGCGAGCGCCTCGGCACTCGGCTCGACGCTGTCCAGCTCGACCATCCGGCCTTCCGCCTTCGATAGGATCTTCTGCGTGACAACCACTATGTCGCCGGGTGCGAAGGGCCAGAGGCCGCCTGCCCGCAGCGCCTCGCCCAGCAGCGCGGCGAGATCGTCGCCCGGGCCGATTTCGGGAAGGCCGGCCAGTGGATGAATCGTGATCATGCCGCGATGTAGCGCGATGCGGCGGCGGAAGGTAGCAGCGCGATCAGCCGACGCGATTAATAATCCACCGGCTGATGGGACAAGCGGGGGTCCGGCTGCTATGGCAGGGCGATCAGAGCAGGAAAGGCACAAGCAAGATGGACTCAGGCCAGGTCACGGATCAGGGTGGGACGGTTCAACTGGACAAGAGCAGCATGGAACCGACCCTGTTCGACAGCGCGACCTTCCGGCGCGTGCTGGGCCATTATCCCACCGGCGTATGCGTTGTGACCGCCGTCGATGCGGAAGGCCCGACCGGCATGGTGGTCGGGTCCTTTACCTCGGTTTCGCTCGACCCGCCGCTGGTCGCCTTCTTCCCGGCCAAGACGTCCAGCAGCTGGCCGCGAATCGAGCAGGCAGGGAAATTCTGCGTCAATGTGCTGGCCAGCGACCAGCAGGCGCTGTGCGGGCAGTTCGCCGCCAAGGGGCCGGACAAGTTTACGGGCGTCTCTCATTGCGTGTCGGCCAACGGATCGCCGATCCTGGACGGGGTGGTCGCCTGGATCGACTGCACGCTGGACGCGGTGCATGAGGCGGGCGACCATTTTATCGTGCTCGGCCGCGTCGTCGCGCTGGAAGCCTCGACGCCCGGCAAGCCGCTGCTCTTCTTCCAGGGCGCCTATGGCGAATTCGCCCATTTCCCCTGACGTCAGGACGGGCGTTACGGCTCCTTAACGCGGCTTGCCTAAGGGTGGTCGGCAATGACCGCCCTGCTGATCACCGTCGACACCGAATTGTCGGCCCTGCTGCACCAGCGGGGCCTGGGCCTCGACGACAATGTCCGCTGCTCGATCTGGGGCGAGGCCCAGGGGCGTGGCTATGGCATCGGCTGGCAGATGGATCAGCTCGACCGCCATGGGCTGAAGGGGGTCTTCTTCGTCGATCCCATGCCGGCGGCCATTCATGGCACGGAATTTCTTAAGCCGATCGTCGCGGCGATCGTCGGGCGCGGGCATGAGGTGCAGCTGCATGTCCACACTGAATGGCTGGGGCGGGGCAGCCGGTCCCCGGTCGGCGGTAGGCAGGGGCGCAATATCGGCGATTTTTCGCTGGACGACCAGGTCGCCTTGCTGCGGACGGCGCGGGAATGGCTCGAAGAGGCGGGGGCGCCGGCCGTGACCGCCTTTCGCGCCGGCAATTTCGGCGCCAATGACGACACGCTGCGCGCTCTGGCGCAGCTCGGCATCACCTGGGACAGCAGCCTCAACCCTGCCTATCGGCGCCATGGCTGCTCGCTCGCCGCGACGGTCGGGGATCAGGCCGGCATCGTGCGGCGGCTGGGGGTGGCCGAACTGCCGGTCGCGGGCATCTGCGACCGACCGGGCAGCTTTCGCCCGGCGCAGGTCTGCGCCATGTCGGCGGCGGAAATGCGCGCGGGGCTGCGCCATGCGGTGCGCGAGGGGCATGAGGCCTTCGCGCTGGTCACGCACAGTTTCGAAATGCTCTCGCGCGATCGCCGACGCCCCAACCGGGCGGTGATGCGCCGCTTCACCGCGCTCTGCCGGGAAGCGGCGACGCTGGGCGGCGTGCGCACGGCCGGCTTCAACGATCTCTCGCCGGATCTCGGCCAGCGCGACGCCTGCCCGCCGGCCCGGCTGTCGTCCAGCCGGTGGCGCACCAGCGCGCGTATCGCCCAGCAGGTCTGGGCCACCTGGCGCTACGAACGGCGGCTGATCCCTGCCTAGCGGAACCCATGGGGGCGGCGGCAGATGGCGTCGCAGAGGCCTGAAACGACATACCACGGGCGCTCAACATCCTACTCGAACGGGTTAACCACTATGCCTGCGGGCCGCGCCCGAAGATCGTTTGATTGCACCAGGCAAAAGCGGGAGGGTCGGCGGCCAATGGCTTGACGACGCCGTCGTGGAGATCCTGCTCATGTTGACGCAATCGGGAACGATCAACGCTCCGCTTCTGGAGGCGCCTGAACGGCAGGGGGAAGCGGGCGGGGGCGGGCCTTTCAACCTGAGCGCCCGGCAGATTTTCAAGATCATTCGCCGGCACGAACTGCTGCTGGGGGCGATCGTCTTCATAGCGGTGCTGATCGTGCTCGCGGTCCAGCTGACGACCACGCCTGTCTATGAAGCCACGGCGACGGTGCAGGTGGAACAGAATGACGACAGCGGATCGCCCGACATGGCCGCCCGCAACCAGCAGCGCGTGTCCAACGAAGCGGGCATCTATCGATCCCGTTCGCTCAGCCAGCGCGTGGTCCAGGACCTGAAGCTGGCCCAGGACCCGCGCTTCACCAACGCGCCGCTGCCGCCCAATGCGATTCTCACCAGCCAGCAGCTGACGCGCCTCACCGGATGGCTGATGTCGATGACCTCGATCGAGAGCGTCAAGGATTCCGACCTGATCGAAATCACCGTGCGTTCGACATCGCCCGAACTGGCGTCGGAGATCGCCAATCAATATCCCGCCAGCCTGGACGCCTACCGATCCGAACTGCGCGACGACCGTCAGGGCCAGATCGTCCGCCAGCTCGACGGCGAGCGCGATCGGCTGGCGGGGGAAGCGCATCAGGCCGAACAGGCCGTCGCCAATTTCCGGGAAAGCCATCAGATGCTGACGGGGGCGGGCGGATCGGAAGATTATGCCCAGATCAACCGCATCGCCGTGGAAGCCGCGTCCGCCGCCGCCATGCGCGCCGCCCAGAGCGCCCGCGCCGCCGGCGTCCGCCAGGCGGTCAACAACATCACGACCGCCACCGCCACCTCGCCGCTGCTCGACCAGCAGAAGCGGCAGCTGGATGAACTGATGCGCAGTCGCAGCGAATTGTCGCAAATGTATGGGTCGCAACATCCCCGCATGCGCGCGGTCGAGGCGCAGATCGCCGAAGCCAGCGGCGCCCTGCAGCGCGAACAGGCGCGCGTCATCACCGCCGCCCAGACTCAGGCGCAGACCGATGCGGCGCGCGAAGCCGGGCTGGCGCAAAGCGACGCCGCGTCGGCCGCATCCCGTGCCAGCCAGCTCGAAGGCACATTGCGCAGCATCACCGGCAAGGCTTTCGCCAACACCGCCGCGACGGTCCAGCTCAATGCCCTGGAGCGCAACGCGGAAGCCGCGCGCAGCGCCTTCGCGGCGATGAGCACGAAGGTCCAGCAGGTGCGGACCAGCCTCGCGGAATCGGGCATCCATTCGCACCTCATGTCGCCGGCCGCCGTCCCGGAACTGCCAGTATCGCCGCAGCCCAAGACGGCCACTTTCGCCGCCTTCATCGGATCGCTGATCATCGGTCTGGTCATCGTCTTCGGCATCGAGCTGACCGACAACCGGCTCTGGAGCGCCGAACAGATCTACCAGCATTTCGGCCTTCGCACCTTCGCCATGATGCCCGAATTGGCGGGCGCCGCGATCACCTCCGCGAAGGATAATCCGGTGATCAAGGACCCCCAGTCCCTGTTCGCCGAAGTGGCGCGGGGCCTGGGCAGCGAAGTGGCCGATCTTGCCATGCCCGGCCAGGCGCAGACCGTGCTGATCACCTCGCCGATCACCGGCGACGGCAAGTCCACCGTCACCCTGTCGCTGCTCGCGGCGGCCGTGGCGATGGGGCGGCGCGCGATCGTCGTCGACCTGGATCTGCGCCGGCCCAGCGAAACCGTGCTGCGATCGACCGAGGAGCGCGAACGGCGGCCCGACCTGGTCGATTATCTGACGGGCGCGGTCGATGCCCGCCACCTGCTGCCCGCGCCCGCCATGCTGGAGCTGGGCAGCGAGGAGACGCGCGATGTCGCGACCTACGAACCCGTCGTGATCGGCGCGCGGGACCCGGCGCGCAATCCCGTGGCCCTGATGCGGCTCGGCCGGGTCAATCGCCTGCTGGAAACGCTGCGTCCCGAATATGATCTCGTCATCATCAACGCGCCAGCGACGCTGGCGACCCGCGATTCGCGCATGCTGATGGATGCGGCCGACCATACGCTGCTGGTGGTGCGCTGGGGCCGCACCACGATCGAACAGGTGCGCGCGTCCCTGCAGGTGCTGCAACGGCCGGTGGATGGGGTCGTCATCAACCGGGTCGACTATGCCGAACATGCCCGGCGCGGCTATGGCGACGCGGTCCAGTTCTACATGGACTCGGCGGAATATTTCGACGGCGAAATGCCCGCCCGCCGCCGCTGGTACGAACGGGTGAAGGATTTCCCCTGGCGGCGGCAGGCTGACCATTACGCCTGATCTTCCCCGCGTTCGTTTCGCCTTTTCTGCTCCCGCGACCTCCCCGGTCGCGGGAGTATCGATTCAAGGGGAAGTCTGTCCGCCCCCATGGCCGTCAAGCTGAAGCTAGTTCAGCGTGACATGGCTATCGGGGGAAGGGGGCCCGCGCATCGCTCTGCCTTTGCCGCCGTCATGGAGAAGAAGAAGGGGCGACCCTCTATCCCGGCAGAGCCACTCACTCCGCCGGGATCGCCGCGACCGTCTGCGGCCGGCTGTGATAGGCCCAGCCCAGGTCCAGCAGCACCGCCGTCACCACGGCCAGCACGATATGCGCGATGCTGGCGCCGATCGGGCCGACATAGATCAGCCCCGGAATGGCCACGGCATAGAAGATGACGGTGCTGAGCGCGAATACATGCAGCACCAGTTGCGGTTGGCCCATGGCCAGCAGCGCGCTGCGGGCCGGGGCCGAATGCATGATGAATAGCACCGCCACCACCTGGCTCATCAGCAGCGGGAAAGCCGCGACATATTGGGCGCCGGGCCCGATCCGCAGCAGCCATTCGCCCAGGAACCAGGTCAGGATGGCGATGACCGTGCCGGTTCCGCTGAGCAACATCTGGGTGTGGAAGATGGTGCCGCGGAACAGGGCGCGATCGTCATTGCGCCACATGCGCGCCAGCTCAGGGTAGATCACCGTCTGCACTTGCCCCGCAATCTGCTGCCCCATCTTCGCGATGCGCTTGGCCAGATTGTACATGCCCGCCGCGCCCTGCCCGGCGAGAGCGCCCACCACCAGCTCGTCCGCCTCATGGGTCAGGGTGCGCAGCGCCGTCGACAGATTGGTGCTCCAGGCGAAGGACAGGAAGTCGGGAAAGTCCTGCTTCAGTCCGCGCAGCGACACGCTGAGCGGAAAGGGCACGCCCTGCCGGGTCAGCGACTGGTGCCCGAGCCAGATGAAGTAGAGATTGTAGGCGACCTCCGCCACGGTCCAGGCGATGATGAATCCCATCAGGCCCGACCCCATCCACAGGCAGAGGCCGGCAAGGCCCGTGCGCAGGATGTTGGTCCAGATCTGCGAATAGGCGACCGCGCGGAACCGCCCGTCCAGACGCAGCGCCGCGCCCGGCGCGCCGGTGACGCGCAGCAGCAACGCAATGGAATAGATCGCCGCCGCTTCCACCGGGATGCCGTGCACGCCGACCAGCGGCGCCAGCCCCGCGAGCAGCACCAGCAAGAAGGCGGACAGCGCCGCCGTCGTCATGTCCAGCAGCACGCCATAGCCATAGAGGCGCGCCATGCGGATGGGATCGGCCTCATTCTCCTCTTCGGCGGCGAACTTGATCAGCGGCTGCCAGGATTCGAAGCGGACCAGCCGCTCGATTGTGCTCGCCAGCGCCAGCACCAGCACCATCGATCCCCAGCTTTCCGGCCCCAGCGCGCGCGCTGCCAGCGCGACGCTGCCCAGCATGATGCCCGCGTTCAGGAAATTGCCGGTCAGCATATGGCCGATATTGACCAGTCGGCGCCCCATCGGGCCGCTCAGCATGGCAGCGATCAATCCCATGGTTTGAAAGATCCTTCAGGCTCTGAGTGGTGGCCTCTGCGCGCGCCCCAGCCCGTGTGCGCCGGACGGGGTGGCCGGGCGCGGCCGTGGCGCTCCGACCGTGATCAGGGCGGGGCTCACCGCAAGGAAGATGAACAGGAACCAGACGCGGCCATAGACATGGGGCTGACCCATCAGCGCGTTGGCGAAGACCACGACGGTCGTCACCGTGGTCAGCAGGACCAGC
Source organism: Sphingobium sp. (assembly GCA_035278405.1). Lineage (GTDB taxonomy): Bacteria > Pseudomonadota > Alphaproteobacteria > Sphingomonadales > Sphingomonadaceae > Sphingobium. The sequence goes on along the minus strand of DATEJA010000033.1, from coordinate 1,762 downwards.
TTTCCGTCGGGCAATCGGTGCGCGACCATGCTGGTCAGCATCGGCACGGCCAGGATCAGCAGATAGCCCAGCAGCGACAGCCCGCCGCCCTCGTTCAGCAGCAGCAGGTAAAGATTGTGCACCGGATGGCCGTAGCGGCTCACCAGCCGATACTGGTCGGCGCCCAGGCCGATGACCAGATTCTCGTCCGCCATGCCCAGCGCCTCGATGATCAGTTCCTTGCGGTCCTCGAACGTGCCCGCGCTGGCGATGTCCCCGGTCTGCACCGCCGACAGGACCCGGTTCTGGAAGGTGGTGGGCAGATAGTCCTGCCCGAACATCAGCACGGCGCCGCCCAGCGCGGCGAGCACCAGCAGCGTCTTGAAGTTGCGGCGCCCGCCGAAGAAGATCAGCGTCGCGGCGACCATGCTGTAGAGCCCCGTGTTCGAGCTGGTCAGGATGATGCCGACGACCAGCAGCGCCATGCACGGGATGGCGATCACCGCGCGCATCCGGCCCGACAGCAGCAGGAACCACAGCAGCGGCAACGTCATGACGGTCAGCACGCCCATGGCGTTGGGATTGTCGAGGAAGCCCGAAAAGCGCCGGTTGCCGGAAAAAAGCGGCCCGGGCTCTCCTGTCCCCGTGACATAGAGCGCGAGGCCGATGGCGCACATGATCGCCATTCCCCAGACACCACATTTGATCAGGCGGATCACCTCATGCTCGGGCCGGCGCAGCAGGATCAGCGGCACGATCAGATAGGCGAAGCTATATTGCGCGACCAGCGTCAGGCAGCGGACCATGTCGCCCTTGAACACGCTGCCGATGAACAGGCCGCCGGTCAGCATCAGCAGGCCCAGCAGCCACAGCCATGTCAGATGGGCGAAAGGCACCGCCATGCGGCCGGTATAGAGCCGCAGCAGGAAGGCGCCGGCGAACAGCGTGTCGCTGATGGTGATATAGACGTCGGGATGACGGAAGGCGATATAGGGGGCGAAGAAGACCGCGCCCTGCAACAGCACGAATTCCCAGCGGTGCAGTTCATCCATCCAGTTCTGCGCCTCGCGCGCGGCGGGCGAGGATCGCCGGACGGCGGTGAAGCTGCGGATCGGACGAGGCTGGTCGGTCTGCACGCCGGGCGCTCCGAAAGGGCATTGGCCATTGATACCGCGTCCAGAATGCAAAGGCGGGCCGGCTTAGTCCATTGCACATAATATGTGCCGGCTATTCAAAAGGCTTACGCCGTCTACGCCCATTGGATAGGCGGTGCGGATCGCGGAGCCTGAAACGGAGGCGACCGCCTCAGGCGCGTGCCACCCGTCCGGCCTTGTCCGGCGCGATCGGCGGTATCAGCGGGGTAACCGCACCCATGGTTGCCGCGACGGCGCCTGCTTCCGTTTTGGGCAACGCCGCGCTGGGCGGTGCGTCCAGCCCATGGATGCCCTGGCCCGCCGCCCAGATCGCGGCCTGGGTGCGGTTGGCGACACGCAGTTTGCGCAGTACCGCCTTCACATGAACCTTCACGGTCGCCTCGCTGATGGCGAGCTGCCGCGAAATGACCTTGTTCGGCAGACCGGCGATCAGGCGGCGCAATATGTCCATTTCGCGTGCGGACAGGTTGGCCGAATCGACCGTCGCTGCCTCTTCCATGTCTGCCTGCTCGCACGGTTCTGTCTCGTCGATCAGCTTCTGCGCCAGCTGGGAAGGGAAGATCTTCTCGCCAAGTTCGATAAGGTCGAGATAGCCCGCCAGCCTTTCCCAGGACAGGTCGTTGGTCAGA